>CAYVPO010000001.1:0-53019 GCA_964453825.1 uncultured Holophagales bacterium
GCCCGCTCGTTCCTCGACCTCTTCGCCTACGAGCGGGAGGCGCACGCCGCGCTCGTCGTCGGCGCCGGGCTCCCGGAGCGGTGGGTCCGCTCGGAGCGCGGCGTTTCGGTGAGGGGGCTCGGCACGCCGTACGGCCCTCTCGACATCTCGCTCGCGGCCGCCGGGGCGGGCGTCCGCGTTCGCCTCGCCGGCCTTCGCGAGCTCCCTCCCGGCGGCCTCGTCGTGAAGCCGCCCCTCCCCGCGAACCCGCGGACGGCGACCGTCGACGGCCGCCCCCTCGCCCTCTCCCCGGCCGGGGAGGTCGTCGTCCGCACCCTTCCCGCCGAGGTCGTCGTCCGGCCGTGACGCGACTTCATCGCTCTCCGAACTCTCTTCCGGAGGATGCATGAGCCAGTCCCCCGCGCGCCGCGTCGAAGCGGCGAACGCCTACGGGCGTTTCACGGACGACGGCCGCGAGTACGTCGTCACCGACCCGCGGACGCCGCGCCCCTGGGTGAACGTCGTCGCGAACCGCCGCGCCGGCCTCGTCGTCAGCCAGACCGGCTCCGGCTTCACGTGGGTCGACAACTCCCAGCTCGCCGTCGTGACCCGCTGGGAGCAGGACCTGACGCGGGACTCCTCCGGGCGCTTCCTCTGGCTCCGGGACGTCGAGACGGGGGAGTCGTGGCCGCTCGCCCCGGCGCCGTCGCTCCCCGCCTACGACCGCTTCGAGTGCCGGCACGGGATCGGCGCCACGACGTTCCGGACGGCGCTTCGCGGCGTCGCGGCCGAGTGGACGCTCTTCGTCGACCCGGAGGCGACGGCCGAGCTCTGGCGGCTCCGGCTGACGAACGAGAGCGGCGTTCCACGCCGTCTCGAGCTCGTCGCGTTCGTGGAGTGGAACTGCGGGGTGACGCCGTCGCCTCGTCGGGAGTTCACGAAGCTCTTCCTCGAGTGCGAGCGCGACGCCGGGCGGAATGCCGTCTTCGCCCGGTCGCACATGTGGGAGGTCGGCTCGGCCCGCTGGGGGCACTGGAACACCTCCTTCCCCTACGTCAGCGCCTTCGCCTGCACCGAGTGCGTCTCCGAAGCGGAGGGGGACAAGGCCGCCTTTCTCGGGAGGCTCGGCTCGTTCGCCGCGCCCGCGGCGCTCTCCGACGCCCCCTGGCCCGGCCTCTTCGGCCGCCACGGCGACGCCGTCGGAGCTCTCCGGGTGCCGGTCGAGCTCACCGCGGGCGGCTCGCTCGACCTCGGCTTCACGATCGCGACCTCCGAGACGGAGGAGGGCGTCCGCGCGCTCCTCGCGCGCTACGGCGCCGTCGCGGCGTTCGACGCATCCCTCGCGGCGGCGCGCGAGGCGTGGCGCCGCCTCCTCGCGGCGCACCGTGTCGAGACGCCCGACGCCACGTTCGACGCCTTCCTGAACGACTGGGTCCGCTACCAGGCGATCTCGGCGCGGATTCACGGGCGCTGCGGCTACTACCAGCAGAGCGGCGCCTACGGCTTCCGCGACCAGCTCCAGGACTCGCAGGCCTGGCTGACGATCGACCCCGCGCGGACCCGGGAGCAGGTCGCCCTCCACGCGGAGCATCAGTTCTCGGACGGCTCCGTCTACCACTGGTGGCACCCGCTCTCGGAGCTGGGGCACGTCACGAAGATGACGGACGACCTTCTCTGGCTCGCGTTCGTCGCCGCGGCGTACGTGAAGGAGACGGGGGACCTCTCGATCCTCGCCGACCGCGCGCCGTTCCTCGACGACCCGCAGCCGGCGCCTCTTTCCGAGCACGTCCTCCGCGCGTTCGAGCGGGCTTTCCGCCGGACGAGCCCTCGCGGCCTCCCGTACATCGGGGCCGGCGACTGGAACGACGGCCTCTCCGCCGTCGGACTCGAGGAGAAGGGGGAGTCGGTCTGGCTCGCCCACTTCCTCGCGGGCCTCCTCGCCGACTGGAGCGAGCTCTGGCGGCGGACGGGGGAGCCGGCCCGCGCCGCCGACTTCGCGCGGCGCCGCGAGGCGCTCGTCGCCGCGATCAACGAACACGCCTGGGACGGGGAGTGGTACTGGCGCGCGACGCTCGACTCCGGCGAGAAGCTCGGGAGCCAAGAGAGCGCGCGCGGCGCGATCTACCTGAACGCGCAGACGTGGGCCGTCCTTTCCGACGTCGCCCCGCCGGAGCGGGCCTCCGCCGCGATGTCCGCCGTGAAGAAGCGGCTCGTCAGCGAGGCGGGTGCGCTCCTCCTCGCGCCGGCCTACGATCGCCCCGTCCGGGAGATCGGCTACATCACGCGGTACGCCCCGGGGATGAGGGAGAACGGCGGCGTCTACACGCACGCGGCGACGTGGGCGATCTCGGCGGCGGCGAAGGCGAAGGACCCCGAGCTCGTCGAACGCCTTCTCGCGGCGATCGACCCGACGCGAAAGGACCCGGAGCGCTCCCTCGCCGAGCCGTACGTCCTGCCGGGGAACGTCGACGGCCCCGATTCGCCGCACCACGGCCGCGCCGGCTGGACCTGGTACACCGGCTCGGCGCAGTGGCTCCACCGCGTCGTCTGCGACCGGGTCGTCGGCGTTCGCCCCGAGTGGGACGGGATGCGTTTCGACCCGTGCCTGCCGCCGGGGTGGAGCGAGGCCCGGATGACGCGTCCCTGGCGCGGCGCGACGCTCGACGTCACCGTCGTCCGCGACCCGTCGCTCGCGCCGGGAGAGGTGCGCGTCGCGGTCGACGGGAGGCCGCTCGAAGGGACGCTCCTCCCGCCCCTCCCGGCAGGGGCGGCGGCGGCCGTGACGGTCCGGTGGAGGCCCTAGCGGCGTGCGGGCCGCGCGGGGAGGCCCGCCCTCAGCCCTTCAGGCACTCGCCGTTCGTCCGGATCACCTCGGAGTAGAAGCGGGCGCTCGCCTTCGGCGTCCGCTTCTGCGTCGCGAAGTCGACGTGGACGATGCCGAACCTCTTCCGGAAGCCGTGCGCCCACTCGAGGTTGTCGAGGAGAGACCAGGCGAAGTAGCCGCGGACGTCGACGCCGTCGGCGATCGCGCGCCGGACGGCGCCGAGGTGCGCGTCGAGGTAGGCGACGCGGAGCGGGTCGTCGAGGACGGGGCCGGGGGCGACCGGCGGGTCGTAGAAGGCCGCGCCGTTCTCGGTGACGTAGAGCGGGAGGTTCCCGTAGCGGCGGCGGACCCACGTCAGGACGTCGTAGAGCCCGTCGGGCCAGACCTCCCAGCCGGTCTCGGTGTGGGTCGCGTTCCTCTGAAACGCGCGCCCTTCCATGACCGGGAAGCTGCGCGGGTCGTCGTAGACGACGGCGCGGGTGTAGTAGTTGACGCCCAGGAAGTCGATCGGCTCCTTCATCGCGGCGAGCTCGGCCTCGGTCGGCCCCTCCCACGCCTCGCCGAAGATCCCGGCGAGCCCTTCGGGGACCTTCCCGAGGAGCGCGGGGTCGAGGTACTGGCGGTTCATGTAGGCGTCGGCTCGCGCCACCGCGGCGAGGTCCTCGGGGCGCTCGGAGGCGGGGTACTTCGGCTCGAGGTTGACGACGAGGCCGACCTGCCCCTTCCCCTCGGCCCGGTACGCGGCGACGCCGGCCGCGGGGGCGAGGAGGAGGTTCTTCGCGGCCCGGGCCGCCGCCCAGGGGCTCGCGATCCCGGGAGCGAGGACGCCGTGGAGATAGCCGCCGTCGGCGACGACCCACGGCTCGTTCAGCGTCGCCCAGAGGTCGACGGCGCCGTCGAGGGCGCGGTAGCAGGCGGTCGCGTAGTCGGCGAACCAGGAGGCGGCGTCGGGGTTCGTCCAGCCGCCGCGGTCGTCGAGGGCGGCGGGGAGGTCCCAATGGTAGAGCGTCGCCATCGGGCGGATGCCGGCCTCGCGGAGCGCGTCGACGAGGCGGCGGTAGAAGTCGAGCCCCTTCTCGTTCACGCGGCCCCGCCCCTCGGGGAGGACGCGGCTCCAGGAGATCGAGAAGCGGTAGGCGCCGAGGCCGAGCGCCTTCATCAGCGCGACGTCTTCGGCGTACCGGTTGTAGTGGTCGCAGGCGACGTCTCCCGTGTCGCCGTCCCGCACCTTGCCGGGGATCCGGGCGAACCGATGCCAGATGCTGGGGCCCGCTCCGTCGGCGAGGGGCGATCCCTCGACCTGGTAGGCGGAGGTGGCGGCTCCCCAGAGGAAGCCTTCCGGGAACGGGGCGATCTCGCTCATCGGGTCTCCTCGCGCGTGGGGGCGCACGGTCTCGCAGGGGCGGTTCCCGATTATCCGCGCGCGTCGGAGAATCGCCAGATGAGCGACGTCTCCCTCCTCGGCACGGGACTCCTCGGCGCCCCGATGGCACGCCGGCTCGCGGCGACCGGTCTTACGGTGACGGTCTGGAACCGGACGGCGGCGAAAGCGGAGGCGCTCCGCGAGGCGGGGATCGCGGTCGCGCCGACGGCCGCGGCCGCCTTCGCGGCCTCTCCCGTATCGATCCTGATGCTCGCCGACGCCCCGGCGATCCGGGCCGTCTTCGCCGCGCCCGGCGTGCGGAACGCGCTCGCCAGGAAGACCGTCGTCCAGATGGGGACGATCGGCCCCGACGAGAGCCGCGCCTTCGCGGGGGAGGTCGCCGAGGCCGGCGGCGAGTGGGTCGAAGCCCCCGTTCTCGGGAGCATCCCGCAGGCGGACGAAGGGACGCTCCAGGTGATGGTCGGCGGGACGGCGGAGCAGCTCGCGCGGATCGCGCCGCTGCTGAGGCGGCTCGGCCGGGAGGTCCGCCTCGTCGGAGAGGTCGGTCGGGCGGCCGCGCTGAAGCTCGCGCTCAACCAGCTGATCGGCTCGCTGACGACGGCGTTCGCAACGAGCCTGGCCTTCGTCCGCGCGTCCGACGTTCCGACGGACCTCTTCATGGAGGTGCTCCGTCCGAGCGCGCTCTTCGCGCCGACGTTCGACAAGAAGCTCGGGCGGATGGTGGAAGCCGAGTACTCGAACCCGACGTTCCCGCTCCGGCTCCTCGGGAAGGACCTCCGGCTCTTCGAGAGCGCCGCACGGGAGGCGGGTCTCGAGCCGGCCGTCGTGGCGGCCGTTCTCCGCACCCTCGAGACGGCCGAGGCGCGCGGGCACGGGGAGGATGACTACTCCGCGCTCGCCGAGGGGATCGCCGCGCTTCCCGCTTTCTCCCCGCGCGGGTAACCTCGGCGGACGTGAGCGGCCACGACGATCGGAGCGGAAACGGCGGGGTGCCCCTGGTCGTCGATCTCGACGGGACGCTCCTGCGGACCGACCTCCTCCACGAGTCCGCGGTCCGGGCGGTCGCCCGCGCGCCGCGCGCCGCGCTCGCGGCCCTTCCCGACCTCTTCCGCGGCGACCGCGCCGGGCTGAAGCGACGGCTCGCCGTCGCCGCGCCGATCGATACGGAGGCGCTCCCGTTCCGCGAGGAGGTCGTGGGGTACCTCCGGGAGGAGAGGGCCCGCGGGAGGAGGATTGTCCTCGCCACGGCCTCGGACGAGCTCCTCGCGCGCCCCGTCGCCGATCGGGTCGGGCTCTTCGACGAGGTCCTCGCCAGCGACGGACGAAGGAACCTCGGGGGGGAAGCGAAGCGCGTGGAGCTCGTCGCCCGCTTCGGGGAGAAGGGCTTCGACTATGTCGCGGACCGGCGAGCCGACCTGCCGGTCTTCCGAAGCGCCCGAAAGGCCGTCCTCGTCGGACCGGGCGTCCGGCTGCGGGCGGAGGTCGAGGCGGCTGGAACGCCGGTCGCCGCTCTCCTGCCGGACGAAGGGCCAAAGGTCCGCACACTCTTGTCGGCGATCCGCGCCCGGCAGTGGATCAAGAACCTCCTCGTCTTCGTCCCCCTCCTCACGGCGCACGTCTTTGCGCCCGCGGCGTTCGGGGCGGCGGCGCTCGCTTTCCTCGCGCTCTCGCTCCTCGCCTCCGCCGTCTACCTGCTGAACGACCTCTCCGACCTGCCGGCCGATCGGCGTCACCCGTCGAAGCGCTCGCGGCCGATTGCGAGCGGGCGGCTGCCTGTGAGCGGGGCCGTCGCGCTCGTCCCGATCCTCCTCGCGGGGGCGGCGGCCGTGGCGTTCACGCTCCCGCCGGGCGCGCGGCTCCTCCTCCTGGCCTACTTCGGGGCGACGACGCTCTACACGCTGCTCCTGAAGCGCAAGGTCCTCGTCGACGTCTTCACGCTCGCGTTCCTCTACACGCTCCGGGTCCTCCTCGGCGGCGCGGCCACGGGCGTCCTCGTCTCTCCGTGGCTCCTGGCGTTCTCGGTGTTCTTCTTCCTCTCGCTCGCGTTCGTGAAGAGGGCCTCCGAGCTCGTCTCACTGAAGGATCGCGGGCTCGGCTCGGCGGCCGGGCGCGACTGGCGGGCGGTGGACGCGGCCACGGTCCCGGTCCTCGGCGCGACGGGGGGCTATCTCTCCGCGGTCGTCCTCGCGATCTACATCCACAGCGACGTCACGAAGCGGCTCTACGCGCACCCGGGCTGGCTCTGGCTCCTGGTGCCGATCCTGCTCTACTGGATGAGCCGGCTCTGGGTCCTCGTCGGGCGTGGAGAGATGGACGACGACCCGGTCCTCTTCGCGGCGCGGGACGCCGTCACGTGGGGGCTCGCGGCGGCGACGGCCGCGACGCTCCTCATCGCCGCTCTCGGTCCGAACGGCATCCCCGGCCTGATGGAGTAGCGCGGGCAACGACACGCGGGGAGGGCCCCGGGCGCGTGCTAGATTCCTGGCCAGGCGCCCCGCGGAACCGGCGGGCGCCTTCGCCCCTCCCGGGGCCGGAGCCTTCACCGTGACAGAGACGACGGCGGCTCAGCCGCTCACCCGGATCACCACGACCGCCACCTTCAGCGCCGCGCATAGACTGCACAACCCGGCACGGGACGACGAGTGGAATCGCGCCACGTTCGGCAAGTGCAACAACCCGCACGGCCACGGCCACACCTACACCGTCGAGGTGACGGTCGAGGGGCCGATCGACCCGGTCACCGGCTGGGTCCTCGACTTCTCGCACCTGAAGCGGATCGTCGACGAGAAGGTCGTCCGGCGGTGCGACCACCGGAACCTGAACGTCGACGTGGACTTCCTCGCGGGGATCGTCCCGACGGCCGAGAACCTCGCCGTCTGCTTCTGGAACGAGCTCGCTCCCCACGTCGCGCCGGCGCGGCTCGTGACGCTCTCTCTCCACGAGACGGAGCGGAACCGGGTCGTCTACCGGGGCGGCGCCTGATGCGCGCCCTCGTCTCGAACGACGACGGGATCCACAGCCCGGGGATCGAGGCGCTCGAGCGCGCGGCGACGGCCGCCGGCTTCGAGACCTGGGTCGTCGCCCCCGACCGGGAGCAGAGCGCGACCTCCCATGCGCTCACGCTCACCCGGCCCCTGCGCGTGGTGAAGACGGGGGAGCGCTCCTGGGTCGTCGACGGGACGCCGACGGACTGCGTGAACCTCGCGATCTGCCGGATCCTGAAGGACGTCCGGCCGGATTTCGTCTTCTCCGGGATCAACCTCGGACCGAACCTCGGCGACGACGTCACCTACTCGGGGACGGTCGCGGCGGCGTTCGAGGGGACCCTCCTCGGCGTGCCGTCCATCGCCTTCTCCCTGGACTGTCGGAAGGACGGCGGCGCCGGTCCCGATTTCTCAGAGGCGGAGCGGATCGCGGAAGAGGTGATCCGGCTGGCGCTTTCCCGTCCGATGGCGGAGGACGTCCTCTGGAACGTGAACATCCCGGAAGGGCGCCCGACGGGGCTCCGGGCGACCCGGATGGGGCGTCGCCGCTACGGAGAGAGCGTCGTGGAAAAGGTCGACCCGCGCGGAAGGCCGTACTACTGGATCGGAGGCTCCCACGTCGACACCCAGTCCGAAGGGAGCGACCTGACGACCGTGGCCGAAGGGCTCGTCTCGGTGACGCCCCTCCACCTCGACCTGACGGCGTACCGGGCCCTCGAGGACCTCTCCGCGCGGCTCGAAGGGAGCCGCGCGAACGGCCCGGACCGAAGCTAAGATCCCGGCGTGAGGCCGGAGGACCCCGAGGTCGCGCGCGCCGCGCGGGCGGGCGCAGAGGCGCGGCGCGCCATGGTCGCGCGCATCGTCTCCGCCGGCCTGATCTCGGACCGGCAGGTCGTGGAGGCGCTCGAGGCCGTGCCGAGGCACCTCTTCGTCCCGAGGGCGCTCGCGGGCGAGGCGTACGGCGACCACGCCCTTCCGATCGGAGCGGGGCAGACGATCACCCAGGCGGCGAACGTCGGGCGATCCGCGGAGCTGGCGGCGATCCCCTCCGGTGGGCGCGTCCTCGAGGTGGGGACGGGCTCGGGCTACCAGGCGGCCGTCCTCGCCCGGCTCGCGGGGCAGGTCTTCACGCTCGAGCGGATTCCGGAGCTCGCAGCCGAGGCCCGGCGCGTCCTCGCGTTCCTCGGAATCGGCAACGTCTCCGTGAAGGTTTTCGACGGGACGTACGGCTGGCGGGAGCACGCGCCCTACGACGCGATCGTCGTCGCGGCCGGCGCGCCCGAGGTGCCGGTCCCGCTCGTCTCGCAGCTCTCCGCGACCGGGCGGCTCGTCGTGCCGGTCGGGCCGCCCGGCCGGCAGCGCCTTCTCGTCGTCAAGAAGCTGCCGAGCGGCCGGACACGGACCGAGGACGCCGGAGAGGTCGCGTACGTGCCTCTCGTGGGGAAGTTCGGGTGGGAAAAGGCGCCGGCGGAGGCGCGCCGGTGACCGGCGGCTTCGAGAGCGCCGCCCGGCGGTGGCTCGTCGCGGGGCGGGTCCAGGGGGTAGGCTATCGGGCTTTCGCAGCGCGGACGGCGCGCGGCCTCGGCCTCGTCGGCGGCGTCTCGAATCTGCCCGACGGGAGGGTCCTCGTCGTGGCGGAGGGGGCGGAGCACGCTCTCGACAGGCTGGAATCGGCCCTCTGGGAAGGTCCGCGTTTCGCTCGCGTGCAATCCGTCGAGGCGGGACCGGCCGCGCCCGACGAGGTCCTCGCGAGCTTCGACGCGGAGTTCCGGCACGACCGGTAGAATCCCCGCACACCGATGTCGCGAAAAAGGATCCTCGTCGTGGACGACGACGCCGACCTCCGGGCGCTCGTCGAGGGGCAGCTCCGGGCCGCGGGCTACGAGCCCGTGGGCGCCGCGAACGGAAGCGCGGGGGTCGAGCGGGCGGTGGCCGACCGACCCGACCTCGTCCTCCTGGACGTCGGCCTCCCGGGCCTTTCCGGCTGGGAGGTCTGCGCGACGCTCCGGAGCCTGGCGGAAACCGCCGCGATCCCGATCGTGATGCTGACGGGGCGGTCGGAGATCCGCGACTTCGTCACGGGCCGGCAGGCCGGCGCGACCGACTTCGTCACGAAGCCGTTCACGCGGGCGAAGCTCCTGGAAGCGGTGGAGAGCGCCCTCGCGGACCGGGACGCCACGTCCCCGGAGCCGTTCGGGCCGGAGCTTCCCGAGCACCGCGCCCGCGGGCTCCTCCTCGACGCGCTCACCGGGCTCCCGGCGATCTCCGTCGTCGTCGACTCGCTCCGCGAGAGGCTCCTGGGGGACGAGGAGTTCGGGGTCCTTCTCGTCGACGTCGACGCCGCCGGCGCTCTGGAGGAGCATTACGGCTGGGAGGTCCTCGACGACGTCGTCCGCGAGGCGGGCCGGTCGCTCCGGCGGCTCGTCGGCACGCTCTTCTCGACCGGCGACCTGCTCGCCGTCCGCCGGCCGGGCTCGACGGCGATGGTGGCCTTCGTCGGCCTTCCGCCCGGCCTGGGCGAAGGGGAGGCCGCGACGCGGCTCGACCGGAAGGCGCGGCAGGTGGCGGAGTCGCTCGGGGCGCTCCTGGGCGAGCGCTTCCTCGGACGCGTTCACCGCCGCCTGCAGGTCACGGCCGCGGCCACCCGGCTCCGATACAGCCCCCAGGCGAGGCTCGAGCGCCTCGTCGAGAGGGCGCTGGCGGAGGCCTCGGCCGTGGCCTCGACGCGGGAAGGCGAACGGGCCGTGGCGCAGAAGGCGGAGTTCGACGCCCTCCTTCGCGGCGGCCGGCTCGAGGTCGTCTTCCAGCCGATCCGGGAGCTCGCCTCGATGAAGGTCGTCGCCCGCGAGGCGCTGACGCGCGGACCCGAGGGCTCGAGCTTCGAGAGCCCCGAGGTCCTCTTCGAGTACGCGGCGCGCCACGGCCGCGTCCTGTCCCTCGAGCAGGCGTGCCTCTCGCTCTCGGCGACCCGCTTCGTCCCGGCCGCGGAGGAGCTCCTCTTCGTCAACGTCGAGACCCACGTCGTGAACGAGCTCGCGCACGGAGGGCTCGAGGTCCTGAACCCGCTCGTCGCCGTCGGGCCGTCGGTCGTCCTCGAGATCACGGAGCGCGGGGCGATCGCCGACTTCGAGGCGTTCCGCGGAGGGCTCTCGGCGCTCCGGCGCGCGGGCTTCCGGATCGCTCTCGACGACGCCGGCTCCGGACACGCCTCGCTCCACGCCCTCGCCGAGCTCCGGCCCGACTACCTGAAGATCTCCCAGTTCCTCGTCTCGGGGCTCCACCGGGACGGGATCAAGAGCGAGATCGTGGCGATGCTCGTCCGCCTCGGGGAGCGGATCGGCGCCGTGACTGTCGCGGAGGGGATCGAAAGCGACGAGGAGCTCGCCGCCGTGCGCGAGCTCGGAGTCGCGCTCGGCCAGGGCTTCCTCCTCGGCCGTCCCGAGTCCGCGACTCGCCGCTGACGGAAGGACGCGCCCGCCCCGAGCGCAGGGCGGCCTTTCGGGCGATGATCCGGGCGAGGAGAGGCCGATGACGGAGCACGAAGATGGCGGGCCGGAGCTTCCGGACGGGTTCGAGGAAGTCGAGGCGACCGTCTGCCGTCGCGGGGGCGAGCTTCTCGTCTTCGGCACGCTCGAGCCGGAAGGCCCGTTCGTCTTCCGCTTGCAGCTCGCGAAGAAGCCCGAGGACTTCGGTCCGCCTCCTCCCGGTTTCGAGTGGACCGGCGAAGAACGTGCGCCGAAGAAGGGGGAGTGGTTCTGGTCGGAGCTGCGCGGACGCGTGGTCCAGGCGATCAAGGACGAGACGGGCGTGAACCAGTTCGGGGAGCCGACGGGCGGGAGACGCATCCTGCGGCCGGCGGGGACGGCCGGACGGCCGACTCCCACCCCGAAGCACGGCCTTCGTCTCGTCCGGAGCGGCGAGGACCGGGAAGGTTCAGGCTGACGCGGGCGGAGGGGAGCCTGCCGGAGGCTCGCTCCCGTCCTCGGCGTGCCGCGTGACGGCGAGGTAGACGCGGAGGTCGTCGAGTACGGCCTCGAGGGCGGACTCCTTCGACGCGGAGAAGAACGGCTCGTCCGTCACGAACCCTCCCGGGACCCACCACGGGACGAAGAGCGTCTCCCACTCGGTGTCGAGGCCGCCGTCCTCGTCGGAGGGGGCGGCGGGATGCAGCCCGACCTCCACGAGGCGCCAGGTCCGACACCGGAACTGCCCCGGGTTCGCCGCGTCCTCGAAGACCTCGATCCGGATGTCGGCGGGCTCTCCGTCGACGAGCGTCTCCACCTCGGCCACGTCGGCGAGGCGGAAGACGGCGAGGTGGGGAGAGCCTGCGTGCATGGAGCGAGGGGAGTCTATCCGCCGCGGGGGCGAGGGGAGTGGTGGGCCCGGGGAGACTCGAACTCCCGACACGCGGTTTAGGAAACCGCTGCTCTATCCACCTGAGCTACGGGCCCGTCCGGAATCCGCCGCCCTCGGGCGGCGGGAGCGGAGTCTACCGGATCACTCCTCGAACGGCCCGACGGAGACGTGCTTCACGAGGAGGACGCGGTTCGCACGGACGGCCTGGTCCGCGCCGAGAGGGAGGAAGTTGTCCTCCTGCCGGGCGATGTAACGCGAGCAGGCGTCGGTCGCCAGGATGACGTCGTCGGACTCGAACGGCATCAGGAACTCCCTCGGCTCGGGGAGCCCCTCGACGACGAGCTGGTAGGTGTGAAGGAATTTTCGATCCATCTGCTCCTCGGGACCCCCGCCTTCCGGTCCGGTGGGCCGGTCGTGGCATCGTATCCTCTGCGCGATTGAGCGAGATCACCGACAGGATCGAAGTGAGCCGGCAGACGCCGGCCTACCCGGCCCGGCACGACGTGAGGGACGGCCATCTCGTCGTGGGGGGAGAGCGGGTCCCTGTCGTCGTGAAGCGGATCCCGCGCGACTTCCGCCAGCCCGACGGAAAGACGCGCGCCGAGCGGTCCCTTCGGATCGCCCGTCACCTCCTCGCCCACGGGCTCGACACGCCGGAGCCGCTCGGAATCGAGGTGACGCCCGAGGAGAGCGTCCTCGTCGTCCGAAAAGTCGAGGGGGCCGTCGAGGTGCGGGCGTTCTTCCTTCGGCGGAACGACCCCTCGCTCGGGGCGCTCCCGCTCCGGTCGAGCTTCGAGGAGGTCCTTCCCGCCCTCGCCCGCTTCGCCCGCCGGATGCACGATTCGGGCGTCTTCTTCCGCGATTTCTCCGACGGGAACATCCTCGTGACCGACGGGGAGTCGGGGCCTCGCCTCTGGATCGTCGACCTCGACCGTGCCCGGATCCGGAGACCCCCGCTCGCGACGTTCACGCGTCTCCGGGACCTCTCGCGGCCGGGGCTGACGCGGGTGGAAGACCGCCGGCAGCTCCTCCGGGCCTACTGGGCGCCGGAACCGGTTCCGGCCGCAGCCGCGGCCGTTCACGCCGCCCTCCGGCTCCGGCTCCTCTCCTGGAACCGGTTGAAGGCCGTCCTGCGTCCCTGGAGACGCTGAAGAGCTATCCTCGCCCGAGTAAACCCCGGATCTGCCGGATGCGTCCCTCCCGTCATGGGGACCTCGACGGCGGCCCGGGTCTTGAGGTTCGAGGAAGGTCCTCGAGGGAGGAGAACGGACGTGGCGAACGACCTCCCGGGCGAGGGGGAGCCCGCGCGGGAACCGGGGATCCGGGAGCGCGAGCGGGAGCTTCTCGACCGGGTGCGAGGCGGCGAGCCCGACGCCTTCGAGCACTTCGTGCGGACGTATCAGCGGAAGGTCTTCCGGCTCATCTACACGCTCGTCCGGAACGCGGCAGACGCCGACGCCCTCACTCAGGACGTCTTCGTGAAAGCCTGGCGCGCGGTTCCCGACTTCAAGGGGGAGGCGTCTTTCGAGACCTGGCTGAACCGGATCGCCGTCAACGCCGTCCGGGACGCGGCGCGCCGGCGCCGGCCGGTCGTCTCGTTCGGAGACCTCGCCGACGCCGACGAGACCGGCGCCGCGCAGCTTCCTCCGTCCCTGGAGCCGGTGGACGCCACCACGCCCGAGCGGGAGGCCCGCTCGCGGCAGATACGCCGGAGGATCGGCGAGGCGCTCGACGCCCTTTCTCCCCGGCAGAAGGCGATCTTCGTGATGAAGCACTACGAGGACCGGACGGTCGCCGAGATCGGCGCCGCCATCGGCGTCGACGACGGAACCGTCAAGGCGCACCTCTTCCGAGCCGTCCGGAAGCTGCGGCAGAAGCTGGAGGACCTTCGGTGAGCGGACGTCATCTGACGGGCGACGAGATCGTGAACCGGGTCTTCCCGGCCGACGACGGGACGGCGCCGATCCCGATCCACCAGGCGGTCTGCCCCGAGTGCCAGGAGCGCGTCGCCCGCCTCCGCGAGGCGTTCCTCCTGGATCGCGGGGCGCTGACGGGCGTGGTCGAGTCGCTCCCGCCGGAGTTCTGGAACGCACAGAGGAAGGCCGTGATGGGTCGGATCTCCGAGCTGGCGGCGCAGGAAGCCGAGGAGAAGGCGACGCCGTTCCCGGCCCGCCTCACCCGCTCCGTCCTCCAGCGGCCGGCGCTCGCGTTCGGCAGCCTCGCCGCCGCCCTCGCGCTCGTCGCCGGCCTCACGGTCCTTCGCGGGGGAAACGAGTCGCCTGAGGCGTCGGTGCAGACGGTGGCTTCGGTCGAGGGGGCCGCGGCGTTTTCCGCGGCCGACACGGCCGACGACGAGCTCCTCCGCGACGTGGACGTGGCGCTGACGACCGAATCGCCCTACGAAACGGTCCTTCCGGAGGCGATGTGATGAGACGCGCGCTCCTCCTTTCGACGCTTCTCGGCGCCGCGCTCGCGGCGCTGCCCGCACCGGCCCAGATGCTCGAGATGCCGCCGGGCAAGTGGTGGAAGCGTCCCGCGGTCGTCGAGTCTCTGAAGCTGGCGCCCGAGCAGCAGCAGCGGCTCGAGGAGGTCTTCTCGAAGAACCGTCGGACGTTCGTCGACCTGAAGGCCGACGTCGACAGGCGGACGATCGACCTCGAGGACCTGCTCGCGGCCCGGGAGGTCGAGCCGCGGAAGGTGGCGGCGGCGTCCGAGGCGCTCGAGCAGGCGAGAGCGCGGCTCGGGAAGGCGCGGACGATGATGGTCGTGGAGATGCGGGGCGTCCTGACGGGCGACCAGTGGGCGACGATCGTCGACCGTCGGGAAGAGTTCCGGGCCGAGCGCCGGGCCGAGGTCCGGCGCCGGTTCGGGGACCGGCGGAACGGCGGGAGGCCCGGCCGGCCGGCGACCCGTTCCGGGACCCCGGCTCCCTCGGCGTCCCCGGACGCCGAAGCGGGGCCGGACCTGCCGGACGAGCCGGAACCCTAGGAGCCTGCAGCCCTCCGTCCGGCGCCGCGCCGCCGGGCCAGGACGATCCAGCGGGTCCCCTCGGGCTGGAACGAGAGCCAGCCGGAGGCGTCTGCGAAGAGCCGGACGCCGAGCCCGGCCTCGCGGAGGGCTCGCCGGATGGCGGCTTCGGGCCAGGCGATCTCCCGGTAGAGCTCGCGGACACGGCGGAAACGGCCCGGAATGTCCGCCACGGGCAGGAACCAGTCGCGGGTGACGGTGCCGGCCCCGCTCTCCGGGTCGTACGCGCCGCGCTCGGCCGAGAGGCCGCCTCCGGAAAGGTGGGTGACCCGGTGATGGTCCGGGAACGACTCGATCGTCTCCGGCGAGTTCAGGTCGAAGAGGACGTGCCCCCCCGGAGCGAGGGCATTCGCGATGCCCGCCAGCGCCGGGGCGAGCTCATCGTGGCGGTCGAGGTGATTGAGGACATCGAACGTCGCGAGCGCGAGGTCGAACGCCTCGCCCTCCTCGAGCGGGAGGGAGCGGACGTCGCCGCGACGCACGTCGATCGGGAGCCGCTCGCGCCGGGCGGCGGTCCGCAGCGGGCGAAGGAACGGGCTCGCCGGGTCGACGGCGACGACGCGCGCGCCGCGGCGGGCCAGCTCGAGACTCTGCCACCCGCTTCCGCAGCCGACGTCCAAAAGCGTTTCGAACCGGACGCCCTGCGCCCGGAGGATCTCGTCGCGCGCCGGGCCGAGGAGGTCGCGCCAGAGGCCGTAGACCTCGTCGTAGTAGCCGGCGAGGACGGCGTAGGGGGGGCGGCGCGCCGTCGTCACGGCGCCGGGCTCCCGAGCGCCTTCGGCGCCCCGCCGCGGGTGGAGGCGAGAGCGAGCGCGGCAAGAGCGACGAGGCCGGGCAGCGCGAGGAAGAGAGCGTAGGGGAGGCCGAAGCCCTCCGCCTGAAGGCGGTACTGGAGGGCCGTGACGCCCCCGAGGAGGAGCGCGGCCGGGACGAGGGCGAGCGGCCGCCAGCGCGCGAAGACGACGAGCGCGAGCGCGAGAAAGCCGCGGCCCGCGGTGACGCCTTCGACGAAGGTGGGTGAGACGGTCAGGACGAGCACGGCACCTCCCAGCGCGCCGAAGACGCCGGACGCAGCGGCGGCGCCGCTCCGCACGGCGACGACCGAGAGGCCGAGGGAACGGAGCGCCTCCGGATTCTCTCCCGCGGCCGAGAGGCGGAGGCCGGCGCGGGTCCGGGTGAGCCAGAGATGCAGAAGGAACGGAGCGAGGAAGCTCGCAGCCACGGCGTCGGGGAGGCCGAGGACTCCGCGTGGAAGGACCGCGACCTCGAGGACGGAGCCTGTCTCTCCGGCGCCGAGCCGATAGGCGAACGCCGTTGCTCCGAGGGCGAGCAGGTTCCAGACGGTGCCGACGAGGATCGGGTCGGCGCGCCGGACGACGGCGAAGAGAGCGAAGAGCAGGCCGGCGCCGAGCCCGGCGAGGGCCGCCGAGAGAAGCCCGCCCCAGGCCGGCAGGCCGGCGCGCCCGGCGGCGAACGCGACCCACGCCCCGAACAGCATCGTCCCCTCGAGGCCGATCTGGATCGAGCCCGAGCGCTCGAGGAGGAGCTCGCCCGTCGCGGCCAGCAGGAGCGGGGCGGCGAGCAGGAGAGCGATCTCGACGAAGCCCGTCATCTCTCCCTCCGGCCGCCCCGGACGAGGAGGAGGGCGAGGACGGCGAGGGCGGGGACGATCGACGCCAGCGACGACGGGACGCCGGCGTCCCTCTGGAGCGCGCTCGAGCCGGCCCCGAGGGCGGCGAAGAGAAGCCCCGACGCGGCCGCGCCGAGCGCCGACATGCCGCCGAGGAGGGCTGCGGCGATCCCGGTGTAGCCGACTCCGGCGGTGAACGGGTCGTAGAGCCGCCCGGTCAGCGCGAGCACCTCGAGCCCCCCCGCGAGGCCGGCGAGCGCCCCGGACGAGAGGAACGCCCCGACGCGCAGGCGGACGTCCGGCAGGCCGGCGGCGCGGGCGGCGCGGGGCGCCTCTCCGACCGCACGGAGGGCGAGGCCGAGCGGCGTTCGAGCGAGGACGAAGCCGGCGACCCCCGCGAGAAGGAGGGCGAGGACGACCGCCACCGTCGCACGCGAGCCGGAGGCCAGCGGCGGGAGGAGGGCGGCGTCCGCGAGCGCCCGGCTCTGCGGGTAGTCGCCCGACGGATCGCGGAGCGGGCCGCGCACGAGCCACGTCACGCCGGCCGCGGCGACGAGGTTCAGGAGGATCGTCGAGAGGACCGCCGGGACCTGCCTCCGCTCGGACAGCCAGGCGGCCGGAGCGGCCTGGAGCGCTCCGGCGAGCGGCGCCGCGAGGCGGGCGGCGGCGCGCGCCGCGACGGGGGCGTCGGGGAAGAGCGGCCCTGCGGCGGCTGCCGCGGCGGCGCCCGCGAGGAACTGCCCTTCGAGCCCGATGTTCAGGACCCCCGCACGAAATGCGACGACGGCGCCGAGAGCCGTCAGAACGAGCCCGGTCGAGCGCGCGAGGGTCTCGCCGAGCGCGGCCGTCGAGCCGGCGGCTCCCCGGACGAGCGCGAGGAAGGCGTCGGCCGGCGAGGCCCCGGCGGCGAAGACGAGGAGCGCGGCAGCGGCGAGAGTGCCGGCGGCGACGGCGAGGACGGTGGCCGGCTTCACGGCATGAGCCCCGCCATCCTCCGGCCCAGCTCGGCGAGCGTCGTCGTCGCCGCGAGCGGAGGGGAGAGCGTGCCGCGATAGACGACACGGATCGGCGCCCCGAGCTCGAGCGCCTCGTCGGGATCGGCGGTGACGAAGAGGATGCCCGCGCCCGCACGGGCCGCGTCGAGGAGGCGGGCCCGGACGTCCGCGGCGGAGGCAAGGTCGAGCCCGCGCGTGGGGTGGACGGCGACGAGGAGGCGCGGAAGCGGCTCCAGCTCCCGCGCGAGCAGGAGCTTCTGCTGGTTCCCGCCCGACAGCTCCTCAGCCTTCGCCCAGGGGCCGCGCGCCCGGACGCCGAAGCGGCGAAGCCGCTCTTCGGCGGCGGCGGCGAGCGCGGCGCGGTCGATCGCGAGGCGTCCCGGCGGCTTCCGGAGAAAGAGGTTCTCGGCGACGGAGAGCGCGGGGACGAGTCCTTCGGCCCGCCGGTCGGCCGGGATGAACGCGCCGCCGGCCGCGCGGAAAGCGCGCGGATCGCCCGGCGGCACGGCCCGCCCGGCGACGCGGATTCGTCCGCGGGCGGGCCGGACCCCCGCGATCGCGGAGCCGACGAGGTCGGCGCCGTTCCCGTCCACCGCGAGGAGCGTGAGGACGGCGCCCGCGGGGACGGCGAAGGAGGCGGGTGGGCCGGCGAAGCCGGCGGGGAGAAGCTCCTGGACGTCGAGAGCGGGCACCGCCTCGCCCGCCGGCGGCGCGGGGCGGAGCGCCTCGGAGCGGGACGAGACTTCAGCTCCACCGAGGAGGAGCGCTCCGACGGCCTCGGGCGTCGTCGCGGAGACGTCGGCCTCGAGGAGCGTCCGCCCGCGGGAGAGGAGCGTCAGGCGGTCCGCGCCTTCGAAGACCTCGGCCAGCCGGTGCGTGATGAGGAGGACGGCGCGCCCCGTGGCGACTCGTGCCCGGAGCGACCTGAAGAGGGCGCTCGTCTCCTGCGGCGAGAGGACGGCGGTCGGCTCGTCCAGGACGAGGACGCCCGGGTCGGACTGGAGAACCCCGGCCACGGCGATCCGCTGCCGCACCCCGACCGGAAGGTCGCCCACGTGCGCGCCGGGCGGGCCGAGCTCGAGCCCGAGCTGCTCCTCGAGTCGCGCGGCGCGCGCGCGGCGCGCTCGCGCCGACTCGAGCCCCGGCGCGGCGGGGTCGAGGAGGGCGAGGTTGTCGGCGACCGTCGCGGCTTCGACGAGGAGGTCGTGCTGCGGCAGGAGCGCGATCCCGGCGCGGCGGGCGGCCCGCGCGTCCGCCGGGGGGAGGGCCTCGCCGTCCCGCCGGACCGTGCCGGCGTCGGCTCGGAGGAAGCCGGCGGCGACGGAAACCAGCGTCGACTTCCCGGCCCCGTTTTCCCCGAGGAGCGCGTGGAGCTCGCCCGGGCGGATCGTGAGCCGGGCTCCGTCGAGTGCCTGGACGGAGCCGAACGCCTTTCGAACTCCGTCCAGCTCGAGCGCGGGAGAGGGGACTCTCATCCCGGCGTCGCCGGCCTCTCCGGACCGACCGTCAGAAGTCTCCTCGCGGGACGACGATCGCCCCGGAGACGATCTTCTCTTTCGCCCGGTCCACCTCGTCCAGGACCGGAGCCGGGACGCGGCCGAGGAGCGCCGGGTTCCACACGAACGAGACGACGCCGCTCTCGAGGCCGTAGCGGATCGGCTTGCCGTCGAACCGCCCCTCCTTCACCCGGCGCGCGGCCTCGACGAAGGCGCGGGGGAGGTCGATGACGGCCGACGCCAGGACGCTCGTCGAGACGGAGCTCTGGTCCCGGTTCGCGCCGAAGGCGTAGACGCCCCTCTCGGTCGCCGCGGCGAAGACGCCGAGCGCGGCGGCGTTCGCGTTGTGGAAGAGGAAGTCGCTCCCGCCGTCGATGAGGGCCAGCGCGGCCGCCTTGGCGCCGGCCACGTCCTCGAAGGAGCCGGTGAAGACGGCCGTCGCCTTCGCTCCCGGGTTCCCGGCCCTGAGGCCGGCCTCGAACGCGAGGAACGTCGACCTGATCGACGGGATCTCGACCCCGCCGACCATCCCGGCCTTCGCCGTCCGCGACATCCGGCCGGCCACGAGGCCGCAGAGGTACGTCGCCTGCTCGAGCTCGAAGACGAGAGGGGCCTGGTTGCGCGACGTCCGCGAGCCGGAGGTCGTCAGGAAGACGGTGGCGGGGTAGTCCTTCGCGACGCGCGCGGCGGCGTCCTGGAACTCGAAGCCGTGCCCGATGCAGAGCGCGGAGCCTCCCGCGGCGTAGGCCCGGAACTGCTCCTCGAACTCGGACGGCGTCTTCACCTGGACGTGCGAGACCTTCGCGCCGAGCTCCCGTTCGATCGCCTTCAGGCCTTCGAAGGCGCCGGCGTTCCACCCGGCGTCGGAGACGGGCCCTGGCGTCAGGAGGGCCACGCGGAAGCCCTCGGGCGGCTTCGCGGCGGGGGTGCGGCCGCAGGTCGTCAGCCCGGCGACCAGCGGCAGCGCCACGAGCGAGACGAGGAGTCGGCGTCGCGACGTCATCGGCGCGAGTTTAGTCCGCTCAGACGGCGGAGCGGCCCGCGTCGACCGCCAGCACCTGCCCGGTGATCGAACGGTTCGAGGCGAGGAAGAGCGCGGAGGAGACGAGATCCTCTACGGCCACGGCCCGGCCGAGCGGCGTCCGGGCGACGAGACGGGCGACCTCCTCGGGCGGTACGTCTTCCGGCGGGAGGACGATTCCCGGCGCGATTCCGTTCACCCGCACCGACGGGCCGAGGGCCACGGCGAGGTTCCGCACGAGCGCGTCGACAGCCGCCTTCGAGACCGCGTGGGGAAGGTGACGCGGCCAGGCCTTCGTCGCCGCCACGTCGGAGACGAGGATCACGGCCCCGCCCGAGTCGGCGAGCGCGGGAGCGGCCGCGCGGGCGAGGAAGAAGGCGGCGCGCGGACCGACCGAGAAGACGTCGTCCCAGTCCTCCTCGGTCACGTCGTCGACCGGCTTCTCGAGCCACGGCGAGGCCGAATGGAGGAGGAGGTCGAGCCGTCGGAAACGCGCGAGGACCGCCTCGACGAGGCCCTGAGGCGCGCCGGCCTCCCGCAGGTCGGCGCGGAACGGCTCGGCGTCGCCCCCGAGGCGACAGAGCTCGGCGACCGTTCGGGAGGCGGCCGCCGGGTCGGACCTGAAGTGGACGGCCACGTCGTGGCCGGCGCGTGCGGCGCCCTCGGCGAGGGCTCGTCCGAGCCGGCGGGAGGCCCCGGTGACGAGGGCGACGGGTCTCATCTCGCGAAGTGTCTCATCGGGGGCGAAGCGGAGCAGAACCTATAATGCCGCTTCGCAACACGGCCGGGCCGGGGAGGGTGAGATGACGACGCCGCGCACTCTGGTCGACGTATTCCGCAACCTCGGGACGACGCCGAAGCCGGACCTCCTCCTGTACAAGAAGGACGGGCGCTGGGTTCCGATCTCGACGGCGGAGTTCACGGAGAGGGTGAAGGCCGTCGCGGCGGCCTTCGGCACGCTCGGCGTCCCCGACGGAGGCGCCGTCGTCCTCCTCTCGGAGAACCGCCCGGAGTGGCCGACGATCGACTTCGCCTGCCAGTGCTACGGGGCCGTCCTCGTTCCGGTCTTCCCGACGATGGTGGCCGACCAGGCGGAGTACATCGTGCGGGACTGCGGCGCGACGGTGGCGTTCGCCTCGACGCCCGAGCAGGCGGCGAAGCTCGTCAAGGCCCAGGCGACCTGCCCGAAGCTGAAGCACGTCTTCGTCTTCGACCACGCCGGCGGCGGGGGGAAGCCGTTCGGCGCGCTCGTCGAGGAGGGTCGGAAGGCGCACGCCGCCGCCCCCGCCACGTTCGACGAGAGGGCCGGCCGCCGGAAGCCGGACGACCTCGCCACGATCATCTACACCTCCGGGACGACGGGGGAGCCGAAGGGGGCGATGCTCATGCAGAGCAACTTCGTCTCCAACATGCTCGCCGGCTGCTCGCTCCTGCCGTTCGACGCGACCGCGGTGACGATGTCGTTCCTTCCCCTCGCGCACGTCTTCGAGCGCCTCGTGGAGTACTGCTACTACCACCGGGGCGCGACCGTCGCCTTCGCCGAGTCGATCGACAAGCTGCGGGACAACCTCGGGGAGGTGAACCCCCACATCTTCGGCGCCGTCCCCCGCGTCTACGAGAAGGTCTACGCCCGGGTCATGGACAAGGTCGACGCCGGCTCTCCGGCGAAGCAGCGCCTCTTCCGGACCGCCATCTCCGTCGCGAAGGAGGTCCTCCGCCTCCGGGCGGAGAAGAAGACCCCCGGGGGCGCGCTGGCGCTCCAGCACTACCTCTACGAGCGCCTCGTCTTCCGGAAGATCCGCGAGGCGCTCGGGACCCGGTTCCGGTTCGCGATCTCCGGCGGCGCCCCGCTCGCGAAGGACCTCGCGGAGTTTTTCTGGGCGATCGGCGTCGAGGTGTACGAGGGCTACGGCCTCACCGAGACGAGCCCCGTCATCGCCGTGAACTGCCCGTCTGCCTGGAAGCTCGGCACCGTGGGGAGGGTCATGCCGGGAGTCGAGGTGAAGATCGCCGACGACGGCGAGATCCTGACGCGCGGCCCGCACGTCATGAAGGGCTACTACGGCAAGCCGGAGGCGACGGCCGAGACGATCGACCCCGACGGCTGGCTTCACACGGGAGACATCGGCGTCCTCGACGAGGAGGGCTTCCTCCGGATCACGGACCGGAAGAAGGAGATCATCGTCAACTCGAACGGCAAGAACGTCGCCCCGGCGCCGATCGAGAGCGCCCTGAAGGGAGACCCGTTCGTGGCGCAGCCGGTCGTCATCGGCGACCGGCGCAAGTTCCTCTCCTGCCTCATCGTCCCGAACTTCGAGAAGCTCCGCGAGTGGGCGGCGAAGAACGGCCTCGGCGCGCTTTCCGACGAGGAGCTCGTCGCCAGCCCCCGGGTCGAGCAGATCTACCAGGGGATCGTCGACCGCTGGAACGAAGGGAAGCCGAACGAGCAGCTCATCCACGCCTTCAAGCTCCTCCCGAAGGAGCTGACGATCGAGGGCGGCGAGCTGACGCCGACGCTCAAGGTCAAGCGCCGGATCGTCGACCAGAAGTTCCGCAGCGTGATCGACGGGCTGTACAGGGGGGACTGACGCTGCCAATCAGCGCTTGACGAGTCGCTGCGGCGCGTCATAGGCTCTGAGTGATGGCTCATTCAGCCGCTCTCCCGGCGGGAACGAAGGCCCGCTCCTCCTCCGGCCCGGGTCGGAGGAGCCTCCCGGCCGCCGACCCCGAGAAGCGGAAGCGGCTCCTCCACGCCGCGGCGAAGACGTTCGGACGCCGCGGGTTCCACGAGGCGAAGATCGCCGACATCGCCGCGGAGGCGGGCGTCGCCGAGGGGACCGTCTACCTCTATTTCCGGAACAAGGAAGACCTCCTCGGCTGCGTCTTCGACGAGACGATGGACGAGGTGCTCGCCGAGGCGCGGGCGGTCCGCCACGCGGGCGGGAGCGCCGCCGAAAAGCTCGTGAGGCTCGTCGGCCTGCACCTGAGCTTCGTCGGCCAGGACCGGGACCTCGCCTCCGTCTTCCAGATCGAGCTCCGGCGGAGCGCCCGCCTCGTGGAGCGCTTCTCCCGGAGCAAGCTCGTGGAGTACTTCAGGCTCCTCGACGGCGTCCTGAAGGAAGGGATCGCCTCGGGAGAGCTGCGGAGAGGCCTCGAGCCGCGCCTCGCAGTCCGGATCCTCTTCGGCGCAGCGGACGAGATCCTGTCGGAGTGGCTCCTCTCGGGAGAGCCGAAGCCCGCGGCCGACGCGGAGAAGCTCGTCGGGACGCTCCTCCACGGCTTCCTCTCTTGCGAGAACGACACGAAGGAACGGCGGCCCGTCCGCCAGAGGAGGACCACCCCTTGAGCCGAGCCGCCTACATCCTCGACGGAGCCCGGACCCCCTTCGTAAAGGCGGGGTCCGACTTCAAGGCCGTCTCCGCCGTCGACCTCGGCCGCGCCGCGGCCGTGGAGGCGATGGCCCGCTCCGGCGTCGAGCCGGGGGAGATCGACCAGGCGATCTTCGGGAACATCGCGACTCCGCCCGACGCCGCGAACATCGGCCGCGTGATCGCGCTTCGCGCGAGCGTCCCGAAGGAGAGGCCTGCCCACTCCGTCTCGCGCAACTGCGCCTCGGGGATCGAGTCGATCGTCCAGGCGGCGCGGCTCGTCCAGACGGGCGAGGCCGACGTCGTCCTCGCCGGCGGCGCCGAGAACATGTCCCTCATCCCCTTCCTCTACCGCGAGAACGTGAAGGCCGCCCTGACGGAGGTCGGGATGGCCCGGACGACGGGGGCGAAGGTCGCCGGATTCCGCAAGCTCCCGTGGAGCCAGCTGCTGAACCCCGTCATCGGCCTGAAGCTCGGCCTCACCGACCCGGTCTGCGGCCTGAACATGGGCGAGACCGCCGAGCTCCTCGCGAAGGAAGGCGGGCTCACGCGGGAGATGCAGGACGCGTTCGCGCTCCGTTCCCACCAGCGGGCGCAGGCGGCGCGGGAGAGGCTCGCCGAGGAGATCGTCGCGGTTCCGCTCCCGCCCGGGTTCGACAAGGTCGCGACGGCCGACAACGGCGTCCGCGAGGGGCAGACGATGGAGGCCCTCGCGAGGCTGAAGCCGTTCTTCGACCGCGCCTACGGCTCGGTGACGGCGGGGAACTCCTCGCAGATCACCGACGGCGCCGCGGCCGTCGTCGTCGCCTCGGAGGCGTTCGTCGCGAAGCGGAAGCTCGCGCCGCTCGCGCGGGTCGCCGGGTGGGGCTTCGCGGGGCTCGAGCCGGAACGGATGGGCCTCGGCCCGTCGCGCTCCACGCCCGTCGCGCTGAAACACGCGGGGGTGCCGTTCGGGAAGATCGGCCTCCTGGAGCTGAACGAGGCCTTCGCGGCGCAGGTCCTCGCGAACCTCGCGGCGTTCGAGAAGGACCCGGCGCTCGGCGCGGTCGACCCGGAGATCCTGAACCCGAACGGCGGGGCGATCGCGCTCGGCCACCCGGTCGGGGCGTCCGCGACGCGGCTCGTCCTGACGCTCCTCCGGGAGATGAAGCGCCGGAAGGTCGCGTACGGCCTCGCGACGCTCTGCATCGGCGGCGGCCAGGGGGCCACGATCGTCCTGGAGGGGGTGGCGTGATGGCCGAGGGGACGCACTTCCGCCTCGACGTCGAGCCGGACGGCCTCGCGCTCCTCACGTTCGACTCGCCGGGCGAGAAGGTGAACAAGTACTCGACCCCGGTGATGCTCGAGCTCGACGCGCTCCTCGACGCCCTCGCGAAGCGGACGGACGTGAAAGCGCTCCTCCTCGTCTCGGGCAAGCCCGACATCTTCATCGCCGGGGCCGACGTGAACGAGATCGCGAAGGTGACGGACCCCGCGGCGATCGCGGACGGGGTGCGGAAAGGGCAGGCCGTCCTCGGCAAGCTCGCGAACCTCCCGTTCCCGACGATCGCGGCGGTCGAGGGGGCGTGCGTCGGCGGGGGCTGCGAGACGCTCCTCGCGATGGACTGGCGCCTCGCGTCGGACTCGAAGAAGACGCAGATCGGGCTCCCCGAGATCAAGCTCGGGATCCTCCCGGGGTGGGGAGGGACGACGCGCCTGCCGCGCATCGTCGGGCTCGCGACCGCGCTCGACGTCATCCTCGCGGGGAAGGTCATCGATTCGAAGCGAGCGAAGAAGATGGGGCTCGTCGACGAGCTCGTCCCGGCGCCGATCCTGCTCGCCGTGGCGAGGAAGTTCGCGCGGGGGAAGTTCGGGACGCGGAAGCGCTCGAACGCTGCCCCCGACGGGGGCCCGCTCCGCGCCGTTCCCGCGAAGGCGATGGAGAAGCTCCTCGAGGGGGTCGGGCGCTCCGTGGTCTTCCGCAAGGCGCGGGCGGCCGTCCTGAAGGAGACGCACGGTCACTACCCGGCCCCGCCCGAAGCGCTCTCGGCGATCGAGAAGGGCTTCGGCCGGCCGTTCCCCGAGGCCCTCGAGCTCGAGGTGGCGGCGGCGGGGAAGCTCGTCGGCTCGCCCGAGATGAAGTCGCTCGTCGGCCTCTTCTTCCGGATGGAGGAGGTCAAGAAGGAGACCGGCGTCGCGGCCGGCGTGGCGCCCCGCGCCGTGAAGCGGATCGGCGTCCTCGGCGCCGGCGCCATGGGGGGCGGCATCGCCCAGCTCGCGGCCGACAAGGGGTGGCCGGTGCGGATGAAGGACATCCGGCACGAGGCGCTCGCCCTCGGCTACGCACAGGCCGCGAAGATCTGGCAGGAGAAGCTGAAGAAGCGGCGAATGACCCGGACCGACTTCGCCTCGAAGATGGCTCTCCTCTCCGGGGGACTCGGCTGGGAAGGCTTCGAGACCTGCGACGTGACGATCGAGGCGGTCCTCGAGAAGCTCGCGGTCAAGCAGGGCGTCCTCAAGGAATGGGAGTCGGTCGCCGCGCCCGACGCGATCTTCGCCTCGAACACCTCGACGCTCCCGATCACCGAGATCGCGAAGGCGGCGTCCCGGCCCGAGCGAGTCGTCGGGATGCACTTCTTCAACCCGGTCCACAAGATGCCGCTCGTCGAGGTCATCTTCGGTGAGAAGACCTCGCCCGAGGTGACGGCGACGATCTTCGACCTCGCCAAGAAGATGGGGAAGACGCCCGTCGTCGTGAAGGACGCGCCCGGCTTCCTCGTGAACCGGATCCTCTCGCCCTACCTCGCCGAGGCGGTCCGGCTCCTCCTCGAGGGAGTCTCGATGGAGGCGATCGACCGGGGGATGCGGGCGTTCGGGATGCCGGTCGGACCGATCGAGCTTCTCGACGACGTCGGGATCGACGTCGCGTCGAAGGGGGCCGAGACGCTCGCGGCCGCCTGGCCCGAGCGGATGCCGATCGACCCGGCCTTCGGGAAGCTCGTGACGGGGAGCCGCCTCGGGCGGAAGACGAAGAAGGGCTTCTACCGCTACGAGGGGGAGAAGAGGGTCGGGCCCGACCCGCAGGCGTATGCCGACCTGGGCGTCGCTTCTCCCGGTGCGTTGCCGATCTCGCCCGAGGCGCTCGAGGCGCGATTGATCTATCCGATGGTCAACGAGGCGGCGTACTGTCTCGCCGAGGGGATCGTGCCGACGCCCGGCAAGCTCGACCTCGCGATGATCTTCGGGATCGGCTTCCCGCCGTTCCGCGGCGGCCTCTGCGCCCACGCGGACGCGCGCGGCGCCGCCGCCGTCGTCGACGCCCTCTCCCGTCTCGCGTCGGAGAAGGGACCCCGCTTCACACCCGCCCCGCTTCTCGCCGACCTGGCGAAGTCGGGGACGTCGTTCTTCGGGAAGGAGTAGCCATGTCGAGCGTCAAGACCGAGAAGACCGAGAAGACCGTCAAGGCCGAGACCGAGGCCCCGTCGTTCCTGAAGTCGCTCTACCAGGGGCGCTTCGACGAGTCGCTCGTCTTTCCGTACCCGGAAATCCCGGAGGACACGAAGGAGCTCGTGACGGCGTTCGCCGACGCCTATCGCGACTTCGACGCCCAGAACATCGACTCGGAGAAGATCGACGCGGACCATTTCTTCCCGCGCGACGTCGTCAAGGGTCTCGGAGACCTCGGCGCGATGGGGATGACGGTCCCCGAGGAGTACGGCGGGAGCGGCTTCAGCGCGACGGCGTACTGCAAGATGGTCGAGGTCATCGGGCCGCTCGACGCCTCGGCCGCCATCGTCATCGGGGCACACCAGTCGATCGGCATCAAGCCCCTCCTCCTGTTCGGCTCCGACGAGCAGAAGAAGAGGTGGCTCCCGGACCTCGCGAACGGGAACCGGGTCGGCGCCTTCTGCCTCACGGAGCCGGAGGCGGGCTCCGACGCCGCGTCGCTGAAGATGACCGCCGTCTACGACGCCGCGACGGACGAGTACGTCCTGACCGGCACGAAGCAGTGGATCAGCAACGGCGGCTTCGCGAAGTTCTTCACGATGTTCGCGCGGGTCCCCGAGCCGGGCGTCGAGCCCGGCTCGCACAAGGAGATCGCCTGCTTCGCCGTCCTCACGAACGAGGACGGGACGCTCCCGGGCCTTTCCCGCGGCGCCGAGGAGAAGAAGCTCGGCCTCTGCGGCTCCTCGACCTGCCAGATCATCCTGGACGGCTGCCGCGTCCCGGCGTTCAACATCATCGGCGGCAAGGGGAACGGCTTCCGGGTGGCGGTGGAGACGCTGAACACGGGCCGGACGTCCCTCGGCGCGGGGGCCGTCGGCGGCTGCAAGCAGATGATCAAGCTGGCCGTCGAGCACGCGACGCAGAGGAAGCAGTTCAAGACCCGGATCGCGGACTTCGAGATCATCCGGGAGAAGATCGCCGAGATGACGGCGCACACCTACGTCCTCGAGTCGATGGTCTACATGACCGCCGGGCTCGTGGACAAGAAGGTCGACTACTCGCTCGAGGGGGCCTGCTGCAAGGTCTGGGGGACCGAGCTCCTCTGGAAGACGATCAACGAGTCGCTCCAGATCGCCGGCGGCAACGGCTTCATGAACGAGTACCCGTATGGGCGGGGCCTGCGCGACAGCCGGATCAACATGATCTTCGAGGGGACGAACGAGATCCTGCGCCTCTTCATCGCGCTGACGGGGATGAAGGAGGCGGGCGACGTCCTGAAGGACTTCCAGGGCGCGCTCAGCCACCCCGTCTCGCAGTACGGCGTCCTCAAGGGGCACGCGCAGAAGTGGATGCGGGGCACCGTGACGAGCTACAAGCTCGACAAGGTCCACCCCTCGCTCGCCCCCGAGGCCGACCAGGCGGCCAAGTACGCGGCCGTCCTCCGGAACGCCTGCGAGACGATGGTCTACCGGAACCGGAAGAACGTCGTGAACCGCCAGTACCTCCTTCACCGGATCGCCGACGTCGTCATGGACCTCTACGCGCAGGTCGCGACGCTCTCGCGAGTGACGGCTGCGATCGAGAAGAAGGGGGAGGAGAAGGCGAAGCCGGAGGTCGAGATCGCCCGCTGGTTCGCGTTCCAGGCGCGGCACCGGATGGTCGCGAACCTGAAGGCCCTCGACAAGCACAAGGACGCCGAGGCGACCGCGATCAGCAACGCGGCGTACGAGGCGGGCGGCTATCCCTTCGACCTCTGGGGCTGGTGAGCCGCGGGCGGGAGGCCGGACGTATCCGGCCTCCCGCCGCGTTCCTCCCGCTCCGCGTTCGCCGGGCCGGTCCGCTCCTCGCGGCGGCGCCGGCGCGCCCCGGGTCGTGACGATCCCGGTGCCGACGCCGTTCCCGGTCGGCCCGGTCAACACGCACCTGATCCTCGGAGACCCCGTCACGCTCGTCGACACGGGCCCTCTGACCGAGGACGCGTGGGACGTGCTCCGGGCCGGGCTCCGACGGCATGGTCTCGAGGCTGCCGACGTCCGGCGCGTCCTCCTGACGCACGGGCACCAGGACCACTACGGCCTGGCCGCGCGGATCGAGCGGGAGGGGAGGCCGCAGCTCCTCGGCGGGCGGCTCGACCGGGAGCACTTCCGGGGACGTCGGAACCGGCGGCTCCTCCTCGAAGCGCTGACGCGGGCCGGCTTCGGAGCGCTCGAGCGCCTCACGATGGTCGCGATGACGGCCGCAGTCGACCATTACGCCGACCCGCTCCGTGCCTGGGACGAGCTGTCGGGCGGAGAGGTCCTCCCGGGCGACGGGTGGTCCGTGGTCGTCCGGTCGGTACCGGGCCACACGCCGGGGAGCCTCACGTTCGAGATCCCGGAGGCGGGCGTCCTCTTCACCGGGGACACGGTCCTGCGGGACATCACGCCGAACGCAATCGTCGACGAGGACCCGGAGCAGCCGGGCGAGGCGTTTCGGAGCGTCAGTCGCTACTTCGCGTCTCTCGATTCGATCGAAGCCGGCGGCTCGGACCTCCTGACCGGCCACGGGGGCCGGATCGTCGATTTCGCCGCGCACCGCGCCAAGCTCGATGGGCGCTACGCGTTCCGTGTCGGCCAGATCGAGAGAGCGCTCGCGGGGAAGCCGAAGTCCGTGGCGGAGCTCTGCCGCCGCATCTTCCCGACCGTTCGCCCGATGGACCTCTTCCTCGCCTACTCGGAGGTCCACGGCTTCCTGATGTACCTCGAGGACCTCGGCCGCGCCGAACGCCTCCCCGGCCGCCCCGTCGACCGCTGGACCCACCCTTAGGTGGGGGTCAGGTCTACCATCTACACTCTGCGGGAATCCGTAGAGTGTAGATGGTAGACCTGACCCCTATCGGAGATGACCCTATCGGAGAAGGTTGCGGGCTCGGGCGACGGCGTCGGGGAGCGTCTCGCCGGTGGCGAGGTGGGCCGTCACCGCGGCGCTGAGGCGGTGGGAGCCTGCGTCGTCTGGTGGGGTCTCGAGGCATTCGGAATCGAAACGGTGCCAGGTCCGACCGTCCAGGAGACCGCCGACGACGCTGTCGCCGGCAGCGGACCCGCCGTTCACGAGGACGGCTGCAGGGCCGAGGGCCTGGACCCGTCGCGCCGCGGCCTTCACGTCGGTCTCTTCGCGGATCGGAAAGCCCGCGAGGGCGGCGGCCTCGTCCGGGCCGAGGACGACGAGGGCCGCTCCCGGGAAGAGGTCCCGTACGAACGCGTCGAGGGCGGCGGCACGGACGAGCCTCACCTCGGAGCGTGGGGCGAAGCCGGGGTGGAGGACCCTCGGCGCCGAGAGTCGGGAGAGCCCGCGGGCGATCGCCCGGACCGCGGGTGCCGAAGGGATGACCCCGATTTTCACCGCCGAAAAGGGCATCGCCGAAAGGGCCGACTCGAGGCCCGCCCGAAGGAGGGCCACGGGAACCTCCTGGACCGGGCCGGGGGAGCGAAGGCCGTTGGCGGTGACGGCGGTGACGAGGCCCGACCCGGCGATGCCGAGGGCGCTGAAGGCGAGGAGATCGGCCGTCAGGAGGCCTCCGGCCGGGTCGGCGGCCGAGACGGAAAGGGCGAGCGGTACGGTCATCCCCGTCAGTTTAGGCGCTCCTCCTGATATCCTCGGCGCTCGGAGGAAGACAGAAAGTGGCTGAAGATACGCACGCCCCGACTCCGATCGCGGCCGGCGCCCCGGCCCCTCCGTTCACGCTCCCCGGGCGCTCCGGAAGCGTCGTCTCCCTGGCGGATTTCGCCGGGAAGGGACACGTACTCGTCTACTTCTATCCGAAGGACGATACGCCGGGATGCACGAAGGAGGCCTGCAGCCTCCGCGACGGCTTCGCCGACCTGCGCGCCGCGGGCGTCACCGTGCTGGGGATCTCTCCGGACGGCGCGGCGTCGCACTCCGCGTTCGCGGCGAAGTACGCCCTCCCGTTCGAGCTCCTGACGGACGCCGACCACGCGGTCCACGAGGCGTACGCAGTCTGGGGGAAGACCCCGTGGGGGATCGGCACGCTCCGCCGGTCGTTCCTCGTCGGCCCCGAAGGCACGATCGTCCGCGTCTTCGACGACGTCGACGTCGAGCACCACGCCGAGCAGGTCCTCGCGGCTCTGAAGCCGACGCCGGTCGCCGAGGCCTTCGCAGCGGTCGAGGCGGCCGTGGAGGCCGCCGGCGCCGCCGTCTCGACGGCCGTCGCGGAGTCGAGGAAGGCCGTGAAGGGCGCGATGAAGTCGTCCGAGGTGAAGGAAGCGGTCGCCGCGGCGAAGAAGGCCGTGGCGGACGTGAAGAGTCAGCCCGCGGTGAAGAAGGCCGTCGCGACGGCGGAGAAGGCCGTTTCCGACGTAAAGGGCGCCGTCGCGGCGGCGAAGAAGAAGCCGGCGGTGAAGAAGGCGGTCGCCGAGGCGAAGAAGGCCGTCGCGGGGGCGAAGAAGGCCGTCGCCGACGTGAGGAGGAAGCCCGGCGTGAAGCGCGCCGTCGCGAAGGCGAAGAAGGCCGTCGCGGACGCGAAGAAGCGGCCCGTCGTGAAGAAGGCCGTGGCCTCGGCGAAGCGGACGGTCGCCCGTGCGCGGACCGCCGCCGCGAAGAATCCGAAAGGGGCTCTCGCGAAGCTCCTGTCGCTCGTGACGCCGGCGAAGGCGGCTCCGAAAGCGAAGCCGGCTGCTGGAAGGAAGGCCGTGAAGAAGGCCGCGCCCCGAAAGCCCGCCCCGCGGAAGCCTGCGCCGAAGAAGGCCGCTCCCGCGCGCAAGGCTGCGCGGAAGCCCGTGCCGAAAAAGGCCGTGTCGGTCCGGAAGCCCGCGCGAAAGCCCGCGATGAAGAAGGCGCCCCGGAGGAAGGCCACCCGCCGCTGAATGGAGAAGCCCTCCGCAGAGACGTTCCGGGTCACGGACCGGGCCCTCGCGGCGCTGCGCGCCGCAGGGCTCGATCCTGCCCGGACGTTCGTCGTCGTCCAGCACGTCCTGGGCTGCGGCGGGGCCGGCTACCGGCTCGTCTTTCGCGAGACGCCGCTCGACGGCGGCGTCCTCCTCGACGGGCCGGAGGGCCTTAGGATCTCGCTCGACGCATACTCCCGGCGTCGCCTCGAAGGGGCGGCGCTCGACTACGACCTCGAAAAGGAGACCGAGGGCTTCCGGCTGGACCACCCGGACGCGGCGTTCGCCGCGTTCTGCTGAGCCGGCCCGGCCCCGACCGCACGCATGTCCAAGGACAAGATTTCCCGGAAGGAACTGAAGGAAAACGAGCTCGAGCACGCTCTCGTCGGGGCGCGCGATTACGTCGTGAGCCACGAGACGACGGCCAAGAAGTGGACCGCGATCGTCGTCGGCGCGGTGGTCCTCGTCGGCCTCGTCTGGGGAGGCCTCGCGCTCCGCTCCCGGAGGCTGGACGCCCGCCTGTCGGCGGCGCTCGCGGCGTTCGACGGGCCGCTCGCGACGGAGGGGGCGGGGACGCCCCCCGGGGTGACGGTCCACAAGGACGCCGCCGAACGGCTCGAGGCCGCGAAGGCGCTCCTCCGCTCGCTCGCCGAGGACGCTCCCGGCTCACGCGCGGGCCAGGCGGCACGCACGATGCTCCTCGCCCTCGAAGGGGGCGCCACGCCGCCGGCGCGGCTCGTGGACGGAGCCCGCGACCTCGCGAAGCGGTCGCCGGGCTCCATCGCCTCGGGCGTCGCCGCCCTCGCCGGGCTCGAGGCCGACGCGGCCGGGGGCCGGGTCAAGGAGGCGATCGCCTCCGCGAAGGGCTACCTCGAAGCGGCGACGGCGCCGCTTCCGAAGGACGTCCTCCTCTTCACCCTGGCCCGCCTTTACGAGAAGGACGGGCAGGCCGCGGAGGCGCGGTCGAGCTACCAGCGCGTCGTGGCCGACTTCCCCGACTCCCCGCTCCGTTTCGAGGCCCAGCAGAAGGCCCAGTCCCTTTGATCCGGATGGTCCGGGGCGGCCTCGGGCCGCCCCGGACCATCCGTAGATCCGGGAAACGACGTTTCGGAGCGGCCGGGAGCCCCGGTCTCGGGGTATCCTTCCCGGATCGCGATTTCCGTCCGCCACCGGGCGCCCGTCGCCGTCTCCGCGTTCCGGCTCGTCGCCGGAGCCGCGGGGGCTGCGAGGTGAGCCGCCGGCGGGCGCGGGGTCGCGGCAAAGAACCCCACGAGCTCTGACAGAGCCCTCAGGAGGCTTCCTTGGACCGTTTCACCGGTTTGATCGGACTCGCCGTCATCCTCCTCACCTGCTTCGCGCTCTCGCGGAACCGGAAGGCGATCCGCTGGGCGACGATCTTCTGGGGCGTCGTCCTGCAGTTCGCGCTCGGCTGGCTCGTCATCTCGTGGAAGGCCGGCGCCAGTGCCCTGAAGTCGTTCTCCGACGGGATCACCGGGGCGATCGCCTACTCGGACGAGGGGGCGAAGTTCGTCTTCGGCTGGCTCGCCGACCCGGCGATCGGCGGGGCGATCGGGGCGAAGACGGGGATCGACTTCTCTCCGTTCCTCTTCGCGTTCAAGGTGATGCCGATCGTCATCTTCATCGCGTCGTTCTTCACGATCCTCTACTACCTCGGCGTGATGCAGCGGATCGTCCAGGTCTTCGCGGTCGTGATGACGAAGCTGCTCCGCATCTCCGGGGCGGAGTCCCTCGCCGTCTCGGCGAACATCTTCATCGGGCAGACGGAGGCGCCGATCATCATCGCGCCGTACATCCCGAAGATGACGAACTCCGAGCTCCTGACGATGATGACGGGCGGGATGGCGCACATTTCGGGCGCGGTCCTGCTCGCCTACGCGGCGATGGGGATCCCCGCGAGCTACCTCATCACGGCCTCGGTGATGGCCGCTCCGGCGACGATCGTCATCGCGAAGCTGCTGCGCCCCGAGGTCGACACGCCGGAGACGTCGGGAGCCGTGAAGGTGAAGGTCGAGCACGAGCACGCGAACGTCATCGAGGCGGCCGCGGGCGGCGCCTCCCAGGGCGTCTCGCTCGCGATCAACATCGTCGGGATGCTGATCGCCTTCATCGCGCTCGTGTCGCTCTTCAACGGCCTCCTCGGCTGGGTCGGGACCTACCTCGGCTTCCCGGCGCCGGGCCCCGGCGTCGACCCGGCGACGACGCTCTCGATCCAGTGGCTCTTCTCGAAGCTCCTCTGGCCGCTCGCCTGGGTCATGGGCGTCCCGGCGGCCGACTGCTCGAAGGTCGCGCGGCTGATCGGCTTCAAGACGGTCATCAACGAGTTCGTGGCCTACGCGGAGATGACGAAGATCCCGCTCTCGGAGTGGACGGAGAAGGGGCGCCTGATCGCCTCGTTCGCGCTCTGCGGCTTCGCGAACTTCTCCTCGATCGGCATCCAGATCGGCGGCATCGGCGGCCTCGCCCCGTCCCGCAAGAGCGACATCGCCCGGCTCGGGCTCTGGGCGCTCCTCGGCGGCTCGCTCGCGACGTTCATGAGCGCGACGATCGCCGGAATCCTCCTCGGCTGACGGAAGGAGACGACAGATGGACGCTCGCTTCACGAAGACCGTCGAGTTCCTCCGGGCGCGGATCCCCGTCCCGCCCGTCGTCGGCGTCATCCTCGGCTCGGGCCTCGGGGACTTCGCCGCCGCCGTCGAGGACCGGGTCGAGATCCCGTACGGGCAGATCCCCGGGTTTCCCTCCTCGGCCGTCGTGGGCCACGCGGGCACGCTCGTCGCCGGGACGCTGGCCGGAATCCCGATCGTCGTCCTCGCCGGACGGATCCACTACTACGAGGGGCATCCGATGTCGCTCGTCGTCACCCCGGCCCGGGTCCTGGGGCTCCTCGGCTGCCGCGACGTCGTCGTGACGAACGCCGCCGGGGGAATCGACACGCGCTTCTCGGCGGGCGACCTGATGCTCATCTCGGATCACATCAACCTCTTCGGGACGAACCCGCTGATCGGACCCAACGAAGACTCGCTCGGGGCGCGCTTCCCCGACATGTCCGACGCCTATCGCGCCGACCTCCGGACGATGGCGAGGGCCGTCGCGCGGAAGATCCGCGTCCCGCTTCGGGAGGGGGTCTACGTCGGCGTCTCGGGGCCGTCCTACGAGACTCCTGCCGAGATCCGCGCCTTCCGGGCGCTCGGCGCGAGCGCCGTCGGGATGTCGACCGTCCCCGAGGTCATCGCCCTCGGCCACATGGGGGTCGGCGTCGTCGGCATCTCCTGCATCACGAACATGGCGGCCGGCGTCCTGAAGCAGCCGCTCCGCCACGACGAGGTCCTCGAGACGACGCGCCGCGTGAAGGACCGCTTCGTGCGGCTCCTCTCGGCGCTCGTCGAGGCGATGGGGAAGGGGCGCTCCTCCGACCGGCTCGTCGTCGAGCCGTCGAGGCGGGCGAAGCGACCGGCGCGCGAGGCGGCTTCGGGGCCGCGTCGGGGCGCGAAGCCGCCGGCGCGGCGGGGAAGGTAGCGGGATGTCGGCGAAACCTCTCCCTCCGGCCGAGCGCGAGGCGCTCGTCGCCGCGGCGACCGCGGCGCGAGAGAACGCGGCGGCCCCCTACTCGCGCTTCCACGTCGGGGCGGCCCTCCTCGCCGGGGACGGCCGGATCTTCGGGGGCTGCAACGTCGAGTCGGCGAGCTACGGCCTCACGTGCTGCGCGGAGCGGACGGCGGTCTTCAAGGCGATCTCGGAGGGCGTCCGCTCGTTCCGGGCCGTTGCCGTCGTGACGGGCGCCGACGAGCCGACCTCTCCCTGCGGGGCCTGCCGCCAGGTCCTCTGGGACCAGTGCCGGGACATCTCCGTCGTCATGGCGACGACGGGCGGGAAGCTGGAGGAGACGACGCTCGCGGCGCTCCTGCCGAGGGCGTTCGAGCTGTGAGGGGCGCGACCGTTCGGGCCGCGCTCGTCGCAGCGCTCCTTCTCGCGCTGCCGGCCGCCGGGGCGCCCGCCCCGAAGAAGGCCCCGTGCGACCTCGTCGTCGTCGCAGGTCACGCCCTCCCGATGGACGCGTCGTTCACCGTCCGCGGGGCGACGGCCGTCGCCGTCCGCGGCGGCGAGATCCTCGCCGTCGGCGACCCCGCGGCGATCGACGCCGCGTGGGCGCCGAAGCAGCGGATCGAGAGGAAGGACGCGGTCCTCCTCCCGGGTCTCGTGAACACCCACGGTCACGCTGCGATGAACCTCCTGCGCGGCATCTCGAACGACCAGCCGCTCATGGAGTGGCTCACGAAGTACATCTTCCCGGCCGAGGCGAAGAACGTGTCGCCGGAGTTCGTGACGGCCGGGACGGAGCTCGCCTGCCTCGAGATGATCCGCGGCGGGACGACGACGTTCACCGACATGTACTACTACGAGTCCGACGTGGCGGCCGCGGTCGACCGCGCCGGCCTCCGCGCGGTCCTCGGCGAGACGTGGATCGACTTTCCGGCCCCCGGACACGCGAACCTCGAGGAGTCGAAGACGGTGACCCGGGCGTTCCTCGAGAGGTGGAAGGGGCATCCGCGGATCACGCCGGCCATCGCGCCGCACGCCCCCTACACGTGCAGCCGGGAGACGCTTCAGGCCGCGCGCTCTCTCGCCGACGAGTATGGAGTCCCGCTCCTGACGCACGTTTCCGAGACGTGGGACGAGCAGACGCAGATCCGCGAGAAGTACGGAAAGAGCCCGACGGAATGGCTCGACGAGGTCGGCTTCCTCGGGCCGCGCCTCTCGGTCGCGCACGGCGTCTGGCTCTCCGCCGAGGACCTGAAGGTCCTCGCCGCGCGTGGCGTCAGCCTTTCTCACAACCCGGAGTCGAACATGAAGCTCGGCTCGGGCATCGCCCCGATCGCGGCGGCCCGGAAGGCGGGCGTCGTCGTCGGCCTCGGGACCGACGGGTCGGCCGGGTCGAACAACGACCTCGACATGTTCGACACCATGGATTTCGCGGGGAAGCTCGCGAAGGTCGCGGCCCTCGACCCGACGCCGCTCACGGCGCCGGAGCTCCTCCGGATGGCGACGATCGACGGCGCGAAGGCCCTCGGCCTCGACCGCCTCGTCGGGTCGCTCGAGCCGGGGAAGAGAGCCGACCTGATCGTCGTGGACCTCGGGAAGGCCCACGTGGAGCCCGTATTCGACCTCCCCTCCACCGTCGTCTACGCCTCGCGCGCGGGCGACGTCTCGCTCACCGTCGTCGAAGGGAAGGTCCTCTGGGACGGGAAGCGGGTCACGACGCTCGACGAGGCGAGGGTCCTCGCGGCGGCGCGGGTCTGGCGAGAGAAGGTCCTGAAGTCGCTCGAGGGGAGCGCGGAGAAGAAATGAGCCTCATCGTTCGGACGATCGTCAAGAAGCGCGACGGCGGCGAGCTGTCGGAAGGGGAGATCCGGGACTTCGTCGCCGGAGTCACGGACCGCACCGTCACGGACGAGCAGGCGGCGGCGCTCCTGATGGCGATCTGCTGCCGCGGGATGACGACCGCCGAGACGGCGGCGCTCACGTTCGCCATGATGAGCTCGGGCGAAACGTGGGACCTTTCGCCCCACGGCTTCGTCGCCGACAAGCACTCGACGGGCGGCGTCGGCGACAAGTCGACTCTCGTCCTCGCTCCGCTCCTCGCGGCCTGCGGCGTGAAGACCGGGATGATGTCGGGGCGCGGCCTCGGCCACACCGGCGGCACGCTCGACAAGCTCGAGGCGATCCCCGGCTTCGTGACCGGGCAGTCGAAGGAGGCGTTCGACCGGCTCGTCGAGACGGTCGGCTGCGCGCTCATCGCCGCGACGGACACGGTCGCTCCGGCGGACCGGAGGCTCTACGCCCTCCGCGACGTGACGGGGACGGTCGAGTCGATCCCGCTCATCACGGCCTCGATCCTCTCCAAGAAGCTCGCGACGGGCGCGCACGCCGTCGTCTTCGACGTGAAGACGGGGAACGGCGCGTTCATGCAGAAGCCGGAGGACGCGCATACGCTGGGGCGCGCGCTCGTCGACACGACCCGCGCGACGGGCCGAAAGGCGAGCGGCTACGTCACGGCCATGGACCGCCCGGTCGGCGTGGCCGTCGGGAACGCGAACGAGGTCGAGGAGTCGATCCGCCTCCTCCGGGGCGACGGACCGGCCGACCTGCGCGAGAACGTCCTCCTGCTCGGCGCCGACCTGCTGGTGGCCGCGGGCGTCGCCGACTCGGAGAAGGAGGCGCGCCGTCGGCTGAACGCCGCGCTCCAGGACGGGACGGCCCTCGAGGCGTTCGCCCGCGTCATCTCGGCCCAGGGCGGGAACCCGGCCGTCTGCGACGACCTCGCGCTCCTCCCGCAGCCCGTCGCGAAGCACGAGGTGAAGGCCGCGGCCGCCGGGACGATCCGGCGCGTCGCGACGCGGGAGCTCGGGCTCCTCTCGATCGAGATCGGCTGTGGCCGCGCCCGGAAGGACGACGTCGTCGACCCCGCATCCGGCTACCGCGTCTTCCGGAAGACCGGGGAGGCCGTCTCGGCGGGGGACCCGCTCCTCGTCGTCGAGCTCGGGCCCAGGACGCAGCTCCCGAAGGACTACCTCGAGCGCGTCGCGGCCTGCTTCGAGGTCGGGGAGGCCGCCGGGGCCGAGCCGCCGCTGCCGTTCGTCGTCGAGAAGCTCTGACCTCGGGTGCGGCCGGCGTCTCCGACCCGTTCGGGGACGCCGGCGCGCCGCGGCGTCAGCCGGCGGACGGTGCCCGGTCGAGGCCGGGGAGCGTGTCGCCCCGTCGGATCTGCTGCTCGTCGACGCTCCCGGAGCGGGCCTCGCAGAAGTGCCGGAGGATGGTCCTCACGTTCGGCTGGCGCTCGGCGATCGATTCCAGGGCCGTGCGGTCCAGGGCCAGGAGCTCGCACGGCGTCGCAGCCGTGATCGTCGCGCTCCGGGGCTTCCCCGTGAGGATGGAGACCTCGCCGAAGAAGGCGCCCTCGTACATCTCGCGGACCTTGTGGTAGTGCCCGTCGGGGTCTTTCACGAAGGCCTTGACCGTTCCGGTCGTCAGGACGAAGAGCGAGTCGCCGGGCGCCCCTTCGGCGACGATGACGTCGCCCGCCTCGTAGGCCAGGAGCTCGAGGCCCTTGATCACCTCGACGAGCTCCTCGGCCGAGAAGTCGCTGAACAGCGGACTCGCGACCATCCCCTGCGCGGCGGCCTCGTCGACGGGGTGGAGGCTCCGGGGCGCCGTCTCGGACGCGTCCTCGACCGGGGCCTCGTCCGCGGTCTCGAAGTCGAGGACGAACGGCACGGTGGCGGCCGGCGCCGCGGACGGCGGCTCCGGCGACGGCGTCGGAGCCGCCTCCAGCTCGACGCGCCGGCGCATGGCGCCGGCGCGGACCCGGAGCGCGAGCGTCGACTCGTCGTCCTTCTGGCGCAGGAGACGCGCGAGCTTCTCCTCGACCTTCGTGAGCGACGGGTCGATCCTCTGGACCTTCTTGAGCACGGCGATCGCCTTGCCGACGAACCCGGAGGTCGCGTAGTCGTCGGCGAGCTTCCAGAGGAGCTCGACGGCCTCGTAGGTCTTGCCGTCGAGCGCGAGGACGTCCCCGAGCTGCTGCTTCAGAGAGGCGTTCGAGGGGTCCTTTGCGACCTGGCCGCGGAGGACCTTCGCCGCGCGGCCGTAGTTGCGCTTGGCGATCAGCTCGGCGACGTCGTCAGAGCCGGAGAGCCACGAAAAGGCCATTCAGATACTGCTCCCGCGCGACGGTAGGGCAGGCTTCCGGCTGCTGTCAAGGCGATGGAGCGCTACACTTCGGGCGAAGCCGATGGCGAAGATCCTGGTCGTCGACGACGACGAGATGAACCGAGACATGCTCTCGCGCCGCCTTCTCCGGAAGGGGTACGAGGTGGCGCTCGCCGTGAACGGGGCGGAAGCGATCGAGAAGGCCGTCTCGGAGAGGCCCGAGCTGATCCTGATGGACCTCTCGATGCCGGTCCTCGACGGCTACGAGGCGACCCGCCGGCTGAAGACGGAAGCGGCCACCTCGAGCATCCCGATCATCGGCCTGTCGGCGCACGCGATGGTCGGAGACCGCGAGAAGGCGCTCTCGGCGGGCTGCGACGACTACGACACGAAGCCGGTCGAGCTGCCGCGGCTCCTCGGGAAGGTCGAGTCGTTCCTCGGGACCGGCTGAGGGCGCTCAGCGCGTGCCGGAGAGGACCGTCTCGAGGAAGGAGCGGATCTCCGGCGGGACCGACGTGAACCGGAGACCGAACCCCTTCGTCCCGGCCCGCGGCGAGAAGACCTTCCCGTAGAGCTCTCCCGGGATCGTCCGGCCGTCGTTCCCGACGAACCGGAGCCGGAGGTTGCGGAACGGGTCGGGCCTTTCGCGAGTCTCGACCTCCGCCTCCTTCATCGACAGCCGCACGAGGAGCCCTTCGGACTCGGGGCCGTCGACGCGTTTCCCGGAGATCGTGGCGAACCGGACGGCGAGCGGTCCGTGGAGCGCGTGAAGGGGCTCGTCCCGGGCCGGCAGGAAGAGGTCGTACCCGCCCGCCACGCCCCGGACGTCCCACGCGGAGACCGGGTTCTCGAAGCCCTTCATCTGCACGACGACCTCGCTTCCGACCGAGAGCTGGCCCCCGCCCTCGCGCCGGGTCCGGTCGCTGACGAGGATCTGGCCGCCGACCGTGTACGACTCGATGCGCGCGGTCAGGTTCACGGGGCTGCCGACGACCCCGTATTTCGCCCTCTTGTCCGAGCCGATGTTCCCGACGACGACCTCGCCGGTGTGGATCGCGATCCCCATCTCGACCTGGGGAAGCCCCTCGCGCCGGTTGAACTCGTTCACGCGCCCCATCGCCTTCTGCATCTCGACGGCGCACGCCACGGCGCGGAGGGCGTCGTCCTCCCTCTGGACGGGCGCGCCGAAGATCGCCAGGATCGCGTCGCCGATGAACTCGTCGATCGTCCCGTTGAACGAGAGGAGGAGGTCGGCCATCGTCCCGAGGTAGTTGTTCAGCAGTTTGACGACCCTGTCGGGGGGGATGCGGTCCGCGACCTGGGTGAAGCCGCGAAGGTCCGACATCAGGAGCGTGACCTTCCGTGTCTCCCCTCCGAGCTTCAGCCCCTCGGGCGTCTGGAGGAGCCGCTCGACGACCTCGTTCGAGAGGTAGCGGCCGAACGTCTCGAAGATGAAGCGGTTGCGCACCTCGAGGTCCTGCGCGAGCGTTCCGATCCGGGCCTTCGCCCGGGCCAGCGAGAGCTGCGTGCCGACCCGCGCGAGGACGACGGGGAAGTCGAGGGGCTTCGTCACGTAGTCGTTCGCGCCGAGGCGAAGCGCGGTGACGACGTCGTTCGAGTCGTCCCGGGCGGTGGCCATGATGACGGGAAGGTCCGCGGCGTCGTGCCGGAAGCGCAGGTCCCGAAGCACCTCGAGGCCGTTCATGCCGGGCATGACGACGTCCAGGAGGACGAGGTCGAAAGGGACCTCCTCGAGGAGGCGCAGCGCCTCCGGGCCGTTCTCCGCGACCGCGATCGTGAAGCCGTGGGCGCGGAGGCGCCGGGAGAGCATCTCCCGGTTCTCCGCGTTGTCGTCGACGACGAGGAGGTGCGCCGGCTCCACGGGGTCGCCGACCGGGATCTCGACGTCGGCGCGCCGGATCGGCCCGGTCGGAGCGGGCACCTCGTCGGAAGGGCTCCGCGCGGCGTCCGGGGCGGGAAGGAGCAGCGGCGGCGCGGTCTCGACCTCGGTCCCGGCCTCGAGGGGGAGAAGCCTCTCCTGGAGCGTGTCGACCATCTCGAGGAGCCGGCGGGCCGCGTCCTGGATCTTCCCGAGGTCGGCGGCGCATCCCGTCTGACCAGTGGCGATGGCGTCTTCCTCCACCATCTCCGCGTAGCCGAGGATCTGGTGGATCGGGGTCCGCATGTCGTGGCGGAGCTTCGAGAGGAGCTGGGGCGGCACGGCGCGGTTCCCCGCGGCGAGCCGCGGCGCCTCCTCCGCCTCCGCGAACGCCTTTTCGAGCAGGTCCTCGTCCGCCATCGAGCGCCGAGTGTAGCGCCGCCCGACGGCCGGCTCCGGGACGCGGCGATATACTTCGTGGCACGGAAAGCGAGGAGCCGGGAGCGCCGTGAACGAGCTTTACCAGGAGCTGCTGCCGCTCGGTCGGGACGGGGTCGTCCCTGCCGGAGACGAGCTCTGGCAGGAAGGAGCGAAAGGCGACACCGTCGTCCTCCTCGTCGAGGGGACGTTCGAGGTCCTCCAGTCGTCTCCCTCCGGCGAGCCGATCGTCCTGCGTCTCGCGCGCGCCGGCGACGTCCTCGGCGAGATGGCCTGCCTCGACGGCGGGGCCCGCTCGGCCGGGCTCCGGGCCGCGACGGACTGCCGCATCCGGACGATCCCGGCGGCCGAGTTCCGGGACTTCATCCGGCTCCGGCCGCACCTCATGGAGGAGCTCTTCCGGATCGAGTCGCAGAGGATCCGGAGCCTCTCCCGGATGGTCTCGCAGAGCCAGCACCGCGCCATCACGGACCGGCTCACCTCGCTCTACAACTACGGCTTCTTCATCGAACGCCTCGATCTCGAGCTCGAGCGCGCCGTGCAGATGCGCGACGCCGTCAGCGTCGTCCTCTTCGACATCGACCATTTCAAGGCCTACAACGACGCGCAGGGGCACCCGGCGGGGAACGTCGTCCTCGTGCAGGTCTCCGACCTCCTGCGAAGGACGGCGCGACGGGGCGACATCGTCGCGCGCTTCGGCGGCGAGGAGTTCGTGATCCTCCTGTACGGCGCCTCGAAGCGCGAGGCGCTTCAGGTGGCCGAGGCCGCCCGCGCCCGCGTCGAGGCGACGGCGTTCGCAGGGGAGGAGACCCAACCGTTGGGGCGCGTGACGATCAGCGGCGGAGTGGCCTGCTTCCCGTCGGACGCGCGCAGCGCGACCGACCTCCTGAAGGCGGCCGACGTCCGGCTTTACAAGGCGAAGGGCGCCGGCCGGAACCGCGTCGAGGCCGGCGGCGACACGCCGTAGCGGAGCCGCGGCGCTCTCCTAACGCACGCGGGACGCGGAGGTTATCCTCCGCCCGTGCTCTACCGGCTCGAGCGCGTCCACAAGTCCTTCGGGACGAAGAGCGTCCTCTCGGGCGCGACCTGGCAGCACGACCCCGGGCGGGTCGTCGGCCTCGTCGGGCGGAACGGGGCCGGGAAGTCGACCCTCCTCCGGATCGTCCAGGGGCAGGTCGAACCCGACGGGGGGCGGGTCCTCCTCGCGGGCGGAACGACGTTTGCGTCCCTCGAGCAGGCCGTCGAGCCGGAGGGGGACGAGCCGCTCCGGGACTTCGTCGCCCGGGCGCAGGAGGGGCTGCGCGGGCTCGAAGCGGAGATGCGCCGCCTCGAGGAGGCGATCGCGGCGGCGTCGGCCTCCGGCACCGGCGAGGCGGTCGAGCCGCTCCTGGTCGAGCACGACGCGATCCGCGAGCGCTTCGAGCGGAACGGCGGCTACGAGGCCGACGCGCGCGTCGAGCGCGTCCTCCTCGGGGTCGGCCTCCCGCGGGAGACGTGGAGGAGGCCCGTCGGGGAGCTTTCCGGGGGCCAGAAGCACCGGGCGCAGATCGCGCGCCTCCTTCTCGGCGAGGCCTCCGTCCTCCTCCTCGACGAGCCGACGAACCACCTCGACCTCGCCGGCCTCGAGTTCCTCGAGACGTGGCTCGTCGAGCGGAAGGCCGCGGCCGCGCAGGCGGCCCTCGTCGTCTCCCACGACCGCCGCTTCCTGAACGCCGTCGCCGACCGGATCGTGGAGGTCGCGAACGGCCTCCTCGAGGAGTACCCGGGCGACTACGAGGCCTACCGCAGGCTGAAGGCGGAGCGGGACCGGGTCCGGGCGAAGGCGGCCGAGGAGCAGAGGAAGCTCGTCGAGCGGACGGAAGACTTCATCCGTCGGAACATCGCGGGGCAGAAGACGAAGCAGGCCCAGGCGAGGCGGAAGATGCTCGCGAAGCTCGAGCGCGTGGAGGCGCCGCGCGAGGACGCGAACGAGGTGACGTTCCGGTTCGAGGAGGCGCGCGCCTCCGGGGACCGCGTCCTCGAGCTGAAGGGGCTCGTCCCGGGCTACGCCGAGACCGGCCCGCTCCTTTCTCCCGTCTCGTTCCTTCTCCGGCGCGGGGAGCGGATCGCCCTCTGGGGGCCGAACGGCTGCGGCAAGACGACGCTCCTGAAGACGATCGCGCGCCTTCTCCCGCCGCTCGGAGGGAGCGCCGTCCCGGGGACCGGGGTGATCGTGGGCTACTACGACCAGGAGATGCGAGACCTCCCCTCCTCGTGGACGGTCCTCGACGTCGTCCGCGAGCTCGACCCGACGCTCCTCGACGGGGAGGCGCGCGACTTCCTCGCGCTCTTCGACTTCCGGGGCGACGAGGTGGAGCAGCGGGTCGCGACCCTCTCCGGGGGCGAAAAAGGGCGGCTCTCGCTCGCGCGGATCGTCTTCGGCGGGGCGAACCTCCTCCTCCTCGACGAGCCGACGAACCACCTCGACCTCGACTCGCGCGAGCGGCTCGAGGAGGCGCTCCTCGACTTCGAGGGGACGATCGTCTTCGTGTCGCACGACCGCTGGTTCGTCGACCGGATCGCGACCCACGTCCTCGAGGTGAAGGATCGACAGGCGGCGCTCTGGCCGGGGAGCTGGTCCGACCTCGTGAGGCGGCGGGCGGCCGAGAAGGCCGCCGCCGGGGAGACGGTCACGGTCTCGGCCGGCGTTCCGCCGGAACGTCTCCCGGCCCGGCGACCCGACCGCCAGGCGGAGCGGCAGCGGGCCAAGGCCCGGCGCGAGGTCGAGGCGCTCGAGGAGGAGGTCGCGCGGCTGGAGGAGCGGGTCCGCGAGATCGACGCGGCGCTCGCCGACCCGGCCGTCTGGAAGGACGGGCCGCGGACCCGCGAGCTGACGATCGCCCGGGACGACGCGCGGCGGGCGGTCGACGAGAGGTACGCGGCCTGGGAGGGTGCGGTGAAGAAGCTCGAAGAGGTGCCCGCGTGACGGAAACGGCCTCGATCCTGGCGGTCGGAAGCGAGCTCCTCGGCACGACTCGGCTCGACACGAACTCGCTCTTCCTGACCGGGGAGCTCGAGGCGATCGGCGTGCGCGTCGTCCGCAAGGCGTGCGTCGTCGACGGGTGGGAGGACCTCCTCGCCGAGCTGCGGTTCGCCCTCGAGCGTTCGCAGCTCCTCGTCGTGACGGGAGGCCTCGGACCGACCGAGGACGACCGGTCGAAGGAGGCGGTGGCGCACCTCCTCGGGCGCCGGCTCGTGCGCGACGACGCGATCCTCGAGAGCCTGATGGAGCGGTTCCGGAAGCGCGGCTTCGAGATGCCCGCGGTGAACGCGAAGCAGGCCGACGTGATCGAGGGGGCGTTCGTCCTCTCGAACAGGCGGGGAACGGCGCCCGGCTACGTCGTGGAGGACGCGGGACGAACGATCGTCCTCCTGCCGGGCGTCCCCCACGAGATGAAGGCGCTCTTCGTCGAGGCGGTCGTGCCGCGCCTGACGGGCGGGGCGCCGCGGAAGGGGCTCCACCGTCGCGTGCTGAAAGTGGCCGGCCTCGGTGAAAGCTCGGTCGAGCAGCTCGTGAAGCCGGTCTACGAGGCCCACCGGGAGCACGACGTCACGATCCTCGCCGCGGCGCCGGGGGAGGTCCAGCTCCACTTCGCCGCGCGCGGCGGCCGCGAGGAGGCGGGGCGGACGCTGGACGCTCTCGAGGCCGCGTTCCGCGCCGCGCTCGGAGGGGCCCTCTTCGGCCGGGACGACGAGACGCTCGAAGGCGTCGTCGGCCGCCTGCTGCGCGAGGCCGGGCGAACGCTCGCCCTCGCCGAGTCGTGCACCGGAGGGATGATCGCCACGCGCCTCACGGACGTCGCGGGGGCGTCGGACGCCTTCCCGGGGGGCGTCGTCGCCTATGCGAACGAGGCGAAGGTGGAGCTCCTGGGCGTCTCGCCGGAGTCGATCGCGCGCTTCGGGGCCGTCTCGGAGCAGGTCGCCCGGGAGATGGCCGCGGGAGCGAGACGCCGCTTCGGCGCCTCGGCGGGGCTCGCGGTCACGGGTGTCGCCGGCCCCGCGGGAGGGACTCCCGAGAAGCCGGTCGGGACGGTCCACCTCGCGCTCGACGCGGAAGCAGGTAGCCGGCACGAACGGCTGACGCTCGTAGGGGATCGCGCGATGATCCGGCGCTGGACGACCTCGGCGGCGCTCGGGATGGTCCGGGCCTGGCTGAACGAAGGAGAGGGGACGAAGTGAAGAAGATCGCGATCGTCGGGACGGGTGCCTGGGGAACGGCCCTCGCCATCCATGGTGCGCGGGCCGGGCTGGCCGTCAGCCTCCTCGGCTATCGCGACGACATCGTCGACGACCTGGCGCGGACGCGCGCCCACCCGGCGCTGCCCGGCGCCGAGCCTCTCCCGGCCCTCGTCGAGCCGACGATGAGCCCGGATGCCGCCTTCGACGGCGCCGAGGCGGTCCTCTGGTCCGTCTCGGTCCAGTTCACCGCGAGCGAGCTGGAGCGCCTCGGCCCGTGGCTGCGCCGCGGGCTGCCGCTCGCCTCGACCTCGAAGGGGATCGAGATCGGGACCCACCGCCGGACGAGCCAGATGATGGTCGACGCGCTCGGGCCGGACGTCCCGATTGCGGTCCTCTCCGGCCCGACGTTCGCGATCGAGGTGGCACGCGGCCTCCCGACCGTCGCGGTCGTCGCCTGCACGGACGCGGGCGTCGCCGAGCGGCTCCAGAAGGGCCTCGCCTCGCCGACGTTCCGCCTCTACCGCTCGTCGGACATCGTCGGAGTCGAGATCGCCGGGGCGACGAAGAACGTCGTCGCGATCGCCGCGGGGATCGTCGACGGGCTGAAGCTCGGGCAGAACACCCGGGCGGCGCTCCTGACGCGGGCGCTCGCGGAGATCCGGAGGCTCGGGACGCGCCTCGGCGGCCAGCCGGAGACGTTCGCCGGCCTCGCCGGGGTCGGCGACCTGATCCTCACGGCGACGGGGGACCTCTCGCGGAACCGACGGGTCGGTCTCGCCCTCGCGTCCGGTCTGAGCGTCGACGAGGCGCTCGCCTCGCTCGGCGGCCAGGTCGCGGAAGGGGTCCCGACGGCGGGTGCCATCGTGGAGCTGGCCCGGACCGTCGGCGTCGAGATGCCGATCGCCGAGACCGTCATGTCGATCCTCGAGGGGACGACGGCTCCCCGGGAGGCGGTCTCCCGCCTGATGACGCGCTCGCTCAAGGAGGAGGGGGTCTGACGTACGCCCGGGTCGACCGTCCCGGCGAGGAGCCGCCGGCGGAGCGCGCGTTCCTCGACGTGGCCGTCCTCGACATGAACCACGGCTTCCCGAACCTCGGGCACGCCTCGGTCGTCGAGCGCCTCGAGCGGATCGGCGGGGAAGAGCGGGAACGGCTCGGGGGAGCCGCGCCCGAGGTCCGCGTCGTCTCGTACGACGTCCGGCGCGGCCTCGCGGTCCCGTCGAGCGCGGCCCGCTTCCCGCTCGTCGTCGGGACGGGAGGGCCGGGCGCCCTGGACCCGCGCGAGAACGACGGCGTCTCGCCGCTCGCGCAGGGGATCGCGGAGGACCCGGCCTGGGAGGCGCCGCTCTGGCGCTACTTCGACGCCCTCCTCGCGCGGGGAGGCAGCGCGCTCTTCGGGATCTGCCACACGTTCGGCCTCCTGGCCCGATGGTCCGGCTTCGGGGAGGCCGTGGCGCGGGGTCCGGCGAAGGGGAAGAGCTCGGGAGCGGTTCCGAACCGCCTCACGAAGGAGGCCGAGACGCACCCCTGGTTCGGCGGCTATTACCGGACGGGTCCCGACGGGAGGGTCCGCGTCCTCGACAGCCGGCTCTTCGACATCCTCCCGTCGGGACGCGGGCCGGGCACGATCCTGGCCTGGGAGGCGGACGAAGCCGGCGAACGCGGCGAGGCGGTGACGATGGTCGAGCTGGACCGTTTCCCGGACGGGTCGCCCCGGATCTGGGCCGTGAACCACCACCCCGAGATCGGCGGGGCGGCGGATCAGAGAGAACGCTTGCTGCGCCTCGCCTCCGAACGGGAGGTCGGCCCCGGGTGGCTCGAGGAGCGCCTGCGGGCGCTGGACGCCTTCGACGTTTCGGTCGAGACCGAAAGGGGCCTCCGTGCGACGAGGGCGTTCACGTTCGAGGAGCCGGTCCGAGCCGTCCTCGCCCGGGCGCTCGCGGAGCGGTCCGCGGCGGCCTGAGCGGGCTCAGACGGTGCCGTGGAGGTCGCAGTGGTCGCCGTGGAGGTGATGCAGAGCGCCGTCGACGAGGTAGTCGAGGTGGTCCCCGTGCGGGACGAGCGGATGCCCGCAGCCGGCGTGGTGCCGGGCAGGGCACTCGACGGGGGCGCAGGCCGCCGGGCGCCCGTGGTCGACGGCGAGGACGTGCTCGGCCACGCCCGAGTCCGCGGGAGAGTGGAGGTGTCCGTCGTGGAGATAATCGGCGTGGTCGCCATGGCGAATCGCCCGATGTCCGCAGCCCGGCCCGTGCTCGTGGGGATGCCCGTCCCTGTGGTCCAAGTCCTTTCGCCCTCCTCGGGCGGGAGCATCGGTCCGGGAGCCGGCCGCGGTCAAGCTGGAGCGCAGAGTCGATGAGAGGGTCGCGCCTTCACCTGGCGCTCTCACTGGCCCTTTCCGCGGCAGCGGCGGGTTGCGCGCCCTCGGCGCCGCGTCCCGCGCCGGGTCCGCGGATCGCGGTCGCCACGATCGCACCGCTTGCCGATCTCGTCCGGCGAGTCGCCGGGCCCGAGTGGACCGTGCGAAGCGTGATTCCGCCGGGGACGTCGCCGCACGTCTTCGAGCCCGAGCCGTCGGACCTTCGGAAGCTCCTGGGGGCGCAGGCGGTCTTCGTGGCGGGGGCGGGCTACGACGACTGGATGCGAAAGGTCCTCTCGGCCTGCGCCTCGCGCGCGCCGGTCCACGACGCGGCGAAGTCGCTCGGGATCGGACCGGGGCACGTGTGGGAGGAGGGGGCCGGTCGCCATGCTCCGGCAGAGGAGCGCGACGCGCACGGAGAGGAGGCGCACGAGAGCGCCGCCGGATCTCACGAGGAGGACGATCACGCGGGACACGATCACGACGCCTCCGGCCACGAGGGCCGCTCTCACGAGGGCGAAGCCCACGGGCCCGAGCCGGGAGGCGAGCCGGCAGGCGGGGGAGGCGCTCACGACGGGCACGCCCACGGCGTCCTCGGCGAAGACCCGCACTGGTGGCTCTCGCCCGAGCTGGCGGCCCTCAGCCTCGCCGGAATTGCAGAGGCGTTTGCCGCCATCGACCCGATCCACGCCGAGGCGTACCGGGCGCGGGCTCGGGAGGCCGCTGCGGAGCTCGCCGAGCTCGATCGGGAGATCGCGGCCCGGCTCGCCCCGGTCCGCGGTCGGCGGTTCGTCTCCGCGCACCGGGCCTGGGTCTACTTCGCCGACCGCTACGGTCTCGTCGAAGCGGCGTCGATCGAGCCCGTGCCGGGACGGGAGCCCTCGCCTCGCGAGCTGAAGGCGCTCGTCTCGGAAGGCCGGCGCGGCGGCCTCGGTCGGCTCTTCACCGAGCCGCAGTTCCCGCCGGCGGCCGCGCGGGTCGTGGCGGACGAGGCGGGCCTCGACCTGACGCTCGTCGACCCGATCGGAGGAGTCCACGGCCGGGCGACGTATCCTGAGCTGATGCGCTTCAATGCCGACGCGTTCCTCAGGGGGCTCTCCGGCGCGGCGGAGAGACGGCCGTGAGCGTCGCCGCCCGGTTCGAGGACGTGACGGTCCGCTTCGGCGGCCGGCCCGCGGTCACGTCCGTCTCCTTCACGATCCCGGCCGGAAGGCGCACGGCGATGGTCGGCCCGAACGGCGGCGGGAAGACGACCCTCGCGCGCGTTCTCCTCGGGATCCTCGCGCCAGAGTCCGGCCACGTCGCGTTCCTCGACGACCAGGGACGGGAGCTCCCGCGACCGAGGATCGGCTACCTCCCGCAGCGCTCGACGCTCTCGCCGCAGGCGCCCGTGACGGGCCTCGACCTCGTCGGCCTCTCCCTCGCGCCCGGCCCCGGCTTCGGGATGTCGGCCGCGGTCGAGGCGGAGGCGCGCCGGGCTCTCGGGAGGGCCGGCCTCGCCGACGACCTCGCGACGCGTCCGGTCGGCCGCCTCTCGGGCGGCCAGCGGCAGCGCGTCCTCCTCGCGCGCGCGATCGCCGGGACGCCCGCCCTCCTCCTCCTCGACGAGCCCGACACGGCGCTCGACGCCGAGGGGATGAAGACGCTCCGGAGGCTCGTCGCGGAGGAGGTCGCGGCGGGGCGGACGATCATCTACGTCACGCACGACAGCGACGCGATGGGGGGGGCGGACGCCGTCTTCCGGATCGACGGACGCCTCACGGAGGAGACGCGCGCGTGACGGAGTTCCTCGCCTTCCCGTTCTTCCAGCGGGCGCTCCTCGCCGGCTTCGTCGTGGCGGTCGTCTGCGGGGCGCTCTCCTTCTTCGTCGTCCTCCGGAGGCTCGCGTTCGTCGGCTCCGGCGTCTCCCACGCGGCCTTCGGCGGCGTCGCCCTCGCCGCGCTCGTCGGCGTGCCGCCCGGGCTGGGCGCGCTCCTCGCCGCCCTGGCGGTGGCCCTCGCGACGGCCAAGGCCTCGGGCGACGGCGACCTGAGCGAGGACACCGCGGTGGGTGTCTTCACGGTCGCCGGAATGGCGATCGGCGTCGTCGCGATCAGCTTCCTCGAGACGAACGTCGACCTCTTCGGCCTCATGTTCGGGAACATCCTGACGGTCGACCCGCGGGACCTCCTCGCCCTCGTGGCCGCCTCGGCGCTCGTCGTCGTCCTCCTCGTCCTCTACTTCCGGCCGCTCCTCCTCGCCTCGATCGACGAGGACGGGGCGTTCGCGGCCGGGGTGAACGTGGCGCGGATGAGGCTCCTCGTCCTCGTCCTCCTCGCCCTGACGGTCGTCGTCGCGCTGAAGGTCGTCGGCATCCTCCTCGTTTCCGCCCTCCTCGTCCTCCCCGGCGCCGTCGCGCGGGCGCTCTTCGCCCGCTGGCCCGGTTTCCTCGTCGGCTCGGTGGCGGCGGCGCTCGTCATGGTCCTCGGCGGGCTCCTCCTGTCCGTCGCCCTCGACGTGCCGTCGGGCGCGGCGATCATCCTCACCGGCACGCTCCTCTTCCTCGCGGCGGTCGGCGTCGGGCGGCTCCGGCGGAACGCGTGACGACGCCCCTCCTCTCCGCGACCGCGCTGACCCGGACCTACGCGGTGGGCGAGGAGCGGGTCGTCGGCGTGAGGGACGCCGCCCTCTCCCTCGAGCGGGGCGAGCTCGCGGTCCTCGCCGGCCCGTCGGGGAGCGGCAAGACGACTCTCCTGAACCTCCTCGGCCTCCTCGACCGCCCCGACTCGGGCCGGCTCGAGCTCCTGGGCGAGGACGTCTCGACGCTCGACGACCGAGGGCGCGCGCGCCTCCGGCGCGAGAAGCTCGGCTTCGTCTTCCAGTCCCACCAGCTCGTCCCGGTCCTGTCGGCCGAGGAGAACGTCGCCCTCGCTCTCTGGATCCGCGGGCTCCCGGACGAGGAATGCCGGGTCCGCTCCCGCGCGGCGCTCGCCGCGGTCGGCCTCGCAAGGATGGAGGGGCGCCGTCCCGACGCGATGTCGGGCGGACAGCGGCAGCGGGTGGCCGTCGCGCGCGCGATCGTCGGCGAGCCGGCGCTCGTCCTCGCCGACGAGCCGACGGCCTCGCTCGACTCCGAGACGGCGGCGCGCCTCCTCGACCTCTTCGACGCCCTCCACGCGGAGAAGGGGATCGCGTTCCTCTTCTCGAGCCACGACCCGCGGATCGTCGAGCGGGTGCCGCGGCGCGTCCGCCTCGTCGACGGACGAATCGCCTCGGACGAGCGGACGGCGGGAGGGACGGCGTGACGCTGCGCTGGTGGCGCCTCGCGGCGCGGAACCTCTTCCGGCACCGGCGCCGGACGTTCCTGACGGGGAGCATCGTCGTCGTCGGGTACGTCGCCGCGACGATGACCGCCGGCTTCGTGGCCCAGACGTTCGGCGGGCTGAAAGACATCACGATCCGGGGGCAGGGCGGGCACCTCCGCGTCGTCTCGGCCGAGGCGGAAGGGAAGAGCGACGAGGAGGCGGCGACGCTCCTCCTCGACGACGCCGACGCGCTGACGCGGAGCGTGGCGGCGAGCCCGGACGTGCGGCAGGCGATGCCACGGCTCACGTTCTTCGGCCTCGTCGCGCACGGAGAGCGGAGCGTCGGGTACATGGGGACCGGCGGCGTCCCCGCGCTCGAGAAGAGCGCGACGCTGGCGGCCGAGGCGGTCGCCGCGGGGACGTTCCTCTCCGACCCGGAGGCCGACGAGGTGATGCTGGGCGGCGGGCTCGCGCGCTCGCTCGGCGTGACGGTGGGGGACCTCGTCACGGTCATGACGACGACCCCCGACGGCGGCCTGAATGCGGTCGACGCCGAGGTCGTCGCGGTCCTCCGGTGGCCGATCAAGGAGCTCGACGACCGGGTCCTCTTCCTCCCGTACGCCCCGGCGGCGCGCCTCCTGAAGGCCGAGGGGAAGGCGACCTCGATCGCCGTGACGCTGAAGGAGGGGGCCGACCTCGAGAGGTCGGCCGGGGCGCTCCGGGCGCGGCTCCACCGGAACGGCACGCCGGCCGCGGTGAAGACCTGGATCGAGGGCGCCCCGTTCTACGTCGCGGTGAAGAGGCTCTACGCGGCGATCTTCCTCTTCACGGGCCTCGTCCTGGCGACGGTCGTCGTCCTCGCCGCGGCGAACACGATGACCATGTCGGTCTTCGAGAGGACCCGGGAGATCGGGACGCTCCTTGCGATCGGGATGGAGCGCGGACAGGTGCGGGGCCTCTTCCTCGCGGAAGGGCTCCTGATGGGGCTGGGCGGCTCCGTGGCGGGAGCCGTGGCGTCGCTCCTCATCCGCGCGGCGATCAACGCGGCGCGGATCGAGCTCCCCCCGCCTCCGGGGGCCACGAGCGGGGGAGCGCTCCACGTGGAGCTGATCCCCCTCGCCTTCGGAGTCGGGTTCGTCCTGATGACGGCCACGCTCCTCGTCGCGTCGTGGTGGCCGGCGCGGCGGGCGGCCCGGCTCGACCCGGTGGAGGCGCTCACCCATGTCTGACCGGCGGCTCGGTACCGGCCTCGTCTTCCTCGGTCTCGCTCTTCTGGTCCTCCTTCTGGCGTCCCGGGCGCGAGGGGAGACGCCGGACGCCGCTGCGATCCTGGCCCGGGCCGACGTCCCGCGCACCGCTCTCTCCGAGGCGCGCCTGCGCCTCCGAGTGACGACGTCGGGCTCCGGCGCCGCGGCGTTCACCGGCGAGTTCACCGTCCTCGTGAAGGGGCCGGAGAAGATCCGGATCGAGTTCCTCGCGCCGGCCGACCGCGGGAAGCTCCTCCTCGTGAACGGGAAGGACGCCTGGCTCGTCCTGCCGAACACGCGAAACCCGATCCGCGTGCCGCGCAGCCACCGGGTGACCGGCGGGTTCGCCGTGGCGGACGTCGCGAGGACGCGCTTCGTCGACGACTACGACGCGACCGTCGAGCGCGCGGACGTCCTCGCGGGGAGGACCTGCGACGTCCTCCTCCTCCGGGCGAGGAAGGGGCGGGACCCGGCGTTTCCGGTCCTCCGCGTCTGG
>CAYVPO010000002.1:0-7534 GCA_964453825.1 uncultured Holophagales bacterium
GGCCTGCGTGTCGGTCCGCCTCCCGGCCCCGCACCAGCCGCTCCATGCGGCGGGAGGCGCCCGTGCCTGAGCCCAGGGTCCTGCTGATCGAGGACGACCCCGCCGTCCGCCACGGGATGGCCGCCTTTCTCCGCGCGAACGGCCTCGACGTCGACGAGGCCGACAGCTGCCAGAAGGCGATGGAGCGCTTCCGAGCCGTCGGGCACGACGTCGTGGTCGCCGACTACAGCCTCCCCGACGGGACGTCGCTCGACATCCTGCCGCAGGTGAAGAAGCTCTCCGAGGAGACTCCGTTCGTCATCCTGACGGCTCACGGCTCGATCGACCTCGCCGTCCGTGCGATCAAGGACGGCGCGGAGCAGTTCCTCACGAAGCCGGTCGAGTCGAAAGCGCTCCTCGTCCTGCTCAGGCGCCTCCTCCAGCAGCAGCGGCTCCGGAAGCGGCAGGAGATCGTCGCGCGGACGCAGCCCGGCCTCCTCGACCCGTTCGTCGGGACGAGCCCGCAGATCCGGAGGCTCGACGAGAGGGCTCGTCTGATGCTCGAGTGGGACAGTCCCGTCCTGATCCTCGGCGAGACCGGATCGGGGAAGGGGGTCCTCGCGCGCTGGATCCACGCGAACGGTCCGCGTCGCGAGGAGGCCTTCGTCAACCTGAACTGCGCGGGGCTGACGCGGGAGCTCCTCGAGTCGGAGCTCTTCGGGCACGAGCGTGGCGCCTTCACGGGCGCCGTGAACCCGAAGCCGGGTCTCCTCGAGGTCGGCCACCGCGGGATCGTCTTCCTCGACGAGATCGGCGACATGGACCCGGCGATCCAGCCGAAGCTTCTGAAGGCGCTCGAGGAGAAGACGTTTCGCCGCCTCGGCGACGTCCGCGACCGCCACGTCGACATCCGCCTCGTGGCGAGCACGAACCTCGACCTCGAGTCGATGGTGAGGGAGAAAAGGTTCCGCGACGACCTCTACTACCGGATCTCCACGCTCACGCTGCGAATCCCGCCGCTCCGCGAGCGCCCCGAGGACATCCTCGTCCTCGCGCGCGACATCCTCGCCGGCGTCTGCGGACGGATGGGGCGCCCCGTGGCGCGTCTCACTCCCGACGCGGAGGAGGTCCTCCGGCGCTACCCGTGGCCGGGCAACATCCGCGAGCTCGCGAACGTGATCGAGCGCTCGATGATCCTCATCAAGGGCGACGCACTGGACGCGGCCGGCCTCGGCCTCGACGTCGTGCCGCAGGCCCTGCCGCGAGACGACGACCGCCTCGTGACGATGAAGGAGATGGAACGCCGCCACGTCGAGCGCGTCCTCGCGAAGGCGGGCGGAAACGTCACGGAGGCCGCCGCCATCCTCGGCATGGCGCGCCGGACGCTGTACGACCGGATGAAGAGCCTCGGCCTCGGCGCCGCGAAGGAGTGAGCGAATCCCCGCACGCGGCGTGCGGGATCCCGCACGCCGCGTGGCCGGGGACGGGCGCGGGCCGTCCGGGACCCGCATCCTGAGCGGCCCCGCGGTGCGGGGAGGGATGGCCCGGCCATTGCGAACCAAGACCCAGATCCGGCGACCCTGCGGACGGGATGGACCCGGAAGCGCGGGGAGCCGGGAGAGAGTCGCGAGGAGGGTTGGGAATGCACAAGAGAGTCGTCTCGGCCGCGGTGGGCCTGGCGCTCGTCCTCGGCTGCGCCGGCATCGCCGTCGCAGCCGGCGAGGCGAAGCCACTCTACGTCCAGACCATTCAGAAGTACCGGGCTCCGGTGCTCGACGACGCGGGCGGGCGCGAATACAAGTTCCTGATCGACCCGGTGAAGATGAAGGGGAAGCCCGACGAGGCCTTCAGGGACATCTGGAAGAAGGTGAAGGCGGCCTCGCAGAAGAACGGCTTCACGCTCACGGAGAAGGACAAGTCTCCCTTCAAGATCGAGCTCGCGACGAAGGAGTACCTCGACACTCCCGACCAGCTCCTCTGGAAGGCCGGCTACCAGATCCGCGTCACGAACAAGTACGCCGACGGAAAGCCCGGCAAGGACGTCGCCGTCAACGTGAAGTGCGTCAAGGAGGACGCCCGCCTCGCGATGGCCGCCCCGCTCACGGTGACGGGGGGCGAGAAGGTGAAGGTCGAGGCCGAGGGGAACGTCGGCATCGGACCCGGCGGGACGCTCCGCGAGTACATCGAGAAGGGGGCCACGTTCACGGTCCCCGTCGAGGCGCTCGGGAAGATGACGCTCGCCGACTTCGGCCGGTTCGTGCCGGAGCTCCTGTCGATCGGCCTCCCCGCCGACACCGCGTTCGTCGGGAAGAAGGCCTACTCGACGCGCGTCAAGCCGGGTGCGGTCGTCCTTCCGGGGACGGAGCCGTGCGGCGTCTCGATGGAGGCCTTCGCCGACAAGGAAGGCGGAGCCCCGTACCTCTACGACTTCTCCTACGGCTACTCGGACCTCTACTTCTACGACATCGCCCCCGTCCACGAGGCGGGCGAGAAGTTCCTGATGAAGGTCCTGCACGGCGACCTCGCGGGGATCGCGATGCCCGAGAGCGAGAAGTGGGGCGGCTCGAAGGTCCGCAAGCTGATGAACCGGCCGCTCGGCGTCGCCGCGGTGGCTGGCACGACGGGCGACCCGCTCGACGAGCTCTACGGCGTCGCCTCGCAGCCGGCGTACATCAAGCATTACGAGGCGGACCGGAACGGGAGGGTCCTCATCAGCCCGTACCTACAGGTCGCGACGCGGGAGTTCCCCGCGATCCTCGACGCGAAGATGGCCCCGTACAACTACGTCATCGACGCCGAAGGGCGGGTCACGATCATCCCCGAGGCGGCCCATCCCCTCGGCCGCACCTATCCGAACGGCTTCTTCCGTCCGGAGGACCAGTCGGAGAAGAAGCCCGGGACCCGCGAGAACTACGGCCACGTCTCCTCCCTCGCCGGGGGCCCCGGCCGGATCAGCGGCGAGATCCTCTACGACAAGGAGACGGGCGCCTACACGGTCAACAACAAGTCGGGCCGCTACAGCAAGCACAACAAGGACCGGACGCCGCAGCAGCTCGCGAACGCCGCAAGGCTCATTCGGCAGGTCGTCGACACGGCGGGCGTCGCCTGGGGACCGGCCCTCTATCTCCTCGAGTACGCGCCGGCCGACCTCCGCGAGCAGCTGATGAAGAGCCCCGACCTCCGGTACGACGACGAGAAGAAGAAGAAGCGTCCCCACGTCGCCGTGCTGCCGGGCGGCCCCTCGGAGCTGAATACCGATGCCCCGGTCGCCGTGGCTGCCGCCCCCGCTACCGTCGTTCGCGCCATCGAGGCGCCGAAGGCCGCCGCCCCCGCCGTCCCGGAGAAGAAGAAGGCGAAAGCGGCGCACAACGACGATCCGTCCTGAGGCCGGGCGATGAGTGAAGACAGGACAAGGAGCCGAGACACCATGAAGAAGACCCCTCTCGCGGCGCTCTCGCTGGCGCTCGCCGTCACGGCCGCCGCGTACGCCCCGTCCCTCGCGGCCCAGGCCGTCACTCCGCACGTGTCGGTCCTCAGGGGCGAAGCGAACTTCCTGACGGACTACGACCCGATCAACCTCGACGGCACGGTCAACGCCGTCATCGAGATCCCCGCGGGAACGACCGCCAAGTACGAGACGACGAAGGACACGGGGATGCTCGAGCTCGAGCAGAAGAACGGCAAGCCCCGCTTCGTCCAGTACCTCGGATACCCGTGCAACTACGGCCTCATCCCGCGCTCGATGCTCCCGAAGAGCAAGGGGGGCGACGGCGACCCGCTCGACGTCTGCGTCCTCGGCCCGACGGTCCCGATCGGCTCCGTCGTCAAGGCACGTCCCATCGGGATACTGACGCTCCTCGACAACGGCGAGATCGACGACAAGGTCGTCCTCGTCATGCAGTCGGGGCCGTTCGCGAAGGTGAGCAGCCTCGCCGACCTCGACAAGCGCTTCCCCGGCGTGACGACGATCATCCAGACCTGGTTCACGCACTACAAGGGGTTCGGCAAGGACGGGAAGCTCCAGCTCACGTCGCCGGGGTTCCAGGGGCGGGCCGTCGCGATCAAGACGATCGGCGACGCGATCCTCGACTTCGAGATGTCGGTCGTGACCGAGGCCGACAAGCGCCCCCTCGACGAGAAGGGCAACCCTCAGATCTATCGCTGGCCGGGCGCCAAGAACATCGGCGAATGACCCGGGCGCCGGCGTGAGAAGACACAGGAGAACGACATGAAGAAGCAGTTCGGGATCCCGGTCCTCGTGGCCCTGCTCGCGGTCCCTTGCGTGGCACTGGCGCAGTCGGATGCCGAGAGGATCGTCGACCTCGAGAAGAGGGTCGAGAGCCTCGTCAAGAAGGACAAGGAGCGCTCGGCCGCCGAGGAGAAGGCGAAGTCCGCGAAGGGGACGACTCTCCGCTCCGTGAGCGACAAGGGCAAGCTCGAGTGGGCGAGCGCCGACGGCGCGTACAAGTTCCGCCTCGCCGGCCGTGCCCAGCTCGACGGCGTGTTCTTCTCCGGGGACGAGAACCGGAACGGGAACGCCCTCGGCCTCCGCCGCGGCCGCATCGGCTTCAAGGCGACGGTCGCGAAGGACTGGACCGCCGAGTTCGACGTCGACTTCGCCGACAACGCGGTCGACATCAAGGACGCCTACGTCGGCTACGAGGGGATCGCGGACAGCGCGATCCGCCTCGGCCAGTTCAAGATCCCCTACGGCTACGACCAGCTCGTCTCGTCGAAGGACATCTGGTTCGTCGAGCGGGCCTACGTCGACGCGTTCGCGCCGGGACGACGGCTCGGCGTCGGCTACTTCTACGGTGCGGACCGCTTCTCCGCCGCCGCGACGCTCTTCACGCAGGGGATCGGCGAGGACGTGAGCGGCCTCGACCAGGGCTGGGGCTGGGCTGCCCGCGGAACGTGGGCGCCGGTCATGCCCTCCGAGACGCGCGCGATCCACATCGGCGCGGCGGCGACGGGCTGGCAGCCGGACGCCGCGGTCGGCTCCGGCAGCACCCGGCCGCCGGCGGCCTACGTCGTGGAGTTCTCGAGCCGCCCGGAGGTCTCCAAGATCGCGAAGGCGAAGTACCTGAACACGGGCGACCTCGAGGACGTCGACCAGGTCCGGCAGTACGGCCTCGAGCTCGCGGGCGTCTGGGACGCCTTCGCCTGGCAGGCCGAGTACAACGCCACGAGCGTGGACCGCCTCTCGGGCGCCGTCGACCTCTCCGACCACGACTTCGACGGGTGGTACGCGCAGGTCTCGTACGTCCTGGGCGGCAAGCGGAAGTACGCGGCCGACGAGGGTCTCGTCGACAAGGTCTCGCCCGGAAAGGGTGGGGCCTACGAAGTCGTCGCCCGCTACAGCACGATGGACCTGAACGACCTCACCGCCGTCGACCCGATCAAGGGCGGCAGCGCCGACAACTTCACGTTCGGCCTCAACTACTACCCGAACTTCAACATTCGCCTGATGCTGGACTGGACGATCGTCGACAACGACGAGTACGCGAAGCCGAAAAAGCTCTACGGCGCCGTCCCCGGCGACGACTTCAGCGTCCTCCAGTTCCGCGTCCAGTACGCCTTCTAGATAACCCGGCCGGCTGCCGGAAGGTGCTCCCCGAAGGAGCGCCTTCCGGCACCCCGTTGACGAGCCCGCGGCCGGAGCCTCCCGCCGCCCGTGCCAGGAGTATCGACATGAGCAACGCAGCCCCCGTCATCATCCCCCGCTGGGAATACAGGACTTTCGGCGAGAGCTTCGGCGAAGCAGAGTCGAACATCCGCTCCCACGGCGAGGCGAAGGCGCGCTCGAGCGCCGAGACGTACATCGTCTCGGCCGACAGCCCGAACAACACGAAGATCCGCGACGGCCTGATGGACATCAAGAAGCTCGAGAACGTCAACGGGGACACGCTCGAGCAGTGGAACCCGGTCCTGAAGTCGGGCTTCCCGCTGACGAACGAGGTCCTCGCTCAGGTTGCCGGGGCCTGGGGCGTCGCGCTCCCGAAGCTGGCCCGCGCGGGCTACACGCTCGACGAGTTCCTCGCCGAGGTCGTCGGCGCCCATCCGAAGCTCCGGGCGATCGCCGTCGGCAAGGAACGATTCGGATTCACGGTGGACGGCTGCATCGTCGAGCTGGCGAACCTGACGTTCGACGGCACGCCGATCCGGACGGCCGCCGTTGAGCACGAGGACCCCGCGCTCGTCATCGCGACGGTGCGGAAGCTCGGCCTCGACAGGTTCCCGAACACGAACTACATCAAGGCGCTCAAGCGGTTTGCTGGTCCGCCCGTCGGCTGATCGGCGCGTTCCGGCGGAGGGGGTTCGTCGCCCCTCCGCCCCTCCTCCTTCCGGCGGGCGCGGATCGTCCGCGCCCGCCCTTCGTTCGACGACGGACGTCGGAGGACCGCATGTGAAGCCAGGGAGGTTGGGGGGAACGCCGGAGTCCGGTCGCCCGCCGCTCCTCCTCGTCGTCGTCCCCACCGGAGGTGCAACGTGACGATCCTCTTCCGACGTACCCGCGCCCTGGAGGCGCAGATCGACCAGTTCCTCGACGCGGTGAGCGAAGGTTGCCTCGTCTTCGAGAAGGGGGTCGACGACTACCTCCGCCACGACGAGCCGAGCTTCGAGGAGCGTCGGAGGGCGATCGGCGTCTTCGAGGGGAAAGCGGACGCACTGCGGCGCGAGGTCGAGACGCGGCTGTACGCTGAATCGCTCATCCCGGACCACCGGGGCGACGTCCTCGGCCTCCTGGAAAACCTCGACAACGTGATCGACCAGGCCAAGCAGACCCTCGGGCAGTTCGAGGTGGAGCGTCCCGAGATCCCGGAGGAGCTCGCCCCCGACTACCTCGCCCTGGCCCGGGCCTGCGTCCAGGCGACGCAGCACCTCGTCGACTCCTGCCGGGCCTTCTTTCGCGAGATCACGGCGGTGCGAAGCCACATCCACAAGGTCTACTTCTTCGAGAAGGAGGCGGACCGCCTCGCGGACGGCCTGAAGCGGAAGATCTTCGCGACGGACCTCGAGCTCGCGCGGAAGATCCACCTTCGCTACTTCTGCCTCCACGTCGAAACGTTGTCGGACCGGGCGGAGGGCGTCGCCGACCGCCTCGCGATCTACACCATCAAGCGGACGATCTGAGCGGGAGGCGGACGGGATGTCCTGGCTCTTCCTGACGAGCGGCCTCTTCCTCGGCTGGTCGCTCGGCGCCAACGACGCGGCGAACCTCTTCGGGACCGCCGTCGCGACCCGGATGCTGAAGTTCCGCACGGCGGCCCTGGTCGGGGGCGTCTTCGTCGTGATCGGGGCGTGGGCCGGCGCTCAGGGGACCTCGGAGACGCTCGGCCGGCTCGGTACCATCGACGCCCCGGCGGGCGCCTTCGTGGTCGCCCTCGCGGCGGCGGCCGCGGTCGTCCTCCTCCTGACGCGGTCGGGGCTCCCCGTCTCGATCACCCAGGCGATCGTCGGCGCGATCCTCGGCTGGAACCTCTTCAACGGGAAGGCGACGGACCTGAAGACGCTGACGCAGCTCCTCTCGTCGTGGCTCCTCAGCCCTCTCCTG
>CAYVPO010000002.1:7634-47849 GCA_964453825.1 uncultured Holophagales bacterium
ATCGCGACCTACTCGGGCCGGGTCATGGTCCGGCTCGGTTCGGGGCTGGCGTCGCTCTCGCCGCTCGCCGGGCTGCTCGTCGTCCTTGCGGCGGGCCTGGTTCTCTTCCTCTTCGGCTCTCCCGCGCTCCAGCGCCTCCTCCGGACGGCGGGGCTCCCCGGCTGGCCGCTCGTCCCGGTCTCGGCGACTCAGGCCGTCGTCGGAGCGATCGTCGGGACCTCCCTCGTGAGGAGGAGCGGCATCCGGCTCAAGCCTCTCGGGCAGATCGCGATCGGCTGGGTCGCCGCGCCGGCGGCCGCGCTCGTGTTCGCGCTCGTGGGCCTCTTCGTCGTCCAGAACGTCTTCGAGCTCCCCGTGAGCGCCACGCCGCGGCCGGCCGCCGGGGCGAGGGTCGTGGCGGGCTCTGCCTCCTGACGCCCTCGGAGGTCCCCACGCGTTGACCTGGCTCTTCCTCTCGAGCGGACTCTTCCTCGGCTGGTCGCTCGGCGCGAACGACGCCGCGAACGTCTTCGGAACGGCCGTCGCCACGAAGATGGTGCGCTTCCGGACGGCGGTCGTCGTCGCCGGCTTCTTCGTCGTCCTCGGCTCCGCGGCGGGCGTCTCGGGCGCGGCCGGGACGCTCGGCCGGCTCGGAGCGATCGACGCTCCGGCGGGGGCCTTCGCGGTCGCCCTCGCGGCCGGCCTCGCCGTCCTCCTCCTGCTGAAGCGGATCGGCCTGCCCGTCTCGACGACGCAGGCGATCGTCGGCGCGATCGTCGGGTGGAACCTCTACACCGGGCGCCCGACGGACCCCGACGTCCTCAGGCGGATCGTCTCCTCGTGGCTCCTCTGTCCGGCCCTCTCGGCATCCCTCGCGGCCGTCCTCTTCATCGCTGCGCGGGCGGCGATGCCGCACATGAGGATCCACCTCCTCGAGGTCGATGCCTGGACGCGCGTCGGGCTCCTGGCGGTCGGGGGGTTCGGCGCCTACAGCCTCGGGCAGAACAACATCGCGAACGTCATGGGGGTCTTCCTCCGCGTCTCGCCGTTCCCCGAGGAGATCGTCGTCGGGCCGCTGCGCGTCTCGAGCGTGGAAATGCTCTTCCTCGCGGGCGGCCTCGCGATCGCGACCGGCATCGCGACCTACTCCCACCGGGTCATGAAGCGGCTCGGCGGGGGCCTGACGGCGCTCTCGCCGCTCGCGGCCCTCATCGTCGTCGCCGCGACGGCGACGGTCCTCTGGGTCTTCGCCTCCCCGACCCTGTCGCACTTCCTGCGAACGCTCGGCCTGCCGGCCCCGCCGCTCGTCCCCGTCTCGAGCTCGCAGGCGGTCGTCGGCGCGATCCTCGGCATCTCCCTCGTGAGGAGGAGCCCGGTGAAATGGCGGGCCGTCGGCGGGATCGTCGCGGGATGGATCCTCGCGCCGGCCGTCGCGGCCCTGCTCTCTCTGGTCGCGCTCTTCGTTCTCGCGAACGTCTTCCTTCTTCCCGTTGCCGCACCCTGACGGGGGAGGAAAGAGCCCGCCCCCCGGTCTCGACCCCGGGGAGCGGGCTCGGGATTCGCGGGAGCGCTACCGGCTCACCAGAGCCGGCTCTGGAAGCCCATGAGCGGCATGACGTACTGGGTCCAGAGCGTGAGCACGACGAGGATGATGACGAGCTGCGTCATCCCGAACTTGAACGACTCGCCGGTGGAGTACATGTTCGAGAGGTAGCTGATGTTGGCCGGCTTGGAGTTGAAGTAGAGGACGTAGACCTGGTTGATCAGGAACGCCATCGGGAGGCAGAAGCCGACGACGTCCCACCCGAACTTCGTCGCCGTCGCGATCATGACGGGGAAGAGGACGATCGTCCGCGCCGTCTTGCTCTCGTTGATGAGCGTCGTGAAGGCGAAAAGGGAGGCGAGGACGAGGAAGACCGCGACCTTCGGCGTCGCGGCCGTGATGCCGAGGTGGCCGAACATCGCCTCCACGGCGAGGTCGACGATGTGCGTCGACTCCAGGATGCCGCCGAGGACGTAGGCTCCCCAGCTGAACATCAGCATGTGCCACGGGATGTCGGCCTCGTTCCAGGTCAGCACCCCGAAGCGGGGGAGCCCGGAGAACGGCGGGAGGAGGACGAGGACGGCTCCGCACATCGCCACGACCTCGGCCCGGATCCCGTGCAGCGGTTCCGTCGACCAGAGCGCGAGGACGGCCACGAAGACCACTGCGGCGCGAAGCTCGCGGAGGCTCGGGCGGCCGAGCGCCTTCAGCTCGGACCGGAGGCGGTCCATGCCTCCGTCGACCGTCGGCTGCGCGTCCTCGCGGCGGACCGGGAAGAGGAGCTTCGTCCCCGTGAACCAGGCGATCCCGCACTGGAGGACGGCGAGCGGCAGGAGCGCCATGAGCCACTGGGAGTACATGACCTTGTGGCCGGCGTTCTCGAGGAGCTGCGCGGCGAGGAGGTTCGCCGCCGAGCCGGTGATGAAGGCGCTCGCCGAGACGTTGTTCGCGAGGAGGTTCTGGAGGACGAGGTTCCTCCCGACGTTGTTGCGTGAGACCCCGCCGACGGCGCCGTACATCGCAGCGATGACCATGAAGAGGGGCAGAAGGATGGCGGTCTTCGCCGACGTCGCGCTGATGAACGCGCCGAGGAGGAGGTTCAGGGCGATGAAGGCCCAGAAGATCCCCGTGATGTGGTTCCCCCACCGTGTCACGAGGAGGAGCGCGATCCGCTTCGCGAGGCCGCTCGCGACGAGGGCGCTCGCCAGGATGAAGCTCGCGATGTTGAGGACCATGACCGGCTCGCCGAGGTAGGCGAAGGTCGGCCGCATCTTCAGGATGCCGAAGAGGATCGTCGAGACGATGACGATGAACGACGTCAGGTAGCTCGGGATCGCCTCCGTCATCCAGAGGACGAGTGAGAAGAAGAAGATCCCGGTGACGGTGTAGAGGTGGGCGACGTTCGCGGCGCCGGCGGCCGATTCGAAGAAGCCGATCGGTCCGCACCAGCGGAGGTGGAAGAAGAGGAAGGCGAGGACTCCGAGCGGGAGACCGGCGAGCTTCGCTCTCGCCATGAAGGGGCCGGCCTCGATCTCCTGCAGCTTCTCCAGGCCGTAGTTCCGCATGTCGAGCGGATCGACCGCCGTCGGGGCCCGCGGGGTCCCGTCCGCCGCGGCCGCCGGCCGGTCCGGCCCGCTCACGCGCCCTCGGCGCCGTCCGCGGGGCGCTCCCAGCGCGTGTACGGGCTCTTCATGAGCATGCTGTTGAAGTAGCGCGGGTCCCCGGTGACCTCCGTGCCCAGCCAGGCGGGACGGACGTAGGCCTCGTCCTCGGCGGCGAGCTCGACCTCGGCGACGACGAGCCCCTCGTTCTCGCCGTGGAACTCGTCCACCTCGAACGTGTGCGCGCCGGCCGGGACGAGCCAGCGGACCTTGTCGATGACGCCGGGCTCGCAGATCGCGAGCAGCTGCTCGACGTCCGGGACCGGGATTTCGCGCTCCCACTCGTAGCGGGAGGCGCCGGAGGCGTTCCCGATTCCCTTGATCGTCAGGAAGCCCTTGTCGCCCTTGATCCTCACGCGGACGGTCCGCTCCGGGACCGAAGAGAGGTACCCCTGCACGATGCGGGTCTGTCGGGTCGCCTGCTCCTTGAAGGGACCGGCGACGAGGAACTTCCGTTCGATCTCCTGTGCCATGTGAGGGCTCCTCCCTTGCGTCGTGATGCTCGAATCGCGGAGCCCGTCCGGGCTCCGCCGCGAATTGCACGGCAAGCGTCGTGCCGCTTCCCGGGCGCGGGCGAACCGATTCTGCCGCAGAGGTTTGTCCGAAGCCCGCCGAGCGTGGCCGCGACAGGTGTGCGGCTTCCCGCGCGAGCGAGTGCGGAAACCCGCGCCGGAGCGCGGCCGGGCTTCGACGTGGGGCCTCCGGGGGCATTCCGCCACGGACCGGCGCGGATCCGGCGGGAACGGACGGCGGGGCCGCTAGACTGGCTTCGCGCGCGGCCTCGTCCGTTCCTGCGCGCAGGAGGCTCGGATGCTCCCGTACGCGTCTCGGACGGCGAACGCACTCCTCCTCGCGGCGTCAGCGGCGCTCGCCGCGCCGCCCGCCGACACGCTCGACGCGAAGTACGGGGCCGCCGTTCCACCCGCCTACGTCAAGCAGTACGAGGCGGACCGGAGTGGCAGGGTCCTCCTGAACCCGTATCTCCAGCTGGCGACGCCCGACGTCCCGGCGCTCCTCGAGCCGGGAGACGGGACGTACAAGTGGGTCATCGACGTCGCCGGCCGCGTCGCGATCGTGCGCGAGGTGCCGCACCCGCTCGGCCGTACCTACCCGAACGGCTTCCATCGCCCGGAGGACGGCTCCGACCGCGAGCCGGGGTACGTCGAGACGTACGGGCACGTCGCGGCGCTCGGGGGGGCGCCGGGGAGGATCGGAGGGGAGATCCTCTGGGACGCAGAATCGCGCGCGTTTACGGTCAACAACAAGTCGGGGCGCTACACGAAGCACAACGCCGACAGGACACCCGAGCAGCTCGCCGAGGCGGCCCGGCTCATCCGGAAGGTGGTCGACCCGGCCGGGGCGACGTGGGGTCCGGTCTTCTACCTCCTCGACTACGCGCCGCCGGACGTCCGGCGGGAGCTGCTGGCCGATCCCCGGCTCGAGTACGACCTTCCGGAGACGAAGGGCCGGCCGTACGTGGTCGTCCTCGACGGCGCGCCGTCGGCGTTCGCCGCGAAGGGGCCGGACGGCGGCACGGACCTTGTATCTTCGGGCGCCCGATGACGCTCCGCGTGAAGCTCTTCGCCCTCATGGGCGGTCTCCTCGCCCTGATGGTGGGCGCCGAGTGGCTCCTCGTGGAGGCGCTCACCCGCGACCTGCGCGTCGAGGTGACGGCCGTCGCGACGTCGGTCGGGAAGGACGTCGTGAAGGTCCTCCAGCGCCGCGACGGGAAGCTCGTCGAGCTGGGCGGCGTCGATACAGGCGTCCGGAGGATCGTGGTCCGCGACGAGGCTCACGTCGTCTCCCTGCCGCCGTCGCCGCCGGAGGCGCGGACGAAGGAAGGGACCACGGGACCGGAGGTTTCACCGAAGGAGGTCGAGGGGCCGCGGTTCGTCGTGACCACGGTCCAGACCGACGGGAACCGGACGACGTCCGCGACGAAGAGCTGGACGACGAAGGGGGGAACCGGCTTCATCTTCCTGGAAGGGCCGGTGGAGAAGGTGAAGATCCCGATCCCGGGAACCGGGGTGAAAGAGGCCGTCGGCCGCTTCCGGACCCGTCTCGTCCTCGGCTCGCTCGGGATCGTCGCATTCGGCCTCCTCGCGGCCGCGTTCGTCGCTCATCGCGTCACGCGCCCGCTCGCGGAGCTCTCCCGCGCGGCGCGGACCGTGGGGGAGGGAGCGTTCGGCGCGCGGGTCGAGACGCGCGAGGGGGGCGAGGTGGGGGAAGCGATCGCGGCGTTCAACCAGATGTCCTCGCGCCTCGCGTCGCTCGAGCGGGAGGCGCTCGACCTGAAGGAGCGCGAGCACCTCGGCGAGATGGGCGAGGTGGCGCGCGGTATGGCGCACGCGCTCCGCAACCCGCTCCACGCCGTCGGGCTCTCCGTGGACGAGCTCGCCGCGCGCCTCCCCGACGACGCCGAGGCCGCCTCGCTCGCGGCGGCGGCCCGGCGGCAGATCGCGGGCGTCGACGGGACGATCCGCTCCTTCCTCGCGCTCGCGGCGGGAGGCGGCGCCGAGGAGGAGGTCGACGTCCGCTCCCTCGCCGAGGACGTCGCCCTCGCCGCGCTCCAGGAGGCGCGCGGACGCGTGCGCGTCACCGTCTCCCCGGCGAGCGGCGCGAGGCGCGCGCGCGCCGTCGCGCCGGAGCTGAAGGCGGCGCTCCACGCGCTCGTCGTGAACGCGGTCGAGGCGAGCGCGGACGGCGCCGAGGTCTCCGTCCGGGTCGAGGAGCGCGCGCCGGGCGGCGTCCGCGTGACGGTGGAGGACGAGGGGCCGGGCCTCCCGGAGGAGGTCGCGGCGCGGCTCTTCACGCCTCACGTCACGACGAAACCGAGCGGGTCGGGGATGGGGCTTTACCTCGCCCACCGGATCGCGACGACGCGCTACGGCGGGAGCCTCGTTCTGGAGCGCCGCACGCCCCGGGGAACTCGCGTCCTCCTCGAGGCGGGACCGAGAGCCGGAGGACGTCCTGCCTGAAGCCCGCCTCCTCCTCGTCGAGGACGAGATCGACCAGCGGAGGCTCGTCGCGGGGATCCTGCGCGGCGAAGGCTACGCGGTGGCCGAAGCGGGTTCCGTCGACGCCGCGCTCGTCGAGCTCGCGGCCGCTCCCGTCGACCTCGTCCTCTCCGACTGGAAGCTTCCGGGGCGCGACGGGATGGAGCTCCTCGCCGAGGTCCGCGCCCGCTTTCCCGAGACCGGGTTCGTGATGTCGACCGCTTACGGGACGATCGCCCACGCGGTCGAGGCGGTGCGGGCGGGAGCCGACGACTACCTGACGAAGCCGTTCGAGCGGGCGGCCCTCCTCCTCGCCGTCGAGCGGACGCTTCGGGCACGGCGCCTCGCCGACGAGAACCGGCGGCTTACGGAGGAGGTGCGGGACCGCGACCGCCTCGTCGACCTCGTCGGAAAGAGCCCGTCGATGGCGCGGCTCTACCGGCAGGTCGAGAAGCTCGCGGGGACCGACGCGACGATCCTCCTGACGGGGGAGAGCGGCACCGGGAAGGAGCTCGTCGCGCGGGCGCTCCACGCCCTCTCGCGCCGGCGGTCGGGGGCGTTCGTCGCCGTGAACGCCGCGGCGATTCCGGAGAGCCTCGTCGAGGCCGAGTTCTTCGGAAGCGAGAAGGGGTCCTTCACGGGTGCCGACCGGACGCGGAAAGGGAAGCTCGAGCAGGCGACGGGCGGGACGCTCTTCCTCGACGAGGTCGGAGAGCTTCCGCTCCCGCTCCAGCCGAAGCTCCTCCGCGCGCTCCAGGAAGGGGTCGTGACGCGGATCGGCGGGGCGGTCGAGATCCCGACCGACGCCCGCATCCTGGCCGCCACGAACCGCGATCTCGCGCGGGAGGTCGCCGAGGGGCGCTTCCGCGAGGACCTCTACTACCGCCTGAACGTCGTCTCGGTGACGCTCCCGCCGCTCCGCGAGAGGCGCGAGGACGTCCCGCTCCTCGTCCGGCACTTCGTGGCCCGGACGGAGCGCCGCTACGGCATCCGCGTCGAGCCGTTTCCCCCGGCGCTCCTGGCTCGGCTCGTCGACCACCCCTGGCCCGGGAACGTCCGCGAGCTCGCGAACGTCGTCGAGCGGCTCGTCCTCCTCTCCGAGGGGGGGCGCGTCTCGGCAGGGGACCTTCCCGAGCCGCTCGGCGGACGGACCGCCCCCGACGCGGGCTGGAAGCTCCCTCCCGGAGGACTCTCCTGGGAGGAGCACGAGAAGGAGGCGCTGCGGCAGGCTCTCGAGCTGGCCGGGGGGAACCGCGCCCGGGCGGCCCGCCTCCTCGATCTCCCCTACAAGGCGTTCCTCTACCGCCTCGAGAAGTTCGGGCTCGCCTCCGCCGAGGAGTAGCCCGATTTCGGGAGGCGCTTCCCGATTTCGGGAAGTCCCGGGCGCGTGGAGGCCTCCCGGGCCTGGCCCGTCGATTGCGGAGGGACGACGAAACCGGCGATGACCGGAAAGAACGATCGGAGGTTCCCGATGAGTCTCTCCTGCATGGTCCCCCGCGCCTCCCTCGGCGCCCTCACCCTCGGCGCCGTCGTCACGCTCGTCGCACCAATCCTCCCGCTCGGCGGTGTCGCGCAGGCGGGCGACAGAGAGGAGGAGACGACGATCACGATCGCCACCTCGAAGGACAAGGAAGCGACCGTCCTGAAGCTCGACCCGATGAAGCCGGGCGAAACGAAGACGCTGACCTCCGAGTCGGGCAAGCCGGTCGTCGTGACGCGCACCGGGGACGGCTACACGCTGAAGGTCGGCGAGAATGAGTTCTCCGTGAAGACCTTCTCGGACGGCGAAGGGCCCCACGTCCTCCTCCCGGGCGGCAAGGAGGTCCACGTCGTGAAGGTCGGCGAAGGGGGCGGGCCGACGATGGTCTTCACGGGCGACGACGGGAAGAAGGTCGTCGTGAAGAAGCATGCGTACGCCTACACGGTCGGCGAGGGCGCCGACAGGCCGAGCGCCGCGGACGTCCTGAAGAAGGCCGCTCCGAAGAGCCTCGAGAGCCTCGACTCCCGCACGCGCGGCGCCGTCGAGCAGGTCCTCCAGGAGCTCCTCGAGTCGGGCGACGTCCTCGCGCCCGGCGCGATGCCGATGCTCTGGCACGCGAAGGAGGGGGAGGACGGCGACGGCGAGCGTGTGAAGGTGATGGTGATCCGGAAGAAGGACGAGGGCGCGAAGGAGTAGCCCCGCTCCCAGAGCTGCTTTCGGACCGGTGCTCCCCCTCTCGCGGCTGCTACACTGACCGGTGGCCCCGGTCCTCGCGGGGACCGGATCACGCGGTCCGGAGCGGGGGAGCGGAATGTATCGACGACCTTCCGGAGCAGCCGACCTGGCCGCCCGCCCGTCCCGCGCGGGCGGTGCGCGGTGAGCGGGCTCTTCCGCCGCGAGGCGCTCGAGAAGCTCCAGAGCCCAGACCGGCTCGATGAGCTCCTCGTCGTCACCGGCCCGAGGTCGTGGATCGCCGTCGGCGCACTCTCCACTCTTCTTCTCGCCGCGACGATCTGGGGGATCTTCGGCCGCGTCACGACGTCCGTCGGAGGGATGGGGATCTTCATCCGGGGCGGCGGCCTCGTGCGCGTCGTCTCGGTGGGGAGCGGCACGCTCTGGCAGCTGCGCGCGGAACCCGGGTCGGTCGTGAAGGAGGGAGAGGTCGTCGCGCTCCTGTCCCGGCCCGACCTCGCGGCGCGGCTTCAGAACATGAAGACGCAGCTCGCTCACCTCGAGGAACAGGAGCGACGGGCCGTGGCGTTCGCCGAGCAGGAGGCCTCGCGCCAGCGCGACGTTCTCCGCCGCAGGATTGCGGAGGCGCAGCAGCAGGCGAACGCCGCCGGGACCCGCCTCGAGTGGCTCGAGACGAGGATCGCCGGCGCCCGCGAGCTCGTCGACGCGGGCCTCACCACGCGTCAGCCGCTCGCCGAGCTGGAGCACACGCGGGACGCCACCCGGATCGAGCTCGAGCAGGATCTGACGGCGGCCGGCGCCCTCCGCGCCCAGATCGAGGACCTGGACGAGCAGGAGGAGGTGAAGGTCTTCCGGATCCGGCAGGATCTCGACGACGAGAGGAACGAGGTCGCGCAGCTCGAGCTCGAGCACCGGACGAACACCGAGGTCGTGAGCCCCTATGCGGGCCGGGTCACGGAGTCCCTCGTCAACCCCGGAAGCCTGGTCTCGCCGGGCCAGCCGATCCTGGCGCTGGAGCGGGACTCGGGGACGCTTCGCGTCGGAGTCGCCGTCCCGGCCCTGGAGGCGAGGAGCATCCGCCCGGGCATGGAGGTGCGGCTGACGCCGACGACCGTCAAGCTCGAGGAGTACGGCTACATGCTGGCGACAGTGACGGACGTCAGCGACTACCCCGCGTCTCGGGACGGGTTGGCGAGCCTCCTTTCCAACGAAGCGCTCGTCGAGGTCCTGACGGCCGCGGGCCCCGTCACGATCGTCTCCGCCGAGCCGGTCCTCGACCCGGGCGCGAAGAACGGGTTCAAGTGGTCGGCCCGGAAGGGCCGGACGCTCGCCGTCTCGAGCGGGACCCTCTGCACCGGCCAGGTGATGGTGCGCGAGACGGCGCCGATCACCCTCGTCGTCCCGAAGCTCAAGGAGCTGCTCGGCCTCTAGGCCGGCGACCGAAAGCGCGTGCCGGCCGAGGACGTCAGCCGAAAAGCCCGCTCCGTGAGGCGCCGCACGCCGACCGTCATCCAGATGGAGGCGGCCGAGTGCGGCGCCGCGTCGCTCGGGATGATCCTCGCCTACCACGGCCGCTTCGAGCCGCTCGAGAAGCTGCGCCTGGCCTGCGGCGTCTCGCGAGACGGCAGCAACGCCGGGAACGTGGTCCGGGCGGCCCGCCACTACGGCCTGGAGGCGCGCGGCTTCGCGAAGGGCCCGGCCGAGCTCCGGGAGCTGGCGGCGCCGTTCGTCGTCTTCTGGGAGTTCAACCACTTCCTGGTCGTGGAGGGGCACGGGCGCAAGGGATGGTGGGTGAACGACCCGGCGAGCGGACCCCGCCTCGTCGCCGATCAGGACTTCGACACGTCGTACACGGGCATCGTCCTGACGTTCAAGCCGGGACCCGACTTCAAGCCGGGCGGCACCGGGCCGAGCCTGCTGCGCTCCCTGGCCCGGCGTGCCCGGGGCCTCGGCGGGCCTCTCGCCGTCGCGGCCGCCACCGGGCTCGCGCTGGCCGTCCTGGGCCTCGTCCTCCCGAGCCTGACCCGGGTCTTCGTCGACGAGGTCCTCGTCGGAGGGCACCGGTCGTGGACGACGCCGCTCCTCTGGATCATGGGGACGGCGATCGCGATGCTCCTGGCCCTGACGGCCCTGCAGCAGCGGACGCTCTACCGCTTGCAGGCGAAGCTCTCCCTCACCTCCTCGAGCCGGTTCCTTTCCCACCTGCTGCGGCTGCCGATGGACTACTTCGGGCAGAGGTTCGGAGGAGAGGTCGGCTCCCGCGTCGCGATCAACGACCGCGTCGCGCAGCTGCTCTCGGGGCAGCTCGCGACGAACGTCCTCGGCGCGCTCATGGCCGTCCTCTACGTCCTGGTCATGGCGCAGTTCGACGTCGTCCTCACCGCCGTCGTCGTCGCCCTCGCGGCGGCGAGCCTCGTGGTCCTCGCGGCCGTCTCCCGCCGCCGGCGCGACCTCGCCAAGCGCGTCCTCCAGGAGCAGGGGAAGCTCCTCGGCGTCACGCTCAACGGGCTCCAGATCATCGAGACGCTCAAGGCGAACGGAGGCGAGTCGGCGTTCTTCTCCCGCTGGAGCGGACAGCACGCGAGGGCGAGCAACTCGGGACAGGAGCTGGCCGCCGCGACCCAGGTCCTCAACGCCGTCCCGGCCCTCCTGACGACCGTCAACACGGCGGTCGTCCTCGGCGTCGGCGGGCTCAGGGTGATGCAGCAGCAGCTCACCCTCGGCGAGCTCGTGGCGTTCCAGGCCCTCGTGGCCGCGTTCCTCCTCCCGGTCGCGACGCTCGTCGCGCTCGGCTCGCAGCTGCAGCAGGTGGACGGGGACCTCAACCGTCTCGACGACGTCCTCGAGAACAAGGTCGATCCGCAGTGGTACGGCCCCCAGGTCCCCGCGCTCGACGCGGCCGATGCGATCGACGAGCCGAAGCTCTCGGGCCACCTGGAGCTCTGCAACGTCACGTTCGGGTACAGCCCGCTGGCCGAGCCGCTCATCAAGGAGCTCTCCCTGACCGTGCGGCCCGGGGGGCGGGTCGCGCTCGTCGGCGCTTCGGGCAGCGGGAAGTCCACCGTCGCGAAGCTCGTGGCGGGTCTCCACCGGCCCTGGAGCGGCGAGATCCTCTTCGACGGGCGTCCCCGCACCGCGCGGCCTCGCGAGGTCCTCGCGGCCTCGGTCGCGTCCGTGGACCAGGAGATCTTCCTCTTCGAGGGGACGTTCCGGGAGAACCTCACGCTCTGGGACGGGACGGTCCCGGACTCGGACGTGGTCGACGCGGCCCGCGATGCGTGCGTGCACGACGTCGTCACGGCGCGGGCCGGAGGGTACGGCGGCGCGGTCGAGGAGGGAGGGCGCAACCTCTCTGGCGGACAGCGCCAGCGCCTGGAAATCGCGCGCGCCCTCCACGCGAACCCCAGCCTCCTCGTCCTCGACGAGGCGACCTCCGCGCTCGACCCCCTGACCGAGAAGAGGATCGACGACGCGCTCCGGCGCAGGGGGTGCAGCTGCCTGATCATCGCGCACCGGCTCTCGACGATCCGCGACTGCGACGAGATCGTCGTCCTCGAAAGCGGGAGGGTCGTCGAGCGCGGGACCCACGACGAGCTGGTCCTCTCCGGCGGGGCCTACTCGAGGCTGATCCAGGATGCCTGACGCCGCCGATCTCCGCGCCGCGCTCGACGCGATCGCGACGGCGGCCGGAGGCGCAGGCCCAGCCCGGCGCGGGGGGCCGGGCTCGGCCTTCCCGATCGAGTCCGGGACGCGCGCCTGGCTCGTCCGCGAGGGCTCCGTCGACGTCTTCTTCGAGCCGGGGCAGGGACGCGGCCCGCGGCGGCACGTCTGCCGCGTCGAGGCCGGGAACGCCCTCCTCGGGCTGCCGGCGCTCGAAGGAAACGACACCGTGCGCGCCGTTCCCGGACCCGACGCGGCCCTGATCGACGTGGATCTCGCGCGACTGCTCTCGCGCGCGGGAGACGCGGCCGTCGGCCCGGAGGTCGTGGCGCTCGTGGAGGGATGGCTCCAGGCTCTCGCCGCGGGGCTCTCGGAGGACCAGCTGCCGCCCCGGACCTCGAGGACGCCGGTCGAGGAAGCGGCCGTCGTCGGCGAGGGACAGTGGCTCGTCGCCCGCAGGGACGTTCGCTGGGTCGAGGTCCGCGCGGGGGAGCTGATCCCGTACGGGGACCCGGAGGCCACTCCGTTCGGCGCCGGAGCGATGGCGCCGGTCTGCGCCGGCTTCTGGCTGAAGGTCGCGAGGGACGCGGAGCTGGAGTGGCTCTCCACGGAGCAGGTCGCCGCTCGGCCGGGCGGCCTGCCCGACGCGCTCGCCGCGTTCGGCCGCTCCGTCGTCGAGCTCCTCGCGCGCCGCCAGGCGCGCACCGCCCGGGAGGGCCGCGCGCGGCTTCTCCGGCGCGCGAGCAGCGTGCGGTCCCTGCGCTCCGAAGCCGAGGAGCAGCTGGCGTCCGTGCTCGGGACGCGGCTCCCGATCGCGAGCGCCGCCGAGGACGCGCTCGCCGTCGCCTGCCGGCTCGTCGCCGAGTCGGGCGGCGTGACGATCCGGCCCGCCCCGGCGGGAGCGCCCGAGCCGCGGGACCTCGCGGCGATCGCGGCGGATTCCGGGGTGCGGACCCGCGAGGTGCTCCTGCGGGACGGATGGTGGACGCGGGACGGGGGACCCGTCCTCGCCTTCGCGACGGACGACCGAAGGCCCGTGGCGATCCTGCCGGACGGCCCTGGCCGCTACGTCCTCGTGGACCCCGCGCGGGGAGCGCGGACGAGGGTGGACGCCGGCGTCGCCGCGACGCTCGAGCCGCAGGCGCACGTCTTCTATCGGGCGCTTCCGCCGGGGACGCCGGGCCGCCGCGCGCTGCTGCGCTTCCTCGGCTTCGGCTCCGGGCCGGACCTCGCGAGGCTCTTCGTCCTGGGTGCCGTCGCGGGAGTGCTGGCGCTCCTGACGCCGATCGGAACCGGCCTCCTGTTCGGCTCCGTCATCCCGAGCGACTCGCGAAGCCAGCTGGCGTACCTGGTGGCGGCGCTGCTGGCGGCGGGGTTCGCGGTGGCGGGGCTCCAGGTCGTCCAGTCGTTCGCCCAGCTGCGCGTCAGCGGCCGGGCCGGCGGGGCCGTGCAGGCCGGCCTGATGGACCGGCTGCTCGCCCTGCCTCCCTCCTTCTTCCGCCGTTTCGCGACCGGAGACCTCGGGAACCGCGCGCTGGCGGTCGGCTTCGTCCAGGAGCGCCTCGCCGGCGCGGCGTCGATCAGCGTCCTCTCGGCGCTCTTCGGTCTCTTCAACGTCGGTCTCCTCTTCTGGTACAGCGCGAGGCTGGCCTGGTTCGCGCTGCTGCCGATCGGCCTCGCGGTGGTCGTCGCCGCGGTCCTCTTCCGGCTCCTGATGCACCACCAGGTGCCGCTCTACGAGGTCGCCGGGCGCATCCAGGGGCTGACGCTCCAGCTCACGGAGGGGATCGCGAAGCTCCGGGTGGCGGGCGCCGAGGAACGCGCCTTCAACCGCTGGGCGCGCGCCTTCGCCGAGCAGAAGCGGCTCGATCTCGGCGTCCGGAAGGTGCTCGCAGGAGTCGTCGTCCTCGGGGCCGTGCTGCCGCCGCTGGCCACGGGGTTCGTCTTCGCGTCCGTCGGCCTCTCCGCGGACCGCAGCTTCCCGGGCCTCTCCCTCGGGACGTTCGTGGCGTTCCTGGCCGCGCTGGGCGCGGTCGTCTCGTCGCTCACGATGACGCTCTCGCTCCTCTTCCCCGTGCTGGACGTCGTGCCGGTCTGGAAGCGGTCGCGCCCGATCCTCGAGACGCCCGCGGAGCCTTCGTCGCGCCGGACGGACCCGGGCGAGCTCTCGGGCGCCGTCGAGGTCAGCCGCGTGAGCTTCCGATACCACGCCGACGGCCCGCTCGTCCTCGACGACGTCTCGTTCCGGGCGGACCCGGGCGAGTTCGTGGCGCTCGTCGGGCCGTCGGGCTCGGGCAAGTCGACGCTCTACCGGATGCTCCTGGGGTTCGAGTCTCCGGAGGCCGGTGCCGTCCTCTACGACGGGCTCGACCTGGCGGGGCTGGACCTGGCGGCGGTCCGCCGCCAGCTCGGGGCGGTCCTGCAGAACAGCCAGCTCCTCAACGGCACCGTCTACGACAACATCGCCGGCACCTCCCGGATGACGATGGACGAGGCGATGGAGGCGGCGAGGCTGTGTGGCCTCGAGGCCGACGTGAAGGCGATGCCGATGGGCCTTCACACGATGGTCGGCGTCGGCGGCTCCGGGCTGTCCGGCGGGCAGCGCCAGCGGATCCTCATCGCCCGGGCGATCGCCCGGCGTCCGCGGATACTCCTCTTCGACGAGGCGACGAGCGCGCTCGACAACCACACGCAGGCCGTCGTGAGCCGGACGCTCGAGCAGCTCCGCGCCACGCGCATCGTGATCGCGCACCGGCTGTCGACGATTCGGAACGCCGACCGCATCGTCGTCCTCGTGAACGGGAGGGTCGTCGAGGAGGGGACTTTCGACGAGCTCATGGCCTCGGGGCGCGAGTTCTCGAGCCTGGCCCTCAGGCAGATCGCGTGACAGGGGCCCGCGGCGCCCGGCACTGTTCGGTGGGCCCGCCAAAGTGACGGGTCCGGGCGATCCGCTCCTCGCCGCCCTCTGCGCCTCGGTCTGGCGGACGGTCTGCTGGCACCTCGACGGCGTGGCCATCGGTAGCAGCGTGGAGGCCCTCGAGAGCCACGGGGCCTTCGATGCGCTCCGCGAATCCTCGGAGCCCGTCGCGGTCGACGACCTGGCCTCGCGGCTGGGGGCGCGGCCCGGTCTCCTGCACGTCGCGATGCGCCTTCTCGCCGACCAGGGTCTCGTCTCCCGCGCGGGCGGCGGGGGGCCCGGGCAGGTACGGGTCCTGTTGACGCCGACGGGACGGGACTGGCTGCGCACTCTCGGGACGTACCGCGGCGCGGCGGGGCGGACCGAGCGTGCGCGGATGCTGATGAGGTCTTTCGACGACGACGGGGTCACCGGGACGGACCCTGCCGTCGACGTTCTCGCGGGCGAGCCGGGTGGCGGTCTGATCGAAAGGCGCGTGCGCGCCCACCGGGACGGGACTCTCGTCGCGGCCGCCGTGACCGGGCTCGACCGCTGCGGCGCGCTGGCTCTCCTCGCAGAGGCCGGCACGCGGGGCTGCCCGGACGAGGAGCTGCCCGGGCCCGGTCATGCGGTCGCCGCGGCGCTCGCGGTCCTGACCGCGCAGGGATGGCTGAAGAGAGAGGACGGACGGACGGCGCTCACGTTCGAGGGGCGCGTCGTCTCGGAGGTCGCGCCTCAGTACTGGTACGCGGCGAGCTACCTTCCGACGCTCGGTCGGTCGGGCCGGCGGATCTTCGCTGCGCGGCCGACGCGGGAGCGCGGCGACGCCGTTCTCGACGGCGCCGACGACCACGACGGCGTCGAACGCCACGTAGACCGCGCGCTCGACATCGCGTTCTCCGGGATCGTCTTCAGGCGGGCCTGCCTCGAGCCGCTCCTCTCCGCCGTGCTTCCCCTGTTCGAGCGGGAGCCGCTCGAGTCGCAGCCCGCCGCGATCGTCGACACGGGCTCGGGCGACGGCACGCTCCTCGTCGAGCTCTACCGCGCGATCCGGGAGAGGACGATGCGCGGTCGCCACCTCGACGCCGCGCCGCTCCGGATTGTCGGCGTCGAGTACAACGAGGTCGCGCGCCTGGAGACGGAGCGCCGGCTCCGGGCCGAGGGCGTGCCGGGCTGGTCCGTGCGCGGCGACGTCGCCGACCCCGACGGGATCGCCGCGACGCTCCGGGAGCACGGTCTCGACCCTCGCGACGTCCTGCACGTCAGCAAGTCCGTGATCCACAACCGCCGCTTCGCGACGCCCGGCGAGGACGACGGTCTCCAGACGTTCGGCGACCCCGACGCCGTCTTCGTCGACGCCGACGGCGAGCGGATCGGCGTGCGCCGGCTCGAGCTCGACCTCGTGCAGCTCTTCCGGCGCTACCGGCCCTTCACGGCGCGCCACGGGATGGTCGTCGTCGAGGCCCACGCGGTGCCGTCGGAGGCGATCGCGGCCGCGATCGGGCGCGCGCCGCTGACGCTGGTCGACGCCTGCCACGCCTTCTCGGGCCAGTACCTCGTCGAAGCCCTCGTCTTCCGCGCCGCGGCCCGCGCCGCGGGCTTCGTCTCCGCGTTCTCTCTGGACCTCGACACCGCGGCCGTCGGCCGGCCGCTCCTGACGGTCGACCACTTCCGGCCGGCCTGACGAGACGCCGGGATCAGTCGGCCAGGAAGCGCCGAAGCAGGTCGCCGACGCCCTCGACGTCGTAGACGAACGCGCCGTGGCCGAAGTCGCTCTCGAGCGTCTCGTGCCGGACCGAAGCGCCGTTCGCCTCCAGGGCGACGCGGATTTCGTCGACCCCGGAGGGCGGATAGCGCCAGTCGGAGGCGTAGCTCACGAGGAGGGTCCGTCCCCGGAAGCCGGCCAGCGCGGCGGCGAGGCTCCCCGCGTCGCGCGCGAGGTCGAAGTAGTCGGTCGCCCGGGTCAGGTAGATGAAGGAGTTGGGGTCGAGGCGGGCGGGGGCGTTCTCGGCGATCTGCGCGAGGAACGCCTGGGCCGTGAACTCCGGCCCGAGCGTGAAGCGGGGCTTCGTTCCTTCGAGCAGGGTGACGCCGAACTTTCGCTCCATCGTCTCGCGTCCGAGCCAGACGACGGCACCGAACATCGCGGCGAGCGCCAGGCCGTCGGCGGGCAGCTCGCCTCCGTAGTAGTCGCCGCCAGCAAAGCGCGGGTCCCGCGTGATCGCCTGCCGGAGCACCTCGAAGAACGCGAGGTTGTGCGCGGAGGTCCGCGGGGTCGCGCTGATGACGACCGCGCGCTCGAGGCGTCCGGGGAAGCGCGCCATCCACTCGAGGGCCTGGAACCCGCCGAGGCACCCGCCCACGACGGCGTGGAAGCGCTCGATCCCGAGGTGGTCCGCGAGGGCCGCCTGGACCGCGACCATGTCGCCGACCGTCACGACCGGAAAGCGAAGGCCGAAGGGCCGGCCCGTCCGCGGATCGAGCGATCCCGGTCCGGTCGTTCCGCCGGCGCCGCCGAGGACGTTCGCGCAGAGGACCCGGTAGCGATCGGTGTCGACGGCCTTGCCGGGTCCGATCGCCGCGTCCCACCACCCCGCGCTGCGGTCGATCCAGGTGTGGCGTCCGGCCGCGTGGGCGTCGGTCGTCAGCCCGTGGCAGACGAGCACCGCGTCGCGGCGGGCGGCGTCCGGCGCGCCGTACTCCTCGTACGCCACCTCGACGTCCTCGAGGACGCCGCCGCCGTCGAGGCGGAAGGGGCCGGGAAGCGTCGCCGTGCGGGGTGCGACGATCACGCTTTGGCCGACCTCTCGCGCGGCAGCTCCCGTCCGAACGGGCCCGCTTCGAGGTTCGGTATCGAGTCGACGGGATCCTCGAGGACGAGGCCGACGAGGCGGCCGTCGATGCGCAGGGCAAGCCGCTGATCGAGAAGCCTCTCGACGGACTCCGCGACGGCCCCTTCCGCGTGGCGCTGGCCGACGAGGCGGGTGACGAGGTTCGTCTCGAGCGGCGCGCGGTCGGCCTCGAGGAGAACGAGGCGATCCAGGCCGGTCACGGTCCGCTCGGGCTGCGGCGCGACGGAGCGCGTGTCCCTCACGTGCATCGCGCCCTCCGCGTGCGACGCCGCGAGGACCGGCGCCGGACCCTCGACCCAGCGGCCGGCCCAGGAGAGGAACCGCTGGCGCAGGAGGGGGAGGCCGGGGCCGTCGAGGAGCATCTTCAGCACCGGGCTCTTCCGAACGGTGTCCCGCCACCCGTCCTCGAAGAGATAGACGAGGTCGGCGAGCTCCTCCTCGGGCAGCGGGTAGACGGCGGAGTACCCGGGTGCGGGGCGGAGCCTCAGGCCGAAGCGCACGGGGTCGCGGTGATACGAGCTGAAGCGGTGGAACTGGATCGGGGCTACGCCGGAGGGAGGCTGAAGGTGCTCGAGCAGCGGCACGAATTCGGCCATCGCGCCGTACCACTCGTCGCGGTCCCCCGGGACCTCGGAGAGGAGGTTCCAGCTGAGCCGGATGCCGAACTGCCGCGACCACTTGAGGAGCTGGATGTTCTGCCAGGCCTCGCAGCCCTTCCCGAGGAGGCGGAGGAGCTCCGTACTCAGGCTCTCGATCCCGGGCTGCGTCCACCGCACCCCGGCCTCGGCGAGCAGCCGGACCTGGTCCCGCTTCAGGTTCGCCTTGGTTTCGAAGAAGAGGTCGTAGGGGCGGCCCGCCGCGACGAGCGCCGGCAGGAGGTCCTCGAAAGCCGACATCGGCAGGATGTTGTCGACCGTCTCGAACGTCGCGAGCGAGTAGCGTCGCGAGAGCTCGTCGAGCTCGGCGAGGACCCGCCCGGGAGTCCGCTTTCGATAGGCGTTCTCCCGGCCGTTGAGGCCGCAGAACGAGCAGGTGTGCTTCTCCCCCCACCAGCAGCCGCGGGAGGTCTCGACGAGGAGCGTGGGCGTGACGGCGGGGGTGAGCGCGTCGAGCGAGCAGAGCGTCTCGAAGTACTCCGTGTAGTCGGGCGGCGGGATCGCCTCGAGGTCGCGGGCGAAGGCCCGGGGCGTGTCGTCCGCACCTTCCGTGTCCGCCACGCGGGGGTAGCCGCTCCGGCGGTGGACCGGCCCGAGGACGCCCGCGGGGAGCTCCTCGAGCGGGACGTCCCGGCCGTCGCGCTCGATGGCCCGGACCAGGGGGACGAGGATGTCGTCCGCCTCGCCGGAGACGACGAAGTCCACCTGGTCGAACAGGCGGTGCGTCGTCCGCCCCATGACCGTCTCGCAGTTCGCTCCTCCGAGGAGCGTCACGATCCCGGGCTCGAGATCCTTCACCCGCCGGAGCAGGGCGAGGGAGGCGACGTGCTGCTGGAACGTCGAGCTGCACGCGACGATCCGGGGACGACGGGCGACGAGGTCCTCGGCGAGGCGCGAGACGAACGGCTCCGCGCGGATGCGGGCACGAAGGACGAGCTCGCGGACGCGCTCCGGCTTCCAGTACGCCTTGTGGAAGATGTCGCGCGAGAGGACGCGATCGAGGTAGGCGTCGGAGTCGTTCGACGAGCCCGGGAACGCGACGGCGGAGAAGAGCCATTCCCCCAGGAGGTGATTCGCGTAGACGAGCGTCACCGCCTGGTGGGCCTCGAGCCCGATCTCGGACGCGAAGAGGAGGTTCGCGTAGACGACCTCCGAACGCACCCCGCTGGCCGCGAGAACCGACTTGAGCGTGCCGAGGGCGATCGACGGCCGCGCCAGGCCGATGAAGGGCATGTTGACGAGGAGGACGTCCACCGTTCAACCCCAGGTTCCCGAGAGCTCGTCGTCGAGGACGCCGCAGTCGTAGAGGCTCTGGAGGAGCGCCGTCGCAGCGAGGACGTCGAGGCCCTCGCCGGCAAGCGTGCCGATCGCCCCCCCGACAGTCGAGCCCCCGGCGGCGACGAGCGGGCCGAGGCGACGCGCCGTCGCACCTCCAGAGAACTCCTGCCGGGTGAAGCGGGACGACAGCGCGAAACCCTCCTCGGTCGAGGCGTGCTCGATTCCGGGACGGAACGCGAGCGGGTCCGCTCCGCGCAGGTGGAGAGGCATGCAGGCGGCGGCGGTCTTCTCCAGGAAGGCGCGGAACTCCTCCGCGGATTCGAATCGGCCTCGCGCGTGGACCCTGTAACCGAGCGGCCACCGCTCCGAGGCGTTGCAGGGGCTGAGGAGCGCGACGCTGCGGTCCACCATGTTGACGAGGTACCCCGAGAGGCACGCGATCGTCCCCTGCGTGTCGCTCACGCGGCGCGCCTCGCGCCCGAGCGCCCTCCCGGAGCGGGCCACGCCGAGGGCCGACTCCGGGTTGTGGAGGACCAGCTCGACGCAGAGGAGCTCCTCGGCCGTGAACGTCTCGTGGATGCGCCGGAGCATCCCGTTCGAGAGGACCGAGAAGCGGGTCGGCGTGGCGGGACCGGAGGCCGCCTGCGCGAGCACCTCGCGCGTCCAGCGCACGTCGCGGATCGAGCCGGCGGTCGTCGTCTGGGGGAGGGCGCCGGTGATCTCGCGGTAGTCCTCGAGGAATCTCGTGTAGTCGGGGTTGTCCGAAGGGTCCGTGGCCCAGTAGCAGGTGCCCGTCTGCATCGCCGGCCCGAGCAGCGAGCTCGCGGACGCGAGGACGTCGCGCCAGAGCGCGCGGCCCTCGCCGTCGTACGGCAGGTGCCCCTCGTAGCTCGCGGCCGAGATGCCGCAGAACCAGCAGCCGAAGGTGCACCCCTTCGACAGCTCGAACGCGATCACGGGGTGCGTGATCGCCGCGCTCGCGTGGCCCAGCTCCCGCCGGCCCCGGGCGATCTGGCGAAGGCGCCAGGCGTCGAACGCGGGGTTGCACTCCGGGGTTCTCCCGTGCTCGCGGAGGAGGTCGCGGAAGCGCAGCAGGCCGCCGAGCCATTCGATCCAGAGCGCCACCGCCGGGTAGCGCCCGGCCTCCTCGGTCGGGACCTCGAACACGGTGCCGTGGCGCCAGATCGGATCGAGGTCCGCCGGGTTCGCCTTCAGGCCGCGGCCGAGACAGGCCTGCCGGGCCGCGTCCCCGCCGGCGGCGAGCGCGGCGCGGAACTCCTCGTCTCCGAGAACGCACTCGAGGAACCGCTTCGAGTGCGCCAGCTCCGCCCGTTCGGCAGCGCTGAAGCGGCCGACGTGTCGACGATGGAAATCGAACGGGGAGACGTCCGTTGACGGCCCCGCCGGAACGGCGACGGGGTCACCGGAGAATGCCGGGGATTCCGGCAGCTCCGGCCCCGCCGCCCCGCGGCCCGGCATCGGGATCGGGCCGTCAGGTCGCGGCGACCGCGACCACGGCGACCGCCACCGTAAGGACGCCGACGGCCGTGCCGCCCGCCACCTTCTGGAGCTCTTCTTCGGAGAGCTCGCCCTTCTTCGCCTGGGCGGCGTCCATCAGCTCGTCCCTCGTGAAGACGAAGCCGGCCTGCCCGGCGAGCGCGACGAGCGCGTCGACGTCGGACCCGACCGCCTTGACCTTCTCGAGAAGGGCCGGCTGCGTCCGAACGGCTTCCTGGAACTTCGTAATGGCTTCTTTGCTCATCGGGATTCCTCCTCCGTTTCGGTGTCCAGGGTCGTTGTCGTCAGGGAGGACAGCCCCTCGCGGCCGTCCCCCCGCATCGGGGTTCGTTCGACTAGCCGACCACCGCCACGTGAACCGCGACGACCTGGGTCTGGACCGCCACCCCCCCGCCGCTGAGCTTCTGGAGCTGCTCCTCGGTGAGCTCGCCCTTGCCGGCGCCGGCGGCCTCCTGGAGCTCCTCGGCCGTGAACGTGAAGCCGCTCTCGCGCGCGAGAGCGACCATGCCGGCGACGTCCGAGCCGACGGCCTTGACCTTCTCGAGCAGAGCCGGGTCCTTGCGGACCGCTTCACCGAACAGACGGATCGCATCGATGCTCATGGTCTGAACTCCTCCACCGGCCAGTCTCTCACATGGGGCCGTGGAGGGAGCGACGGACGGGGCGGCCGCCCGGGTTTCGCTACTGCGGCAGGACCAGCTCCGTCCGCCGGTTGTTCGCGCGGCCCGCGGACGTCTCGTTCGTGTCGTTCGGGAACTCCTTGCCGAAGCCCTGGACCTTCAGGCGCTCCGGGGGGACGCCCCGGCCGGAGAGGCGGTCGGCGACGACGCGCGCGCGGTCGACGGAGAGCTGGAGGTTGAAGTCTTCGCCGCCGGTCGCGTCGGTGTGACCGCAGACGTAGACGTCGACGTTCGGGAAGTAGCGGGAGAGAAGCTCGGCCTGCCGGTCGAGGATCGGGAGCCCCTCCGGCTTCAGCTCGCTCTTGCTGACGTCGAAGGAGACCTTCTCGGAGTAGTCGAAGACGACGACGCGGGTCAGGCCGAGGCGCTTCGCGACCTCGGAAGGCTCCGTGCCGAAGCGGAAGACGAGCTGGGCCTGATCGGGCGAGAGGATCCGGATCCTCTTCTCGGCGACGGGGGCGTCGTCCTTTCGGGCCGCGATCGTCATCAGCTCGTCGAACGTCTTCACGCGGAGGGCGGCGGGCGTCGTCCCGACGTCCTTCCCCTTGAACGAGACGATGGCCGCCTCCGGCTCGGAGACGACCTCGACAGCCATCTTCAGCGCGTTCTTCGGGGTGCAGGCCGGAAGCAGCGATGCCGAGGCGACGAGGAGGGAAAGCAGCCCGGACCGTGTCATGAGGTCGTCCCCCTTCCGATCGAGGTCAGCCGATGATAATCGCGCGAGATCAGGGCAGCTGAATTTCGACGGCGAACCGCGCCGACGGGACCGGGGCGCCGGCCGCGTCCACGGCGGGCCTCCATCTCCACTCCGGAAGCGCGTCGAGGACGAACCGGCCGCACTCCAGCGGCGCTTCCGAGGGGAAGAGGCGCGGCGCCATGACCTTTCCCGAACCGTCGACCGCGAGGCCGATTCTCACGATGGCCCCGGAGCAGCCGGCCGGGGGCGGCCCGGCGAACGGCGGCTCCGGAGTGAGGCGCTCGGGGGTCGTGACGGGGCGGCGGATCGGAGGCGGCTCCCGAAGGGGCTCGGCCGGCGCCTGCCGCCGGGGACGTGCGGCGGGGGTCGACTCGGCGGTCGGTACCGTCGTTGGCGACTCTCGAACGGGCGGGGCCTCGAGGACGGGCGGTTCGGCGGCGGCCGGCGTCGCGACGGCCCGGGCCGGAGCGGAGGGCGTCGACCGCGGCGAAGGGGCGCTTCCGGCACGGTCCGTTTCTCGATCGCCGCGAGGGCCGAGGAGGAGCGTCACGACTCCGAGCAGGACGATGAGCCCGACGACGGCGCCGGCGAGCCCGAGGACGCCGAGCCTGTGCGGCCGACGGGAAGGACTGGCGACGGGGGGCTCGGGCGTCGGAGCCGGGACGGGTACGTCCGCCTGTACGGCCGGGCCGAGGCGAGTGGCCTCGGAAAAGTCGTCGGGCGTCGTGGGCGGCTCGAGGGCTCTCGGCGCAGCGGACGAACGAGGGATCTGGAGCCGGCCGCTCCCCGCGGGCTTGCCGGCGAGGAAATCGGCGAACGCGTCTCCCATCGCTCCGGCCGACTCCCACCGCGCCGATGGGTCCCGCTCGAGCGCCCGCATGACGATCGCCGCGAAGCCGGGGTCGACCGCGGGAAGGACGTCGGCGAGGGGGCGCGGGGGCTGGGTCAGCCGGAGGACGACGGCTCCGAGCGGGTCGGGCGCTTCGAAGGGATAGCGGCCCGAGACGATCCGGTAGAGCGTGACGCCGAGGGCGTACAGGTCCGTTCGGCCGTCGAGCGGCTTCGCCTGGGCCTGCTCGGGCGAAACGTACGCGGGAGTCCCCATCAGGAAGCCGGTCTGGGTCTTGACGAGCGAGCCGGCCGACTTCGCGATCCCGAAGTCGGTCAGGTACGGGCGGCCGTCTCCGTCGAGGATGACGTTCTCGGGCTTGATGTCGCGATGGACGATGCCGCGCCCGTGGCTGTACGCGAGAGCGTCGAGGAGCGGGACGGCGAGGCGCGCCGCCTCCGGCTCGGAGAGAACGCCCCCGCGGCGAAGGCGCACGGCGAGCGACTGGCCGTCCACGAGCTGCATCGAGTACCAGATCGTCCCCCCCGACTCGCCGTAGTCGTAGACCTTCACGATCGACGGGTGCTCGAGGCCCGCCGCGAGGCGCACCTCCTGCATGAAGCGCGGGGCGAAGTCGTCGTCGTCCCCGCGCTTCGGCGAGAGGACCTTCAGGGCTTCCGCCCGCTCGAGCCGAAGGTTCCAGGCCCGGTAGACGACCGCGTATCCCCCTCGGCCGAGCTCGCCGTCGATCCGGTACCGATCGGCGAGGAGCGCGCGGAGGCCCTCGAGGTCTCTCTCCATGGGGTGGAGGCCTGGCGGAAGCGTCAGGCTCGGAGCGCGGCGGTCAGGAGCTCGCGGAGCTTCCCGTACCGCTTGTCGTAGTCGGCCCGGCTACGGCGGATGACCTCGTGCGCCTCCTCGCGGCCGTAGACGTGCGTGATCTCGACCCGGTGCGGCTGGAGGGAGTCGGGCGACTGCTTGTAGGTCAGGAAGTAGTGCTTCAGCCGGTCGACGAGCGTCGGCGGCAGCTGGTAGATCTCGCGGAGCTGGCCGAAGACGGCGTCCCCCTCGAGGACGGCGACGATCTTGTCGTCGGCCTCGTTGTTGTCGATCATCCGGAGACCCCCGATCGGGATCACGTCCATCAGGACGTCGCCGTGGGAGATGTCCTTCTCCGAGAGGACGCAGATGTCGAGCGGGTCGCCGTCGCCGACGATCCCCTCCCTCTTCGCCTTCGCCGCGCAGAACGCCGCGTTCTCCTCGGCGCAGAAGGTCTGCGGGATGAAGCCGTAGAGCGACGGGTAGACGTTCGAGAACTTCTGGGGCCGGTCGATCTTCAGGTATCCGGTCGTCTTGTCGAGCTCGTACTTGACCGGGTCGGTCGGGACGATCTCGATGAAGGCCGTGACCTTGTCGGGGGCCTCGTCGCCCACCGAGATGCCGTGCCAGGGGTGGGGCCGGAAGAGGAGGGGAAAGAGCTCCCAGAGGCCCTCGGGGATCGGCTTGCTCATGCGGCAACGCTACCAGAAACGCCGCGATCCGGACGCGCCGGGCCCCGGGGCGGCGGGCCCCCGGCCGCGAGATACTCCGATCCGATGCCGCCCGAGGCCCCGCCCCCCGCCGCGAAGCGCTACGTCCTCCGGAAAGCCGCGCCGGCGAAGAGCTACCGGATCGACTACCGGCGGGAGCTGAACCCCGAGCAGCAGGAGGTCGTCTTCGCCCCCGACGGCCCGACCGTCGTCGTCGCCGGGGCCGGGTCGGGGAAAACCCGGACGCTCGTCTACCGGGTCTCCCGCCTCGTCGAGGACGGGACGGCGCCCGAAGCGATCCTCCTCCTGACGTTCACGAACCGCGCGGCGCGCGAGATGACGCGGCGGGTCGAGCGGCTCCTCGGGGCCGACCTCGCCCGGATGACGGCGGGGACGTTTCACTCCGTCGGTGCGCGCCTCCTCCGCCCCCACGCCGAGCTCCTCGGCTACCGCCCGAGCTTCTCCATCCTCGACGCGGAGGACAGCAAGGACCTCCTCGAGTCGGCGACGTCGGACCTCGGCATCCCGATCACCGAGCGGCGCTTCCCGAAAGGGGACCTCCTCCGGTCGATCGTCTCCTTCGCGGCGAACACGGGGCAGAAGCTCGACTCCGTGATCGGGCGCGACTACCCGCACCTCCTCGCCCAGCTCGAGCCGGTGAAGGCCGTCGTCCGCCGCTACCTCGAGCGGAAGGTCCTCGCGAACGCGATGGACTACGACGACCTCCTCCTGAACTGGCGGCGGCTCCTCGAGACGCACCCCGAGGTGCGCAAGGCGCTCGCGCTCCGCTTCCGGGCGATCCTCGTCGACGAGTTCCAGGACGTGAACCGCCTCCAGGCGGAGATCGTCGACCTCCTCGCGCAGGACTCGGAGGCGAAGAACGTCATGGTCGTCGGCGACGACGCCCAGTCGATCTACTCCTTCCGCGGGGCCGACGCCGAGGCGCTCCTCGGCTTCCCCGACCGCTACCCGGGCGCCACGATCTACCGCCTCGAGACGAACTACCGCTCGACGCCGGAGATCCTCCGGCTCGCGGACGCCTCGATCGCGCACAACTCCCGCCGCTACGAGAAGACGCTCGTCCCGACGCGCGAGAGCGGCGTCCCGGTGGCGGTCGTCGGCGCGAAGGACCTCCTCCAGCAGGCCGAGTTCGTCGCGCAGCGGGTCCTCGAGCTGCGCGACGAGGGGACGCCCCTCTCCGAGATCGGCGTCCTCTACCGCGCCCATTTCCAGGCGCTGGAGCTCCAGATCGAGCTGACCCGCCGCGGCATCCCCTACGAGGTCCGCTCGGGGATGCGCTTCTTCGAGCAGGCGCACGTCAAGGACGTCCTCGCGCACCTGCGCCTCCTCGTGAACCCGAAGGACGAGATGTCGTTCAAGAGGGCGCTCAAGCTCCTCCCGAAGGTGGGGGAGCGGACGGCGGCGGTGCTCTGGGAGGCCGTCTCCGAATCGCACGAGCCGCTCGCCGCGTTCCTCGCCCTCGAGCTCGGCAAGGCGCCCGCCGGCGCGCGCGCGGGTCTCCTCCGCTTCCGCGAGACGATGAAGACGCTCCGGAAGCCGTCGTACGTTTCCTCTCCCGCCGAGGCGATCCGCTACGTCGTCGAGGAGGGGGGCTACTCCGACGTCGCGAAGGGGAAGTTCCCGAACCACTCCGCGCGGCTCGACGACCTCGAGGCCCTCGCGCAGTTCGCGCTGGCCTACGACGACGTCGGCCGCTTCCTCGAGGAGGTCACGCTCTACGGAGATCCGGCGGGCGAGGACAACGTCGCCGGCGAGGAGGACGACGAGCGGCTCGTCCTCTCGTCCGTTCACCAGGCCAAGGGCCTCGAGTGGAAGGCGGTCTTCGTCATCGGCCTCCAGGAGGACCGCTTCCCGAACCTGCGGGCCTGCAAGACCCCGGAGGGGCTCGAGGAGGAGAGGAGGCTCTTCTACGTCGCGGCGACCCGCGCGAAGGACGAGCTGACGCTCGTCCATCCCCTGACCGCCTTCGACCGCTACGGCGTCGTGATCGTCACCGAGCCGAGCCGGTTCCTCCGCGAGCTCGACGGGACGCTCTACGAGCGCTGGGTCCTCGACGAGACGCTGGACGCCACGCTCCCGCCCGCCCCCGAGCGCCCGCGCCTCGCCGCCGACCCGACCCTCGACGCGGACGACGACGAGCCGGTGAACTAGGCCGGAGCTTCCGGGCGGGCCGGGCCGTCGACGCGCGTTCCGCTCCGCGCCCGCTTCCGCGAGACGCGGAGGCGAGAGGCGTGCCGCTACGAAACCGGCGTCGCCGGCCAGGCGAGACGGGTCAGGCGGGAGACGAGGTCCTCGAGGAAGGCACGGAGCTCGTCCGGTGTGATCCCGGCAGGGATGCGCGCATCGGGCCCGATCGTGATCTGCGACAGGACCCAGGCGAGCTGCGCCGGCGTGAGCCCCCCGTCCTTGGTCGAAGCCGGACCGATGGCGTCCTCCGATCGGAGTCCGGCCCGCTCCAGGAACAGAACGTCGACGAGGTCCCGAACCTCGCCGCGGGACAGGAGGGTGCAGAGCTTGTTCGCGAGGATCTCCTCGGGTGGGTCGACGAGGACTCCGTCCCGATCGAGCTTCTCGACGTGGATCTGGGGCGCGCGATCGCGCACGAGGCCGACGATGACGCTCTCGGTGCCGACGCCGATCAGGAATCGCCGGAAGTCGGGCGAGGTCCGAAGGGCCTGGATCGAGGCGCTCATCTCGTCGGCGACGGAACGGAGCGTCGAGACGCCCTCCTCGAGGTCTGCGGACGAAGTGAAGAGGTCGAGGTCGTCGGTGGTCCGGTGCCCGAGGTGATACCCGGCGAGCGCCGCGCCGCCCGTCAGAAAGAACGAGCGGGTCTTCCTGAAGAACCGAAGGAGGACCTCCTCCTGAAGGCCGGTCAGGCGAGACACGGCTACGACCTCACGAGCCCGAGTCGCTTCCAGTGATCCAGGAGGAACTCCCAGAAGGACCTTCGGAGCCCGAGGCGCCCGGCAAGCCGGGGCCACAGCCGGACGACCTCCTCGGGTGTCACGAACCGCCAGACGTCGGGGTCCCGGGCCTCCCGCAGGATCAGCGCGAGGAGCCTCAACCGCTCGGGCTCCGATGCCGTGCGCAGTTGCTCCTCGAGCTCCGAGACGGTCATCGGATCGTCCCAGAGGAAGTAGGGGATCGCCCCCGGGTCGGTGAGCCTCGTGGAAAGCGCGGGCATGAAAGAAGTCTACCCGCGCCCCGTCGGTGCCGTGCTCAGGAGATTCCGAGGATCTGCGCGACCTGGTCGGGCGGAGCCATGTAGGCGCCCGCCTGCCGCTTCACGATCTTCCCGGTCGGAGTCGTCACGAGGAAGTGCGGCACGCCGGTGATCCGGGCGGCCCGCGCCCACTTCCGGTCGGTGTCGATCCGCGCGGGTCGGCCGAGCGTCTTCGTCATCTCGAGGCAGGCGCGCACGTCGTCCATCCCGACGACGAAGTGCGTCTCGTACCCCATCGGAGCGATGTGGTCGGCCAGGGCGACGTCGCCTGGCAGCGAGGAGCGGCACGGGCCGCACCAGGGTGCGACGTAGACGACGAGGCACCCTTTCGAGCCGCGGCAGAGGATCGGCGAGGAGTCCGGGCCGGCGGAGACGCCCTCGGCGGTTGCGGAGGTGAGGGAAACGTCCGGCAGGTAGCTCGGCCTCCGGAACCAGAGGAACGCGGCGAGGACGCCGAGGACGAGGAAGGCGATCGTCCAGGGAGAACGGCCGGATCTGGACGCGCCGCCCGGATCGATGCCGGGAGGAGCGTGCCCCGGCGGGGGCTCGACGGTTCCCATGTCGGAGGATCGTAGCGCGGGGCTCGGCCCGGTCGCGCTGGGGCGGCGCCTATCGCGGCGGCGCGGTCCGGGCTCTCGCGAGGACGGTGTCGATCTCGTCGGCGACGAGCGACGCGAGCCCCGGGAACTCGTTGTGGCTCGTCCCCGCGACTTCCACCCACCGGGCGTCGGGCCGGGCGGCCGCGAGGCGCCGCCCCATCGAGACGGGAACCACGTCGTCCCTCGAGCCGTGGAGGAGGACGAGCGGAGATTCGATGTGCGGCAACTTGCCGAGCGAGTCGAACCGGTCGCGGACGACGAGTGGCGCGAGCGGCCCGGCGACGATCCGCCCCATGTCGACGAGGGAGGTGTAGGCCGACACGAGGACGACTGCGGCGACGCGGTGGCGCGTCGCGAGCTCGGCGGCGACGCCGGAGCCGAGAGAGCGGCCGACGAGGACGACGCGCGACGGAGGGATGCCGCGCCGGCCAAGCTCGGCGAGCGCCGCCTCGCCGTCGGCGTAGAGACCCTCCTCTGATGGCGAGCCGGGAAGTCCGCCGTAGCCGCGGTACTCGGCGAGGAAGACGCCGAGGCCGCGGGCGTTCAGCTCGGTGGCGAGCGGGAGGTTGTGCGCCGCCGCCTCCGCGTTCCCGTGGAAGTAGAGGAGGACCGAGGCGTCGATCGACGGCGGCGGGAAGAACGCACCCCCGAGTCGCACGCCATCGGACGCCTCGTACCGCACGACGCTCCACCCTTCGCCCGCACGCGGCTCGGGGAACGACGCCTGCGCGGCAGGGAAGATCATCGAGCGGACGAAGGAGGTCAGCATGACGGCGGAGAGCGCGATCGAGACGAGTATGGCGGCTCCGCAGCCGAGGCGGGAGGCGAGCGGGCGGCGAAGCACGTCGGGAGTCTAGGGCGCGCGGCCCGGCGGGGGACTGCCGCTCCTTCGGCGACTGCCTCGCCGCAACCGAGCCGGCGGGCCGACGGGGCCCCGCGAGTTGACAATCCCTCGCTCCGCGCGCAGAACGCCGCGGTGAAGCTCCGGCTCCTCGGCACCCTCCTCGTCGGCCACCTCTTCACGGACGTCGGGCAGGGGATGCTCCCGGCGCTCCTCCCGTTCTTCATCGCGGAGAGGGGGCTCAGCTACGCGGCCGCGGGCGGGCTCGTCCTCGCCGCGACGATCGCGTCTTCCGTCGTCCAGCCGCTCTTCGGGTACTTCGCCGACCGCCGACCCTCACCCTGGCTCGTCCCCGCGGGCGTGGCGGCGTCGGGCATCGGCATCGGCCTCGCGGGTGTGGCGCCGACGTACCCGCTCATCGCGGCGGCCGTCGCGTTCCACGGACTCGGCGTCGCCGCGTTCCACCCCGAGGGGTCGCGCGCCGCCGCGCTCGCCTCGGGGGACCGCCGGGCGACCGGGATGAGCATCTTCTCCACCGGCGGGAACCTCGGCATCGCGACCGGCCCGCTCGTCATCACGCCGCTCGTCCTCGCGTTCGGTTTGAAGGCCTCGCTCGTCCCGCTCCTGCCGATCCTCCTCGTGGCGGGCTTCCTCGCGACGCAGATCCACCGGCTCGAGGCGTACCGCCCCGCGAAAGGCGGGGGCTCGGGTGCGCCGCGCCTCCCCGACCGATGGGGCCCGTTCGGCCGGCTCGTCGCCGTCGTGATGTGCCGCTCCGTCGTCTATACCGGCATCTCGGCGTTCCTGCCGCTCTTCTTCGCGGGGGTCCTCGGGACGTCGAAGGCGCGCGGCGCGACGGCGCTCTCCCTCCTCCTCGGGACGGGCGTCGTCGGGACGCTCCTCGGCGGCCGCCTCGCCGACCGCTTCGGCCGGCGCGTCGTCCTCCTCGTCTCGATGTCGGCCCTCGGGCCGCTCCTCTTCGTCCTCGCCTCCGCGCGCGACCCGCGCGTCGCGACGGTGCTCCTCGTCCCGACGGCGCTCGCCCTCTACCTGCCGTTCAGCGTCCTCGTCGTCATGGGCCAGGAGTACCTCCCGAACCGGGTCGGCACCGCGTCGGGAGTCACGCTCGGCCTCGCCGTGACGGCGGGAGGCCTCGCGGCCCCGCTCCTCGGCCTCGTGGCGGACCGCTGGGGCCTCGCGGCGCCGCTCCTCGCCGTCTCCGCGATCCCGCTCCTCGCCGTCGCGCTCGCGCTGACGCTGCCGGACTCGAGGATCGTGGGGGCGGCGGAGGTGGCCCGTGCGTGAGGGCCACGGGAGCGGCGAGGGCATCTGGGGCGCCTGCGGGCCGCGCCGCAGTGGAAGAAATCAAGACCCCTTGGGCCTCAAAGTGTAGCCCGGGAGGCGCGCCCGGGGTCTCCTCGTTACGGACCGTCGTTCACCGGCGTGCCCCTCCGGGGGAGAGCCGGCCCCGGCCGAGCCCGACGACGTCCGCGGCCGGGAGCACCGTCACCCGGTCCGTCAGGTCGTAGCGCCTTTCCCCGGGGTAGAGGACGTACAGCCGGTCGAGGCGGAGGTCCGCCAGGGCGATCCGCATCGAGGGCGTGAGCGTGGGGGCGTCGGCCCTCTTCGCCTCGAAGCCGATGCGCCGGCCGTCGCGGAACGCGAGGAGGTCGAGCTCGGCGCCCTGGTGCGTCGCCCAGAAGTACGCCTCGTCGGGCTCGACGGCGCGGAGCGCCTCGCCCAGGACGTACCCCTCCCACGAGGCGCCGCACTTCGGGTGCGAGAGGAGCTCGGCCTCGGTCTTCACGCCGAGGAGCGCGTGGAGGATCCCCGGGTCCGCGACGTAGACCTTCGGCGACTTGACCTGCCGCTTGGCGAGGTTCTCGTGCCAGGGCGGGAGCTGGCGGACGAGGAAGAGACCGGTCATGAGGTCCAGGTAGCGCCTCACCGTCGGCTCGCTGAGCCCGAGCGAGCGGGCGGGGTCGGCCGCGTTCCAGACCCCCCCGTGGACGTGGGCGAGCATCGTCCAGAAGCGCAGGAGCGCGGTCGCGGGGACCGACACGCCGAGCTGCGGCAGGTCGCGCTCGAGGAAGGTCCGGATCAGCTGCCGGCGCCAGGTGTGGCTCTCGGCCGCGGAGCGCGCGAGGAAGGAGCGCGGGAAGCCGCCCCGGAGCCAGTGGCGCGCCAGGCGTTCGACCCCGACCTCGCCGAGCGAGAAGCCGCCGAGCTCGACGACCTCGACGCGGCCCGCGAGGCTCTCCGAGGCCTGCCGCAGGAGGGCGGGCGAGGCGCTGCCGAGGACGAGGAAGCGGGCGGGGAGCGGCCTGCGGTCGGCGAGGACCCGGAGGTACGGGAAGAGCTCCGGCCGGCGCTGCACCTCGTCGAGGACGACGAGCCCGCGCAGGGGCGAAAGGGCGGTCGCCGGCTCCTCGAGCCGGGCGAGGCTGACGGGGTCCTCGAGGTCGAAGTACGACGGAGAGCCCGGCGCCACGAGCTCGCGCGCGAGGGTCGTCTTGCCGCACTGGCGCGGCCCGGCGAGGACGACGACGGGACTCCGGCGGAGCGCGGCGCGGAGGCGGACGAGGGCCGATGGGCGGGCGATCACGGTGGAACGGTATCATGAAAATCAGATGTAGCTCATTCGAATTTCATGGCGTCCACCCGTGGAACGGAACGGGATTCGCTCCGCCCGCGGTGGCGCTCGGGGAGCTGCCGACGCCAGCCCGGTCGAGCCGAAGGGGGCGGCCCCGCGCGCTCGTCCTCCGCGTCCGTGACCGGCGGCCGGGAAGCGCGGGTCTGGAGGTAGTCAGCCCGGACGGCTTCGCGTTCAGCGAAGCCCGTCGACGACGTAGAGCACGCGGAGGTCCTCGTGCGTTCCATACGCCGCCTTTCGGCCGTCGGGCGTCACGAGCACGTACATCGAAAGGACCCCGGAGAGGTCCGGGGGGGCGATCCGCCCCGCCTCGGTGCGCGATCCGGAGATTGGGTCGACCCGGGTGAGGACCGACGGGACCTGCTGCGGGTCGTATGCATAGACCGACCTGTCGTCGTTCGCCCATCCCGCGAGCGCCTCGCCTTCCTTCAGTCCCCCGAGCGGGACGGCCTCTCCCCCGGAGATCGGGTGGAGGCGAAACCGGCCCCCGGAGAGCCCGACGACCGCAAGGCCGTCAGGTGAGATAAAGGGGTACGAGCAATGGACGCCTTCGGGTGTGACCGGGCGCGCATTCGAGCCGTCGGCCCCGGCGACCCAGACGCGGCGAGGCCGGCCCGGGGTCCTGTCGTAGACCCAGATCCCGGCTCCGGCCGGGAGGAGCCCCGCCATCGCGTCCGAGAAGCCCGGCACGGTGACCTCAGTGGGCTCTCCTTCGGCCGTCGGGTAGACGGCGACCCGTATGGCGCCTTCGCCCGGGAGGACGATCGCGACGGACTTGCCGTCTGGCGAGAAGACCGGCAGTCTGCCGCCGACCCGAAGTCGGACGGGCGGGTCGCCTGACGTGTCCCGGAGGTAGAGCGGGCGCCCTCTCTTGCCGAGCGCTTCTCCGTACACCCAGAAGGAGACCATCCTGCCGTCCCGCGTCATATCCCAGAGGCGGGGGAGGTTCAGGACCGACAGCTCGCGGTCCGGCACGCCCTCGCCGGAGCGGAAGAAGACCCGGCTGCGGAAGTCCTCGCGGGCGACGAGCACCCGGCCGTCGGGGGCGATGTCCATGAGGACGAGGTGCCCGGACTCGCGGTGAACTTCGCGTTCCTGCCCGAAGAGCGTGACCGCCCGGATCGACTTGGGAGCCGCCTCCGGCGCCGCCGTGAACCAGACCTCGGTGCCTCCCGGCGACCAAGCGAGGCCGTTGACGTCGAAATACCAGGGGCTGAGAACGGTCCTCTTCCCGTTCCGGTCGACGACGGAGACGGCTCCGCCGCTGTTCCCATCCGCGTCGTGCTCGATGAAGGCGACCCTCCCGCCGTCGGGCGAGACGCGGACGTCCGAGATGTAGGTCGCGCTCCGGGCCAGGACGTGACCCGGCGGGTACTCGAGAGTCACGCCGGGCTGCGTCTCACGAGCCACCGACAGCTCGGCACCGACGCGAGTCCAGTCGGCCGACGAAATGCCGGGGTCGAGGACGCGCGGCGCGGCGCCTCGAGGTGGCCCGACGGCGAGGCGCGGTAACGTTCCCGAGGCGCCGAAGCGCCCCATCCGGTTCCCGAGCGCCACGGCGACGTCTCCCGTAGCGGAAATGGAGAGGAGCCGGCCGGGAGGGAGGTCCGTTCCCTGGGCCTCCGGCGTTTCGATCGGGGTCGTGAAGACGCCTTGTGGCCGGCCGTCCCAGGCGGCGCTGTAGACCACCGTGCGACCGTCGGGCGCGAAGCGCGCTCCGGAGACGAACCCGCGCTGGAAGGTGAGTCTCCGGAAGGACGGCAGGGGGCGGGTCCCGGAGCGTCCCGCCGCGAGGAAGCCCGCCACGCCGCCACCGAGCGCGAGGAGTCCTGCGAGGCCGGCCGCAGCGAACCAACGCGTCGGGCGACGGGACGTTCCGTCGTGCCTCGCGTCGGTGACGGTCGGGAGGGCTTCCGACCGGTGCAGCAGACACGTCGCGACGTCGCGAACGAGGTCGCGGGTCGAGTCGTACCGCCCGTCCGGCTCCTTGGCGAGGCAGCGTTCCACGAGCCAGCGAACGGGCGGAGGGACGGACGGCGCGAGGGTCTCGAGCGGCTCCGGTTCGTCGCGGATGATCGCCGTCAGCGTGTCGGCGGGCGTCTCTCCGCGGAACGCCCTCTTCCCCGCGAGCATCTCGTAGAGGACCGTCCCGAGGCTGAACTGGTCGCTCCGGTGGTCCACGGGCAGTCCGCGGGCCTGCTCGGGGGACATGTAGGCGACGGTGCCGACGACGGCGCCGGCCTCGGTCAGGGCCGAGAGCGTGGGGGAGTGGCTGTCCTCCTCGGCGCGGAACGTCGTCTCGTGCCGCGCGAGACCGAAGTCGAGGACCTTCGCGTGGCCGTCCCTCGTCAGGAAGACGTTCTCGGGCTTGATGTCCCTGTGGACGATCCCCTTCTCGTGGGCGGCGGCGAGCCCTTCGGCGACCTCCCGGGCGATCTCGAGGGCGCGCTTCACGGGGACCGGGCCGCGCAGCAGCAGGGCGCGGAGCGTCTCCCCCTCGAGGAGCTCGGTCACTGCGTAGGGAACGCCGTTCTCCTCGCCGACGTCGAAGAGGGCGAGGATGTTCGGGTGGGAGAGCGCGGCGACGGCCTTCGCCTCGGTCTCGAAGCGAGCGAGCATGTGTCGGTCGCTCGAGAAGCGGTCGGGGAGGACCTTGAGGGCGACGTCGCGGCCGAGCTTCGTGTCCCGGGAGCGGAAGACCTCGCCCATGCCGCCCGCGCCGAGCGGCGCGATCACCTCGTAGCGGCCGAGGCGGGTGCCGGCGGTCAAGGCCATGAATGCCTCGCTGCGAGCAGACTGCGAACCGGATCTTCTCGCGTCAGTCTACGCCCGGCGTCGCCGGACAGAAGTCCGTACGGGCCGGGCAGAGTCTGCGATTGTCCTGGCGGGAATGGGGGCGACTGTTCGTGGGAGGCCCATCAGGCCGGCGGGCCGCGCAGCAGGCAATCGAACAGGGACCCGAGCCCCAGCCCGAACGATGGCCCCGTCGATGCCCGACATGAATGCCATAGGAATGTGCCATACTCACTGCATGCCTCCCGGGCCGAAGAAGAACTTCCACGTTCCGCTGCCGACGGAGACCTACGAGGAGCTTCGCGCGGAGGCGTCCGCGCTCGATGTCCCTGCCACGACGATCGTCCGGGAGGCCGTCGAGGGGTGGCTCGAAGAGCGGCGAACGCAGCGTCTCCGGGACGAGATCGCGACTTACGCCGAGCAGGCAGCCGGCACCTCGGCCGACCTCGACCCCGAGCTCGAACGGGCTGCGGCCGCGGAGCTGAAGAGATCGTCGGAGCGGAAGTGAGGCGCGGCGAGGTCTGGTGGGCCGAGCTCGAGCCGCGCTCGGGCTCGGAGCAGCGCGGCCGCCGGCCGGTCGTCGTCGTCTCTCACGACGGCTTCAACATGGTTCCGTCCTGGAGATCGGTCGTCGTCGTTCCCCTGTCCACGACAACCGCCAGGACGGGCCCGACGGCGATCGCCCTGACCTCGGGGTCGGGCGGCGTTGGAAAGGAGAGCGTCGCGCTCTGCCACCAGATCACGACTCTCGACCGCGCGAAGCTGACCAAGAGGCTCGGAGTCCTGTCGCCAGCGGATCTGGTCCGTCTCGCCGGGGGCCTCCGGGCAGCGCTGGACCTGGGCTGACGGGCGGGATCACTTCGATTCCGCCGAAACGGCTGCGGAGAGACAGAGGCAGGCTGCGGCTTCCGCGTTCAGACGTCTCACTTTGATTCCTGAGCCGGTGTCTGCCGGAGAGCGAGGCTGCGTGCGGGCGAGCCGGCAGGGCCCGGGGACGGTTTTCCGGCGGGCGTCAGCCGCGGGAATCCGGGCCGGCCGCCGCGGGCTCGTTCGTCCACCCGAGCCGGTCGAACGCGGCGAAAAGGAGCGACAGCCCGACCGCGACGAAGGTGCCGAGGGCCATCCCCTTCAGCTCGACGGCGCCGAGCTTCACGGCGGCCCCGCTCGCGCCGCTCACGAGGACGACGGAGGTCAGGACGAGGTTGCGGGGCTTCGTGTAGTCGACCTTCTTCTCGACGAGCATCCGGATCCCGGCGGCGGCGATGACGCCGAAGAGGAGGATGCAGACGCCTCCCATGACGGGGGTCGGGATGCTCCGGATCGCGGCGGCGAGCTTGCCGACGAACGAGATCACGACCGCGAGGATCGCCGCGCCGCCGATGACCCATACGCTGAAGACGCGCGTGATGGCCATGACGCCGATGTTCTCGCCGTACGTCGTGTTCGGCGTCGCGCCCGCGAAGCCCGAGAGGACGTTCGAGAGGCCGTCGCCGAGGAGGGAGCGGTGGAGGCCGGGGTCCTTCACGAAGTCGCGGCCGACGACGTTGCCCGTGACGACGAGGTGCCCGACGTGCTCGGCGAGGACGACGAGGCATGCGGGGAGGACCATCAGGATCGCCCGCGGCGAGAAGGCGGGGGCGTAGAGCGTCGGCACCTCGAGCCACGGGGCCTTCGCGACGGCCGAGAGGTCGACGAGGCCGGCCGCGAGGGCCGCGCCGTAGCCGGCGACGACGCCGATCAGGACCGGGATCACGCCGAGGAAGCCGCGGAAGAGGATCGAGCCGAGGACGGTGACGGCGAGCGTCACCATCGCGACGGCGACGGCCGCGCCGCGCCCGGACTGCGTAGCTCCATCGCCCGTCAGCCCCGCCATGCTCGTGGCAACCGGCGCGAGCTCGAGGCCGATGACGGCGACGATCGCCCCCATGGCGGCGGGCGGGAAGACGACGTCGAGCCAGCGCGTCCCGGCGAAGCGGACGACCTGGGAGACGAGGACGAAGAAGAGGCCGAACGCGATGAAGCCCCCCTGCGCCGCGGCGTACCCGCCCAGCTCGGGGTGGGCGAGGACGGCGAAGACGGGGGAGATGAAGGCGAAGCTCGAGCCGAGGTAGGCGGGCACCTTCCCGCGGCAGACGACGAGGTAGACGAGCGTCCCGATCCCGTTCAGGAGGAGAGAGGTCGCGGGGTTGACCTTGAACAGGAACGGCACCAGGACCGTCGCGCCGAACATCGCGAAGAGGTGCTGGAGCGAGAGGGGTAGGGTCTGCGAGAGGGGAGGGCGCTCTTCGACGTCGATGACGCGTCGCTCCATGGTCGTCCTCCTCGCGGGCCGGCCGTCCCCGGCGCAACCCGTGATTCTAGGACAGAGAGACCGGTCCGAACGGCGCTGGCGGCGTGTCCGGGGTGTTTCGACGCCGGATGCGTTCGACGCTTCCCTCGGCCCGGCGCGCGGGACTACGATCACCGGATGACATTTGCGGGGCGCGGCTCCCCCGGGAGCCCCTCGGGACAGCCTTTCTCAACGAACGCCGTCGATCGCACAGCGCGCGCGAGAGTCCGTCCGGGCTCCGCCCTCGCGGAAGGGATCGTCTGATGCCCGTCGACCTCGACTACCTCGCCCCGTCCGCCGTGGACGACGCCGTCGCGCTTCGGGCGAGCTTCCCGTCTGCGGCCTTCCTCCTCGGCGGGACCGACCTGCTTCCGCAGATGCGGGCCGGACGGCGCAGCCCCGGGACGCTCATCGACCTGAAGCGGATCGCCGAGCTCCACGAGATCCGCGAGAACCTGGACGGGGGGCTCTCGATCGGGGCCGCCGTCCCGCTCGCCGACGTGGAGACCCACCCGCTCGTACTCGCGCGCTTTCCGCTCCTCGCCGAGTGCGTGAAGACGGTCGGCGCCTGGCCGCTCCGCCAGCGGGCGACGCTGGCCGGGAACGTCTGCAACGCCTCTCCCGCGGCCGACACGGTCGTCGCGCTCCTCGCGCTCGACGCCGTCGTGAACGTCGCCTCGACGACGGGACGGCTCGCGATGGCGGTCTCCGAGCTCTTCCTGGGGCCCGGCCAGACGGCTCTGATGCCGGGCGACCTCGTGACGGAGGTCGTTCTCCCGGGCTCGGCGGCGGGGTTCCGCGGGTCGTACCAGCGGCTCTCGCGCCGGAAGGGGATGGACCTCGCGACAGTCGGCGTCCTCGTGGGGAAACGGGACGGCGCCCCGGCCTCGTGGCGGGTCGCGCTCGCGGCGGTCGCGCCGACGCCGCTTCGCGTCCGCGCCGCCGAGCAGATCCTCGAGGCGAAGGGAGCGTCCGTGGCACGCGAGGCGGCGTCGTTCGCCGTGGAAGCGTGCCGGCCGATCACCGACCTGCGCGGGAGCGCGGAGTACCGTCGCGAGATGGTGGGCGTCCTCGTCCGCCGCGGCGTCGAGAGCCTCGGGTAGGGGGACGGAGATGAAGAAGACGATCACGCTCGAGGTGAACGGCGTCGCCGAGACGGCCGAGGTCGAGGTCGGGCAGACGCTCCTCCGCTTCCTCCGCGACGGCCTCGACCTGACGGGGACGAAGGAAGGGTGCAACGAGGGGGAGTGCGGCTCCTGCATGGTCCTCCTCGACGGCCGCCCCGTGAACTCCTGTCTCGTCCTCGCGGTCGAGGCGGACGGCCGCTCGGTGACGACGGTCGAGGGGCTCTCGAAGGAGGGCCTCCTCCACCCGCTCCAGAAGGCGTTCCTCTCGCAGGCCGCCGTCCAGTGCGGCTTCTGCACGCCGGGAATGATCGTGAGCGCGGCGGCGCTCCTGCGCGAGAACCCCGCCCCGACCGAGGACGACGTGAAGAAGGCCCTGGCCGGGAACCTCTGCCGCTGCACCGGCTACAAGCAGATCGTCGACGCCGTCCGGGATGCCGCCGCCGCGGTGAAGACCGCCGCCGCGGAGGGGAAGGCGGTCGAGCGGGAAGAGGTGACGGCGTGAGCGCCGCCCGCGTCGTCGGGACCGACGTCCCCCGCGTCGACGGCCTCGAGAAGGTGACGGGAGCGGCGAAGTACACCGCCGACCTGAAGTTCCCGCGGCTCCTCCACGTCGCCGTCGTCCGCTCGCCTCACCCGCACGCCCGGGTCCTCGACGTGAGGACGGAGCGCGCCGCGCGGATGCCGGGAGTGAGGGCCGTCGTCTCCGGCCGCGACTTTCCGCTCCACACCGGCATCTACCTGAAGGACCAGACGGTCTTCGCGACCGACCGCGTCCGCTTCGTCGGCGACCCGGTCGCCGCCGTCGCGGCCGAGACGCCGGAGCTCGCGGCCGAGGCGGCCGCGCAGGTCGACGTCGAGTACGAGCCGCTCCCGCCGATCTTCGACGTCGAGGAGGGAATCGCCGAGGGAGCGCCGCTCGTCCACCCCGACCTCGGAAGCTACGAGGTCGTCCCGTGGATCCGTCCGAAGGCGGGGACGAACGTCTGCAACCACCTGAAGATCCGCAAGGGCGACTACGCCGCGGCGCTGAAGGGGTCGTGGAAGGTCTTCGAGAACGTCTTCCGCGTCCCGCAGGTGCAGCACGTCCCGATGGAGCCGCACGTCTCCGTCGCGCGCGTGGACCTCGCCGGAAAGGTCGAGGTCCACACCTCGGCGCAGAGCCCGTTCACGGTACGTCACCTCCTCGCTCACTGCTTCGGCCTCCCGCACGGCGACGTCCGGATCCACGTGCCGTACGTCGGCGGCGGCTTCGGCGGGAAGGCGGGAATCAACCTCGAGCCGATCGCCGTCGCGCTCGCCATGCGCTGCCGCGGCCGGTGGGTCCGCCTCATGGTCGACCGGCACGAGGAGTTCTTCGCGACCGTCGTCCGCCAGGGGCTCACCGCGACGCTCGTCACTGGCGTCGACCGGACCGGGAAGGTGCAGGCCCAGAAGATGCACTACCTCTGGAACTGCGGCGGGTACGGCGGCTACGGCGTGAACATCGTCCGCTCGGCGGGCTACACCTGCGGCGGCGCCTACGAGTTCCCGAACGTCGAGGGCGACAGCATCGGCGTCTACACGAACCGCCCCGTCGGGAGCGCCTACCGCGGCTTCGGGATGCAGGAGATCCACTGGGCGCTCGAGCAGCAGATGGACAGGGTCGCCGTCGAGCTCGGGATCGACCCGGCCGAGTTCCG
>CAYVPO010000003.1:0-16078 GCA_964453825.1 uncultured Holophagales bacterium
TCGTCTACGTTCTGGAAGGGGACGAGACCGGCGTTGTCCTGAGCGGACCCGACCTCGTCCGCCGGGCCGAATCGCTTCCGCCGTCCCGACCGATGAAAGGAGACCGGCTGTGATCCTTCCCGTTCTCGTCGCGGCGGCCCTCGCGGGCGCGCCCGCCGTTGAAGCCGCACCCGCGCCCGTCCCGGTCGAGATGGACACGCAGGACCGCCTCGACGTCCCCATCGCCCTGCAGCTGAAGGACGCTTCCGTCGTCGACGTCCTCGAGAAGCTCGCCGACCTGCTCGGCGTCACGCCGATCCTGGACCCCGGCGTCGGCGGCCGCGTGAGCGTCGAGATCTCGAACGTGCCGCTTCGGAAGGCTCTCGAGATGATCGGCCAGGCCGCGAACGTCGACGTCACGGTCTCGTCGAAGGTCCTCCGCGCACGAGCGAAGGGGGCTTCGAAGGCGACCGGGGCGGCGACGGCCCCCGCGGCGCGGACGTCCGATCCCGTCCCGCTCGGCGGAGTCCTCCGTTTCTGGCTCGACGGCGCCGGCGCCCCCCCGGTCGCGGTCCGTGTCCCCGACTTCGCCGGCCGGGTCGAAGTGCCCGGCTGCGCCGAGCCCCTGACTCTCGGCCGCCTCGGGGCGAGAGGGGGAGCGACGGATGGCATCGCCCTCGCCGCCGTCGATCCTTCGGGTGGAGGTGCGAAGGGGAGGATCCTCGGCGAAGCCGCCGCATCCGGGACGAAAGTGTGGCTCGCCGGCTGCGATCCCCGCCTGCTGGTGGAGGTCGGAGATCCGCTGCCCGGAGCGGTGGTGAAAGAGCCCCTTCGCGTCCCGAAGCCGGAGCCGCTCGTCCTGACGATGAAGCTCCTCGAGCGGACGGAGGACGCCGAGGAGAGCCTCTCCGAGCCGAAAGTCGCCTTCCGCTCCGACTCCGGCTTCAGCACGAAGTCCGGCTTCGAGGCGGGACCGAAGGACGCCTTCAGCCAGGTCGCCGAGATTCACGGACTGCCGCTGGAGCTGCGCGCGGAGGACGAGAGCCTGCTCTTCGCCGTCTTCGCGGCGGTGACGAGGACGCCGGCCGAAGGCGGCCCGGCCCTCGTGGCGCGCCGCGCGGAGACGTTCCGGCTCCAGATGGGCAAGCCGCTCCGCTGGACGATCGACTCGAGCTGGGACGGCGGGCGGGCGGCGATCGTCCTCGAGCTCACGGTCGATCGGATGCCGGCGCGACGCTGACGCGCGCCGGTCGGCGCCCTGGTGTCGCGGCCGGCCGGGTCACCCGGAGGAAGTGAGGAGCGCTACTTCAGCCACCTCGCGAGCCAGCCGAGCACCTCGCCGTACCAGTGCTTCGCGTTCGTCCCCTTCAGGACCCAGTGGTTCTCGTCGGGGTAGGCGACGAGGCGGGCGGGGACTCCCTTGGCCGTCAGGACGCCGTAGAGCTCGAGCCCCTGCGTGATCGGGACCCGGTAGTCCTTCTCGCCGTGGACGACGAGCATCGGCGTCTTCAGGCTCGCGGCGTAGCGGTTCGGGCTCCAGCGTTCGATCGCCGAGGGGTTCGTGAACGGATAGGCGCCGTAGGAATGCTGGCGGCCGTAGGCGTAGTCCGACGCGAACTGCCCGAGGAGGCTGTAGATCCCGGCGTGGCTCACGAGCGCGGCGAAGCGATCGCTCTGGCCGGCGATCCAGTTCACGAGGTAGCCGCCGTACGACCCGCCGGCCACCGCCATCCGCTTCGGGTCGACCGAGCCCTCGGCGATCAGGAGGTCGGTCGCGGTCATCACGTCCTGGAACGGCTTGTCGCCCGGGGCGCTCAGGATCGACTCCACGAACGCCTGCCCGAAGCTCGAGGAGCCGTGGAAGTTGACGAGCGCGACGACGTAGCCGGGCGCGGCGAAGGCGTGGGCGTTCCAGCGGAGGTGGAACTCGTCCCCCGAGGTGCCGATCGGTCCGCCGTGGACGACGTGGAGGAGCGGGTACTTCCTCCCCTTCTCGAAGCCGGGCGGATGGACAACGAACATCTGGACCTCGTCGCCGCCGGCCCCCTTGAAGACGACCTCGCGCTCCTCGCCGAACGCGATCTGCGCCATGAGGGCGTCGTTCCAGGAGGTGAGGTTGCGGAAGCCGGTGCCGTCAAGCTTCACTGCGGCGAGCTCGGCCGGCCGTCGGAACGTGGTGAAGGTGAGAACGAGCCCGGCGGGACCCGCGACCGCGGCGGCCGTCGCGCGGCCTCCCTTCCAGACGACCTTCGGCGTCCCGCCTGAGACCGGCAGCGACCAGACGTGCGTACGGGCACGGTCCTCCGCGAGGAAGACGAGCGTCCGTCCGTCGGGGGTGAAGCTCCAGCCCTGGGGGACGCGGTCCCAGCTCTCCGTGAGGACCTTCGTCTTCCCGCTCGCGACGTCCAGGAGGGCGAGACGCGCCCGGTCGGGCCAGCCGTCGGCCTTCGCCTCGCGGCCGTAGGCGATCGTCTTCCCGTCGGGTGAGAAGACGGGGGCCACGTCCTCGGCGGGGTTTTCGGCCGTCAGGTTCCGCGGGGCGCCGCCGCCGGCCGGGACGAGGAAGAGGTCGGTGTTCAGCGTGCGGTACGGGGGCTCGGTGGAGTTCGCCGCGAACACGATCGATCCGTCGCGCGCGACGTCGAAAGAAAGGCCGTCGCCCTGGCTGCCGAGACGCTCCATCCCGGGCGTCAGGTCGGTGACGGCGCGGGTCGCGAGGTCGAGCGAGAAGAGGTGCGGCCACTCGTCCTGCTCGACCCAGTGGTCCCAGGAGCGGACGAGGCGGCGCTCGGAGACGGTCGCGACGACCCGGGTCTTCTCTTCCTTCTTCCGGCGTGCGACCTCGGCCTTCGTCGTCTCGAGGCTCTCGCCGAGGACGTTCGCCGAGAAGACGATCCGCGTCCCGTTGGCCGTCCAGTGGGGCGACCCGGGGGCGGCGGGGAGCTGCGTGAGCCGCTCGGCCTCCCCGCCGTCGAGGCGGAGGAGGTAGAGCTGCGCCTCGTCGTCGCCGTCGCGCTTCGCCACGAAGACGACGCGCGAGCCGTCGGGGGAGATCGCCGGGGAGGATTCGCCCGCCTCGTGCGCGGTCAGCCGCCGTCCCGGCCCGCCGGACACCGGCTGGAGCCAGAGGTCCGAGAGGAGCCGGTTCTTCTCCGCGTCCCAGACGGAACGCGGGTAGACGGCGACCGCCCCGTCCCGCGAGACGACCGGCGCGCCGACGCGGACGACCGACCAGATGTCGTCGACGGTGAGCGGCCGCTTCGCCGCGGGCTCGGCGGCGGCGAGGGCGAAGCTGACGAGAAGCGGCAGGGCGAGCAGGGCGGGACGGCGCATCGGGACCTCCGGGCCGGGATCGTACGGGACGGCCCGTTGAGGCACGCGGATGGCCGCGCGGGACTGCCGCGTTCCGGGTCCGGCGCTCTCCTCGCGGGCCGGATCGAGATCCGGGGCTCGCGAGACCCCGACCGGCTATGATCATGGGCCGGCCTCTCCGGCCTCGTGAAGGAGACTCCCGCATGACCCACCCCCTCTCCGGTCTCGAGCCGCAGCTGCTCTGGGACCATTTCGCCGCCCTCGCCGCGATTCCCCGCGGCTCGAAGAACGAAGCCGCCGCCTCGGCCCACGTCGTCGCGGTCGCCGCCCGCCTCGGCCTTCCCGCGAAGGTCGATTCCGTCGGCAACGTCGTCATCAGCAAGCCCGGGACGAAGGGCCTCGAGTCGAAGCCGGTCGTCGTCCTCCAGGGCCACGTCGACATGGTCTGCGAGAAGAACTCGGGCACCGCCCACGATTTCACGAAGGACCCGATTCGCCTCATCGTCGACGGAGACGTCGTGAAGGCCGACGGGACGACGCTCGGAGCCGACAACGGGATCGGCTGCGCCGCGGCTCTCGCGATCCTGGAGTCGAAGGACCTCGCCCACCCGCCCCTCGAGTGCCTCTTCACGATCGACGAGGAGACCGGGATGACGGGCGCGAACGTCCTCGCGCCCGGCTTCGTCACCGGCCGCCGGATGCTCAACCTCGACACCGAGGAAGAGGGGGCGGTCTACGTCGGCTGCGCCGGCGGGATCGACACGCTCGCCACGACGAAGGTCGCGCGGGTCCGGCCCTCGGCTGCCGTCTCCCCGTACCGGATCGCGGTCACGGGCCTCCGCGGCGGGCACTCCGGCTGCGACATCCACGAGGGGCGCGTGAACGCCCTGAAGGTGCTCGCGCGCGCCGTCACCGAGGCCGGAGCGTTCGGCTTCGCGGCCGCGACGCTCGACGGCGGCAGCAAGCGCAACGCGATCGCCCGCGAGGCCTTCACGGCCGGCTGGCTCGACCCGGTGAAGGAGCCGGAAGTGCGCGCGGCGCTCGCGAAGCTCGAGGCGGACGTCCGCTCCGAGGCGGGCCGCTTCGACAACCCGGTGAACGTCGGCCTCGAGCGGATCGACGCCGCTCCGGACCCGATCGCCGAAGGCGACCTGAAGCGAATCGTCGGCTTCATCCACGCGGCGCCGCACGGCGTCCTCGGCTGGTCCCCCGACATCCCGAACCTCGTCCAGACCTCGACGAACCTCGCGATCGTCGAAACGAAGGACGACGTCATCTCCTTCTCGACGAGCCAGCGGAGCTCCGTCGAGTCGGCGAAGAGGGACGCCGGCCGGATGATGGCGACCGCGATGGGCCTCGCCGGCCTGGACGTGAAGCAGGGCGACGGCTACCCCGGCTGGAAGCCGAACGTGACCTCGCCGCTCCTCGGCCTCGCCAAGGAGGTCCACGCCGAGCTCTTCGGGAAGGAGCCGGAGGTCAAGGCGATCCACGCCGGCCTCGAGTGCGGGATCATCGGCGAGAAGTACCCCGGCATGGACACGATCTCCTTCGGTCCGACGATCCGGAACGCCCACTCCCCCGACGAGTGCGTGAGCATCCCGTCGGTGAAGAACTTCTGGACCTACCTGACGGCGTTCCTGCCGCGGATGTAGGCCCCCCCCTCGGAGACCTCGCCGCCCCGCTCCGGCTTCGGCCGGAGCGGGGCGGTTTCGTTGTGAATTGGTCTCAGATTGGACGATCGATCCGTGACCCATGTCAATTGCGTCCCGCGCGATCCGGCGAGAGGATGGGCGCAGGAGGATCACATGACCTCGAACCGAACGATCGTCCTCTCCGTCCTGGCGGGAGCCTGCCTCTTCGTCGCCTGCGGCAAGCCTGCCGAGAAGCCCGCGGCCCCGGAGGCCGTCCCGGTCGCCGAGGCGCCCGCGCCGGAGGCCCCGGCCCCGGCACCCGCGGGGGTCACGAAGGTCACGGTGACGTCGACGAACGGCGCCTGGCCGAAGGAGAACGCCCCCGACTTCGCCGCGCCGCGAGCGATCGCGTTCAAGGACTCCTCGGTCGGCAACGCCTCCGTCGTCGTCGTCCTCACGAACCACGACTTCGCCCCCACGACGATGGCCGAGTTTCGCAAGCGGACCTCCCCCGAGCCGGGCCAGGGGCGGGTCGAGCTCTGGCTGGTGAGGCAGAAGCAGGTGGCGCCGGGCGAGACGCTGGAGTTCGTCGCCGGAATGTACGACCCGACGAAGCCGCAGGGCCAGGCCGAGATGACGTCGAGCGTCTCGATCGTTGTGACGGGCGGAACGTCCCTGTCCCTTTCTCAGCCCACGGGCACGATCGAGGTCACGTCGGTGACCGCCGACTCGATCTCGGGCAGGTTCGACGTCAAGGACAAGTGGACCCAGCTCTCCGGGGAGTTCCACGCGCCGCTGAAGTGAGGCTTCGCGCCGCGGACGGGGCGGAGTAAGGTTCACGAGTGCCCCGCCCCACCGGCCGCGACCGCCTCGAGCCGACGACCGACGGGACCGTCGTTCTCCTGTCGCTCCGGCCGAAAGGGTGGGCGGGGCGGCAGGAGATTTCTCCCCGCGCCCCGCTTCTCCCGGGCACCGCCGTGCGCTGGGACGGCGATCTCTACGAGGTCCTGCACGTCGAGGCACGAGCGGGCGGGGGCTTCCGACACGTTCTCGCGCCGTGGGACGACCGGTATCTCGTGCGGACCCTCGTCGAGTACGGAGGCGCCGGCGAGCCGCTGCGCGCGGACACGGAAGCTCCCGGTCCGGGGACTCCAGCACCTCCCTTGGCCTCTGTGGCTGCAGCTTCGCTCGCCGAGGGGGCCGCCGACGTCGAGCCCGTCGCTGCGCCGGAGGTGTCCGCTCCCCCGATGCGGCTTCCTGCGAGCGCCGCGGGGCCGGTGGCGACGAGCGGCGTGGCCGCCGCCTGGGCCGCCCTCGCGCCCGGAGTCCGTGCGCTCCTCGCCGCGTTCGTCCCGTCGGTCCTGTTCGGCTGGTTCTTCCCGTTCCGCGTGATGGGCGAAGGGATCTCGTTCCTCGTCCACGAGCTCGGGCACACGTTCGTCGCCTGGTTCTTCGGCTGCACGGCCGTGCCGGCGATCGTGATGACTGTCGTCTTCGAGCAGAACCGGGCCTTTGCCGCGCTCGTCTGGGGCGGCCTCGTCTTCCTCGCCGTCCGGTACCGCCGGGTGCCGCGCTGGAACCTGGTTTTCGCGGGGGCGGTGCTCCTCTACCCGCTCCTCGCGTTCACGAAAGCGCACGTCACGGCCTTCGACCTCGGCGGCCACCTCGCCGAGGCAGTCTTCGCCGCGTGGGCCTTCCGGCGCGTCGTCCGGTCGGAGCGGCCGGAGTGGGAACGTTTCGTCTGGGCCTTCTTCGCGCTCTACCTCGTCGCGCGAAACGTGAAGCTCTTCGGCGGCGTCGCCTTCAGCGCGGCCGCGCGGACCGACTACCTCACGGTCGCGATCGCGGGGCAGAACGACCTCGTGAAAGTCGCCGCAACGACGAGCCTCTCCCTCACGACGCTCGCGTTCCTCGTGGCGCTCCTCTTCCTCGTCGTCCCGCTCGGCGCGCTCGTCCTGGCTTTCCGCAAGCCTGCGGCCGAGGCGCCGGGGCTCGCGGCGTAGCGCCGGGCGCCGGCTCAGCCCCGGGGCGGGAGGGAGACGCCGGCAGGCCCGACCGTCGCGGGCTCGCCGTGGAACCGGACGACGACCCGCACGTCCTCGGGGAGTCCGTAGGTGCGGAGGAGCCAGCTCCTGACGAACGCTTCGGTCTCCTTCCGCGCGGTCTCTCTCACGAGCGGGACGTGCTGCCGGGCCCGCGCCTGGAAGACCTCCGTGAGGGAGCGGCGGAGCTCGTCGACGACGCGGTCCTCGTCCCGAAGGATCGACGATTCCGTCTTCACGAGCTCGAGCTTCGAGACGTCGACGGCGGGCACGTTCGCGACGAGGTCCGGAGCGAGGACGCGGACGGTCCTCTCCTCGAGCTCGAAGTCCCAGCGCGCGTCGAGGTCGAGCGTGTAGACGTATGTCACCGGTGCGCGCGCCGAGACGACGACGTCGGGGAGCGGGACGCCGAGCAGGCGCGTCGCGTCGCGCCTTTCGACGACCTCGAGCTGCGTCAGCTCGGCCACCTGGAGCTTCTTCGTCCCGCGCAGCTCGGCGACCGCGCTCCGGAGCTCGGTCGTCACGCTCCGCGTCCGGATCGCCGCGGCCAGCCTCGCGAGGCCGTCCGAGACGGCCGCGGCGGTCTCTCCGATGCCGTGCGGGATCGCCCCGGCCATCTCCATCGGGAGCCGTGCCACCCGGCCGACGAGGATCGACGCCGCCACGAGGATCGCGAGGACGAGCGCCGCGAGGGCGAAAAGGGCCGGGGAGAGGCGCCGGGACCGCTCCATGGCCGCAGAGTAACTCGATCGCCCCCCTGCTACTCTCCGCGGCCGATGGCGCGGATCGCGGTCCTCCCGGACGTCCTCGTCGACCAGATTGCCGCCGGCGAGGTCGTCGAGCGGCCGGCGTCGGTCGTCAAGGAGCTCGTCGAGAACGCGCTCGACGCCGGGGCGAGCCGGATCGAGGTGGAGATCGAGGGGGGCGGCATCGGGCGCCTCTCGGTATCGGACGACGGCTCCGGGATGGACCCCGACGACGCCCGCCTCGCGCTGGAGCGTCACGCGACGTCGAAGGTGCGGACGGCGGAGGACCTCGGGCGAATCGGGAGCCTTGGCTTCCGGGGGGAGGCGCTCCCGTCGATCGCCTCGGTCTCGCGCCTCGTCCTCGTGACGTCGCCCGACGGCTCGGGCCTCGGGACGGAGATCGTCGCCGACCGGGGAGCCGCCCCGGTCATGAGGCCCGCACGGCAGACGAAAGGGACGCGCGTCGTCGTTGAGGATCTCTTCGGGAACGTCCCGGCGCGTCGGAAGTACCTGAAGTCCGAGGACGCCGAGCAGCGCGCCGTCGTGAAGGCGCTGACGTCGCTCGCCCTCTCGCGCCCCGAAGTGGCGTTCACGCTCCGGGCCGGGGAGCGTGAGCTGCTCTCGCTTCCGGCGGCGCCGTCGATCCTCGACCGTTTTGGCGAGGTGATGGGGAGGGGATCGCTGCCCCGCGTCCTCGCCGTCGACTTCGCCCACGCGGGGATGAGGCTTCTCGGCGCCGTCTCGCCGCCGGAGACGACGTTCGCGTCGCGGACGTTCCAGTGGCTCTTCGTGAACGGGCGCGCGGCGCGCGACGGGTCCGTGGCGCACGCCGCCCGCCTCGCGGCCGAGGAGGCGCTCCTCGGAGAGCGTCACCCGGCCTGGGCGCTCTTCGTCTCCTGCCCGCCCGAGCGGGTCGACCCGAACGTCCACCCGCAGAAGAGCGAGGTGCGCTTCCTCGAGCCGGGCTCGGTCCACGCGCTCGTCCACCGCGGCCTTCGCGGGGCGCTGACGGAGGGGAAGTCGGCGACGGAGCTGCCGGGCTCGGTCCTCGCGGGAGCCGGAGACGCTCTCGTCGAAACGGTCTCCGCCCGCTCGGGAAGCTGGGGCGACGCGCCCCCTGCGGCAGCCGCCCTCGCCGAGACGCTCGGGCTCTGGGACGCCGCGGCGAAGCCGGGCGCCGCGGCCTCGCAGCTCCTGTCTGCCTCGCCGCGCGCCTCCTGGGAGGGGTCTCCCGCAGCCGCAGCCGTCGCGTCTCCCGCCGGGACGCTCCGGCTCCTCGGTCAGTACCGCGAGTCGTACCTCGTCGCGGAAGGGGCCGACGGCCTCGTCCTCGTCGACCAGCACGTCGCCCACGAGCGGGTCCGCTTCGAGAGGATCCGCGACCGGCTCGAGGGGCAGGGGCTGGCGTCGCAGGCGCTCCTCGTCCCCGTCTCGTTCGAGGCCGCGCCCGAGGAGGCCGAGGCGCTCCGGAGCGCCGACGAGGTCCTCGTCGCGGCCGGGTTCTCGGTCTCGGAGCTCTCGGGGCGGCTGTTCGTCGTCTCCGCCGCGCCGGCCGACGTGCCGCCCGAGAAGGTCGTGGCGGTCCTCCGCGACCTCCTCGGCCGGCTCCTCGAGGCGTCCGGGACGGGCGCCGGACGCGCGGGCGGCACCGCGGCGCGGATGAAGGACGCCCTCGCCGCCTCGCTCGCCTGCCGCGGCGCGATCACCGTGAACCGCCGCCTCGCCCCGGAGGAGGCCGTGCGCCTCCTCGCCGACCTCTCCGCCTGCCGCGACCCGTGGACCTGCCCCCACGGGCGCCCCATTCTCCTCACCCTCGCGCACGCCGAGGTGCTGAAGCGCTTCGGAAGGAGCTCCGGATGACCTCGGGCCGCGACCTCTTCGCACCGAAGCTCGGCCTCACGCTGCCGCTCTGCGGCCTCCACTTCGTCTTCTTCCTCCTCTTCACGATGGATCCGCAGAAGACGGCCGGCCTCTTCGGCTTCTGGCCGCAGCAGGCGCTCGTCCAGCCCTGGGGATTCGTGACGTTCCAGTTCCTGCACGGCGGGCCGATGTCGCTCTTCTTCGGAGCCTTCGCGCTCTACATCCTCGGGAGCGCCCTCGAGGCCGAGTGGGGGACGGCGGAATACACGGCCTTCTGGCTCGTCGCGACGCTCGGGGCGTCGCTCTCGGCCTGGGCGCTCGGCACGCCGCTCGTCTCCGATCCGTTCGTCGTCCCGATCTCGATGCTCTTCGCCTACGCCTTCCTCTTCCCGGACACGCAGTTCCTCGTCTTCTTCGTCATCCCGGTGAAGGTGAAGTGGATCGCCCTGTTCAGCGCCGCGATCCTGGCGCTGGCGTTCTTCCGCGACCTCGTGACGTTCGGCGCCGGGCCGGCGCTCGTTCGCGTCCTCGGAGCGGGCGCGGGCTTCCTCTTCTTCTGGGTCCGGCACCACGGGCGCTTCAAGGCGAGGAGGGCGGCGCTCGAGGCGGTCGCCTCCGCGAAGGCGGCCGGCGCCGTCCGGCAGGACGACGCCCTCGAGAAGCGGAACCGCGAGCTCTTCCCGCGCGTCGAGGCGCTCCGGACGACGGAGAGGTCCGGCGTCGAGCCGCCGGGAGGCGAGGGCCTCCGGAAGGAGCTGCAGAAGCTCGTCCTGCCGGGCGTGAACATCTGCAAGCCCGTCGACTTCAAGGGGGACCGGGACGGCGTCTGCGTGCGGTGCGAGGGTTTCGCGGAGTGCTCCCTGCGCTACCTCTCCGGGCAGCCCGCGGAAATCGTCGTGAAGAAGCGCGACGGAGGCGCCGCCGGGTAAACTCGCCCGCGATGGCACCCCTCCTCGCGCTCCTGACGCTCTTCTGGCTCGCCGAACCCGCACCGGTGAAGGGTATCCCGCCCCCGCCGGGCGGCCGGTTCGAGCCGGAGATGACGAAGGTCGTCTCCGATCGCGCGAAAGTGGAGATGCAGGCGGTTCTCACGGAGCTCGAGAGGTCCGCCCAGCCGCCCGAAGCGAAGGCCGAGATCCGGCGCCGCCTCTCGGGACTCCGCCTCGCGGTCTACACGACGCCCCGGGGATGGGAGGAGACGGTCGCGTTCTACGAGGGGGCGCCGATGCAGCTCGTCTTCCTGAAGGGGGAGCGCGACATCCTGGGCGACCTCCGCGAGTGGGCCCGGTCCGCCGGCCTCGGCGTCGACGCTTCCGCGGAGAAGGCGTGGGCGGGGAAGCTCGGCAGGACGGCGCGCTGGACGAAGGACGACGAAACGCTCCAGGTCGTCGTCGAGGACCACCTGATCGACCCGCGGGACGGCAAGGTCTCCGAGACGACGGTCGTCCTCGTGACGAGCCTCGGCGGGTGACATGGATCGGGGAGGCTCGCCACGAGCCTCCCCGCGGCGGCTGCGCCGCCTCCCCTCGGCCGGGGCGCGAGGGATCGAAAAGCGAAAGGGAGGGGCCGCGGCCCCTCCCTTCCTGCAGGTGCGAGCCCGTCGAAGGCGCTACGGCCCGACCGATTCCGCTTCCCGGCCCGCCGAGGCCTCGTCGCGCCGCTTCTTCTCCTGGAAGTAGGCGAAGACCTGCCAGCCGCCGAAGGCGACGAGGAGGACCGGCCACCAGTCGAGGAGGAACGAGAGGTCGATCGTGAAGATCCGGTCGGCGAGGAAGAAGAGGCCGATCAGGATGAGGAAGATGCCGAACGTCAGGCCGCCGTCGGCGCGGAACGGCTTCTCCTCTCCGAAGAAGCCGGGCTCCGGCATCCCTGTGGCGTTCAGGGCGCGCGCCTGCCGGACGGCGTCGATCAGGACGAAGACCATCCAGAACGGGATCAGGAGGCCGAACGGCATGTCGTGGCCGCGGTCGACGGCGGCGATGAAGAACGCCCAGATCGCGAAGAAGACGACCCCTCGCTTGTAGAGCCCCAGGTAAACGTGCCCGAGGCCGGGGAAGAGCGAGAGGAGCCCGGCGGCCGCGGGGTTCTTCCCGGGGGCGGCCGCGGGACGCGGCGGCGGCGCGGGAGGAGCGTAGGCGACCGGGGGGGCCGCGGGGACGTTCGCGGGGGGCGGCGGGAGGTTCGGGTTCTCGTTCATCGGCTCCACCTTCTGGGCTTCGGTCAGGCTCGCTGGGCTCGCGAGAGCGGGGTGTCCGTCCCGGCCCGATCAAAGGAACGCAATTGGCCGGATTCCGGTTCGCTCCGGCCGGGGGCGGCCGGCGCCTCGTTCTCGACGCGGCTCCCGAAGATGCGGCCGAGGAGGATGCCGGCCCAGGCGGTGGTCTTCGCCTTGCCCACGGCGAGCGTCCGGTAGACCTTGTAGTCGATCTGCTCCGTGAGGGGCTTCTGCCTCTGGGCCGCGAGGACCGTGTCGAGCTTGCCGGCGGCTGCCTCCCGCGCCTCGGCGATCGCCCGCTCGCCTGCGGCGGCCATCCCGCTCGCGCCGCTCCGCGCGGCGGAGAGCGGGTCGACGCCGAGGATCGCGACGAGGGCGAGACAGGCGGCGTAGGCGACCGCGACGAGGACCCTCCAGTCGCTGCGCAGGCGGCGGAACCGGCTCATCTCGACGACGTTGGCCGCGGGTCGCGGCCCCGTGGCGGCGACGGCGAGGAGCCGCCGGAGGAGCGCGGGCGACGGCTCGGGGACGGCGAGGGCTCCCGGTGCGAGGAGGGCCAGCGTCTCGCGCACGGCGACGCGAGCCGGTTCGACCGATCCGATCGCTTCGAGCGCCCTGGAAAGCGCGGGGGGCGGCTCCGGCACGACGACGGAGGTGAAGAGCGCGTCGATTTCCTCGCACCCCGAGAGGAGCGGCCCGCACGTCTCGCAGGCCGCTGCGTGGGCTGCGACCTCGAGCGGGACGGGGACGCCGCCGGCGAGGAGAGCGGCCTCGGCGCGGCGGCAGGGAGAAGCGGTGCCGGTCGTCATGCGGCGCCTCCGGCCTGCGGCGTCAGCCCGCCAAAGAGCGGGCCGCGGGCGAGCGGCGCGGCGCCGATCCGCTCCCTCACGAGGCGTGCCAGCTCGACGCGCGCCCGGTTGAGGCGCGACTTGACGGTCCCGTCGGGGAGCCCGAGGAGGTCGGCGATCTCCCGGTAGTCGAGCCCGTCCAGGTCGCGCATTTGCACGATCTCCGCGAGCTCGTCGGGGAGCTGGGCGATGGCGTCGAGGAGGAGCCGCAGCCGCTCCCGGCGGACGGCGTCGGCGGAGGGGTCTTCCGAGCCCGGGAGGAGCGTCACGAGGGCGTCGTCCGTCACGAAGCGGAAGCCCTTCTCCCGGCGCCTCCTCCGGTAGTGGTCGATGGAGAGGTTCCGGGAGAGGGTGGCGATCCAGGCGAGGAGCGAGGCCTCGGTCGGCTCGTACCGGTCGAGGTTCTCCCAGACCTTCAGGAAGCAGTCCTGGGTCAGCTCCTCGGCCTCGGCCCGGTCGTAGGTCCTGTGGTAGGCGATCCGGTAGACCTTCGCCGAGTACCGCTCCACGAGCTCCCGCCACGCCCCCTCGTCGCCGTTCAGGCAGCGTGCGACGAGCTCGGCGTCGGGATGCGGGGCGTTCGCCATGGGTCTCCTCGAAGATCGAAACGGAGAACGGAGGCGGGAGGTTCCCGCGCGAGTCTATAATTCCTCCTCCCGTCGGATTCGTCGAGGAGGGGTGAGATGGTCTCTGCTCGAAATGTGAGGTTTTCCGTGCTCGTCGCCCTCCTGCCCCTGCTGCTCGGCGGGGCGGGCGTCGAGGCCCAGGAGCAACCGCCGGCTGCGGAATGGAAAGTCTTCCAGGAGTTCGGGTTCCTGAACGGCTCCTGGTCGGGCCCGGCCGAATCGGGCGGGCGCGTCGGCGGACGCGTCGTCTCCTTCACCTCCTCGGTCGGGGGCGCCCAGCTCAGCTATCGCGCGACGACGTACTACCCGGCCAAGGAGTCCCTCCCGGAGAGCTCGACCGAGGAGGTCGCCCACATCGTCTACGACGGCGCGAAGGGGAAGTACGTCGCCCTCCTCGTCTTCTCGACGAAGGTCTGGGGGATCTACGAGGCCGAGTTCCGGCCCGACGGTATCGTTTTCACCTCGAAGGAGATGGCGAACCTGGAGGCGGGCCTCCGGTCCCGTTGGACGTTCACGCGCAAGGCCGACGGGTCGATCGCGGAGCTGCTCGAGGTCGCGCCGGCGGGAAAGGACTTCGCCCCCTACGTGAGCGCCACGCTCTCGCGAAAATAGGCGGGCCGGTCCGCGCGGGTCTGTTACCCTCCCGCTCCCGCGAGCCCCGCGCGGACTGAAGGGATTCCATGTCCGAGATCCGAAACGTCGCCATCATCGCCCACGTCGACCACGGCAAGACGACGCTCGTCGACTGCCTCCTCAGGCAGTCCGGGACGTTCCGGGCCGGGGAGCACACCGAAGAGCGGGTGATGGACTCGAACGACCTCGAGCGTGAGCGCGGGATCACGATCCTCGCCAAGAACACCTCGATCCGCTACCACGGGACGAAGATCAACGTCGTCGACACCCCGGGGCACAGCGACTTCGGCGGAGAGGTGGAGCGTGTCCTGAAGCTCGTCGACGCGGTCCTTCTCGTCGTCGACGCGGCCGACGGCCCGATGCCGCAGACGCGGTTCGTCCTGCGCAAGGCGCTCGAGCTCGGACTGCGGCCGATCGTCACCGTGAACAAGGTCGACCGCCCCGAGGCGCGGCCCCACCAGGTCATCGACGAGGTCTTCGACCTGATGGTCGACCTCGGCGCGACGGACCAGCAGCTCGACTTCCCGATCGTCTACACCTCGGCCAAGCAGGGCTTCGCGCGGCGCGAGGTGGACCACGCGGACAACGACGTCCGCCCGCTCCTCGACGCGATCCTCGTCGAGGTGCCCGAGCCGGGCGGGGACCCCGCCGCGCCGCTCCAGATCCTCGTCGCCTCCCTGGACTACGACAACTACCTCGGGCGGCTCGCGATCGGGCGGGTCGTGAACGGTATCGTGAAGCCCGGGCAGAACGTCTCGATCTGCCGCCACGACGGCTCGATCGCGAAGGGCCGCGTCGCGAAGCTCATGGTCTTCGAGGGGCTGAAGCGGACGGAGGTGCCCGCGGCCGCGGCCGGAGAGATCGTCGTCCTCTCGGGCCTCGAGGAGGTGACGATCGGCGAGACGGTGGCCGACGCCGATTTTCCCGTCCCTCTCGACCCGATCGCGGTCGACGAGCCGACGGTCTCGATGACGTTCCGGGTGAACGACTCGCCGTTCGCCGGCCTCGAGGGGAAGTACGTCACGAGCCGGAACATCTGGGACCGGCTCCAGAAGGAGCTCCGGACGAACGTCGCGCTCCGCGTCGAGACGACGGACGGGCCCGACGCCTTCAAGGTCTCGGGCCGGGGCGAGCTCCACCTCGCGATCCTCATCGAGACGATGCGGCGCGAGGGGTTCGAGCTCGGGCTCTCGCGTCCCGAGGTCATCACGAAGGAGATCGACGGCGTGACGTGCGAGCCGGCCGAGCAGCTCGTCGTCGACGTCCCGGAGGAGTTCGTCGGCACCGTGATCGAGAAGCTCGGCCGGCGCCGGGGAGAGATGACGGCCCTCGTGAACAACGGCACGGGACGCGCGCGGATCGAGTTCAAGGTCCCGACGCGCGGCCTCTTCGGCTACCGCAACGAGTTCCTCACCGACACGAAGGGGGAGGGGATCCTCCACCACGTCTTCGCCGGCTACGAGCCGTGGAAGGGAGACGTGGAGACGCGCCGCACGGGAGCCCTCATCTGCAAGGAGGGGGGCGACACCACGGCCTACGCCATCGAGAGGCTCGAGGAGCGGTCGGTCTTCTTCTACGGCCCGGGTGTCGCCTGCTACCCCGGGATGATCGTCGGAGAGAACGCGCGCGAGAACGACATGATCGTCAACCCCTGCGTGAAGAAGCACCTGACGAACATGCGCGCCTCCAACTCCGACATGGCGATCAAGCTCACGCCTCCGCGCGAGATGCCGCTCGAGGCCGCCATCGAGTGGATCGACGAGGACGAGCTCGTCGAGGTCACCCCCCGCTCCATCCGCCTCCGCAAGCGGGTCCTCGACCACTCGCAGCGCAAGGTGCGCAAGCCGACGACCGAAGCCGCGTAGCCGGACGCCCCGGAGAGCCCGGGGCCCCGGCCCGACTTCGCCTCGGACGGATCGGTTCCCGTCCGCATGGGGTTCCGCATGGTGTCATCCGCATGGGGTCAGGTCCGTTTTCCGTTGAGTTCCGGAGAGCGTTGGAGGCGTGATCCGGCTCTCGGGAGGAGCAGAAATGTGAGTCTGCCGCTCCCTCAGACTGCTTCCGGAGAACCCCTCAGATCCATTTCCAACGGAAAACGGACCTAACCCCTTTCGTCCACGTCCCTCTGCTTCCGGAGAACACCTCAGATCCATTGCCAACGGAAAACGGACCTGACCCCTTTCGTG
>CAYVPO010000003.1:16178-42026 GCA_964453825.1 uncultured Holophagales bacterium
TGCCAACGGAAAACGGACCTGACCCCTTTCGTGTCTTCGCCTCGGACGGATCGGTTCCCGTCGTGCGAACATGACGGGAGCGCCGCTCGGGCGCGGGAGGGGTTACGGCCGCGAGCAACGTCGGGATCGCTTTCGGACTGACGCTCGCGGCGGGGCTGTCGACGGGGCTCGGGAGCGCGATCGCGTTCTTCGCGAAGCGGACGAACCTCCGGCTGCTGTCGGTGGCGACGGGCTTCTCGGCGGGCGTCATGCTCTGGGTGTCGTTCCTCGAGATCCTGCCGAAGTCGCAGGCGGCGCTCGCGGCGTCCGTCGGCGCGAAGCAGGGAGCGTGGCTCTCCGTCGGCGCGTTCTTCCTCGGGATCCTCCTGATCCTCGCGATCGACCAGCTCGTGCCGGGCGACGAGAACCCGCACGAGGTCCGGACGGCGCTCGAGCTCGCTTCGCTCGGCGACGCGATGGCGCTCCCCGCAGCCGCGAAGCTCCGGAGGACGGGGACGGCGGTCGCGGTCGCCATCGCGATCCACAACTTTCCGGAGGGGATGGCGACCTTCCTCTCCGCGCTCGACGACCCGAAGGTCGGGCTCGCGATCGCGATCGCCGTGGCGCTCCACAACATCCCGGAAGGGGTGAGCGTGGCCGTGCCGATCTACTACGCGACGGGGCGGAGGCGCGCGGCGTTCGCATGGTCGTTCCTCTCGGGCCTCGCGGAGCCGGTCGGAGCCGCCGTCGGGTACCTCGTCCTTCGCCCGTTCCTGACCTCCGGCGTCATGGGCGTGGTCTTCGGCGCGGTCGCCGGGATCATGGTGTTCATCTCGCTCGACGAGCTCCTGCCGACGTCCCGCGCCTTCGGCCAGGGGCACGACTCGCTCTACGGCCTCCTCCTCGGGATGGGGGCGATGTCCCTGAGCCTCCTCCTGCTGATGCCGTAGAGTCGGTCCGATGCGACGCGCACGGTTCGTTCTCCTCGCCGTTTTCCTCGCGAGCCCCCCTTCGGCCGCGGCCGAACCGCCTTCCCGTGCCGAGGAGGTCGCCGCGCTCCTGACCGGGACGTTCGATTCCGCTGCCCAGTCCGCCTCGGACCCGGAGTCGTTCCGGGCCGTCCGGCTCGTGGCGGTGCGGGTCCCGGCGAGCCGACTCGGCTCGGGCGCGCCGGTCCTCTACGTCGAGCAGGCGCTCCTCGAGAACCCGGACCGGCCGTACCGGCAGCGCTTCTACCGGATCGAGGAGACCGCGGACGGAGGCGTCGTCTCACGCGTCTTCGAGCCGAAGGAGCCGGTCGCCGTTTCGGGGAAGTGGCGAGACCCGTCCGACCTCGCCCTCTACGGTCGGGGCGACGTCGTGGAACGCCTCGGCTGCGCGGTCCGCCTGAAGCGGGCGGACGAAGGCTGGAGCGGCTCGACGGAAGGGAAAGCGTGTCCTTCCGCGCTCTCGGGGGCGCGCTGGTCGACCTCCGAGGTGACGCTCCGCCCGGGCGGTGTGGAGTCGTGGGACCGCGGGTACGACGCCGCCGGGCGACAGGTCTGGGGGGCCCGGACCGGGCCCTACCTCTTCGAGCGGCGGGCGGAAGGCCCGCCCGCACCTTCGCCGAAGTAGGCGCTCAGGCGGCTTCGCCCGACCGGCCGCCGCGACCCCTCGGTCGCCGGCGCCGGGGCGCGTGCCGGGGGCGCGCAGGAGCCTCGCCGGGGAGAAGGAGCTCCGCGGGGCCCGTCTCCTCTTGCGGGATCAGCGCCTCCGGGAAGGGGATCGCGGCGCGGAGGTCCTCGCCCGGACGGGGCGTCCGTCCACCGCGGCGCAGGACGTCTTCCCAGGTGCGGGCGGCGTCGCGGTAGCGCCCGGAGGCGGCGGAGTAAAGCGACAGGAGGCCGACGGCGACGGGGAAATACCCCTTCGTGACGAGGCGGCGCGCGGCCGGGTCTGCGGGCCGCAGTTCGGCGATCCGGCCCATCGTGAAGAGTCCCTGCTTGAGGTCGTGGATCGCCGCGTTCGGGAGGGAGAGACGGGCCGCTTCCGGGTTGACGACCTCCTCGAGGAGGAGGAGGAGCTTCTGGGTGTCGACGGAGCCGCCGGAGCGGGCGCGGATGGCGGCGAAGAGGAGGGGGAGGAAGACGACGCCGAGCAGGATCGAGTCCGAGAGGACCTCGCCGCCGCCGCGGCGCCGATCGGTCTCCGCGAGGAGCTTCCAGAAGAGACCTGGCCCGCGCGAGGCGCCGCCGATCTCGGCCTCGAGCGCCGGGAAGATCTCGCCGAGGAGCCCGGTCTCCGACCAGAGGCGGTAGGTCGGCGCGCCCCAGCCCCGCCGGAGCGGGTCGAGGAGCTCCTCCGTGACGCGCGGAGAGGCGCTCTTGCGGATCTCCTTCCGGTTCTCCTCGATCGCGGCCCGGACCGCAGGGGTCATCCGGAAGTCGAGGCGCGCCGCGAACTCGCAAGCGCGCATCATCCGGACGGGGTCTTCCCGGAAGCGGATCTCCGGGTCGCCGATCGTTCGGATGACGTGCCGCTCGAGGTCCTCGACGCCGCCGACCCAGTCGATCACGGCGAACGTGGCGATGTCGTAGAAGAGGCCGTTGATCGTGAAGTCGCGGCGGACGGCGTCCTCCGCGGGAGTGCCGAAGGTGTTGTCCGAACGGATCAGGAGGTCGTCGTCGCCCGCCGTGCCGGGCTCGACGTCGGCCGGTTCCGGGCGCCTGCGGAAGGTCGAGACCTCGACGAGCTTGCCGCCGTCGAAGAGGACGTGGGCGAGCCGGAAACGACGGCCGATGACGCGGCTGTTGCGGAAGAGGCGGCGCACGTCCTGGGGACGGGCGTCGGTGCCGACGTCGAAGTCCTTCGGAGTGCGGCCCGTGAGGAGATCCCGGACGGAGCCTCCGACGAGGTAGGCCTTGTAGCCCGCCCTGTGGAGGCGATAGAGAACCTTCAGGGCATCGGGGTCGATGTATCCGCGCGAGATCGGGTGCTCGGCGCGGGGGATGATCCGTGGCTCGGCCATCCCTACAGGCGGGTCCTCGAGAGCATCGCCCCATTCTAGCGCCTAAGGCCGGGGTCGGCGGAGCGCGCGGGGGGCGCCGGGCTCCATAGAATGCGCGAGCCCGTGGCTGATGCGTCTCCGCGCCTTTCCGCCAGCGAGCCGCCGCTCGCCGTGACCGTCGCTCTCCTGGGCGCGGCCGTCGCGTCGCGATTTCTCGCGATCGCGGCGGCGCCCGGCGAGATCGACGAGGCGGTCTTCGCCGGGGCCGTCCACCGGTTCGACATGGCGGACCTCTCGCCGCAGGCGCCCGGGTTCCCGGTCTGGATCCTCCTCGGCCGGGCGCTCCTGCCGCTCGCCTCCGGGGCGTTCCACGCCCTGGCCGTAGCCGCCACGCTCCTCTCGTGCGTCGCACTGCCAGCGCTCTACCTCTGGGGGCGGCGGCTCGTCGGGGGATGGGCCGCGCTGGGGGGGGCCGTCTGGGCCGCGTTCCTTCCTGTCGTCTGGGTGAACGGCGGCCGGGCATTCTCGGATTCGCCGTCGACGGCTCTGTTTCTCGTCGCCCTCGCGGCCCTCGGAGCGGCCTCGGAACGTGCCGCCGCCAACCGAAGAGGGGCCGTGGCGCTCGCCGTCCTCGCTGGTCTGGCGGCGGCCGCGGGGGCCGGGGTCCGCCCGCATCTCGTCCTGGCATTCGGGCCGCTGCTCCTCGTCGAGACGCTCCTCCTCCTCCGGTCGCGGCCCGGTCGCCCCGTCGCGGCGGCGCTCGTCGCGTCGGGGCTCGCCGGAACGACGGCGTGGCTCGCCTGGTTGCTGCAGCAGGCCGGAGGCATTCCAGGCCTCCTCGCCGGGATCGACGAGCGGGCCTCCTTCCGGTCGGTGGCGTTCGAGACGGGCCGCTTCGGGAATGTCCTCGACTCGTTCCTCGTCCGCGACTTCCTCGCGTGGCCTCTGGCGCTGGGCATCTTCCTGCTCGCGCTCGTTGGTATCGGGGCAACGCTCCGGCGACATCCTCGGGCGGCGGCCGCGCTCCTCCTCGTCCTCGCCCCGGCGTTCTACTCGCTCTGGTTCCTCCACAGCCGGGAGATGTCGCGCTATTCGGTCCCGTTCGTCCTCGTCCTCGCGCTCCCCCTGGCCGCGGGGGTGGAGGCTCTTCTCCGGAGGTCTCCGGTCGGCCTCGCGGCGATGGTGCTCGGTGCCGCGCTCGCCGGCCGCGCTTCGTGGGGCGAGGTGCGCCACGGCGCGGCGAACCCGACGCCGACCGCGGCCGCGATCGACGCACTGGCCGTCTACGCCCATCCGGGCAGGGAGACGATCGTCGCGGACGGCATCTTCAACACGTTCCTCAGGCTCGAGCGCTGGGAAGGACGTCTGCACGTCTGGCCGCTCTCGGACGACGTCCTGCTGAAGGAGGGCGTGCGGCGAAATCGGAGGCTCGTCCGCCTCGCCGACTTCACGTCGGAGGGGGACTCCCCGGACCGGACCGATCCCGCCTGGCGGGTCTTCCGGCGGCAGGGGCGGGTCTCCCGGGCGCTCGGGAACGGACGGCTCTTCGTGGTCGCTGTGCGGGACCCCGCGCCGCCGCTCTTCGGGCCCGGCTTCGGGCCGAGGGAGAGCGCTCCGGGGCAGCCTTCCGTGCGCTGGTCCGGGCCGGAGGCGCGGTTGATCGTCCCCGGGCTCCAGGGCCCTCCGGTCGCGCTCCTGCGCGGCGTCCGCTACGCCCACGAAGGGGCGACGACGCTGACCGTACGCGACGCCGAGACGGGGAGGATCGTCCTGGAACGGCGGGTCGAGCCGGGCGAGATGGAGGTCGCGATTCTTCCGCGCCCGATCTACGGTCCCCTTCCGCGGCCGCGCGAGTTCGTCCTCTCGTGCGACCGGCCCGAGGCCCTCCCCGCGGGTCCCGGGCTCGCCCGGCCTTCCCGCGGCTGCTTCCTGTTCCGGGAAGCGACCTTCTCCCTCCCACCCGAGGAGGTCTGGGAACGGCTCGGCGAGGAGCGCCTCCTCGACCTCGGCCGGCCGCGCGACGGCTGGGCCGACCTCGAGGGGTTCCACGAGCGGGAGGTCCACGCGAGGAGCGGCGCGAGCTGGCGCTGGACCTCCGGTCGCGCCGCAGTCACGTGGGTGCCCGTCCCGGACCTCGAGCCGCGCGAGCTCGTCCTCCGGGCGAAGGCGCCGGGCGGGGCCGGCGTGCGGGTCGACGTCGCGTTCGACGGACGCACGGCGGGGAGCGTCGACGTGCCGCCGGGCGACTTCGCCGAGGTCCGGCTCCGCCTCGAGCCGGAGCTCCGGGCGCGCCTGGCTGCCGGCGATCCGGTGAGGATCGAGCTCTCCTCGCCGGTCCAGGTCCCGCGGGACACGGACCTCGGCGGCGACCCGAGGCGTCTCGGGATCGCCCTCGACCGCATCCTCGTCCGGTAGCGGCTCACCGGCGGCGGCGGAGGTCCCTCCAGGCGAGGACGACGCACGGCGCGACGACCGCGAACGCCACGAGCGCGTAGAGCCGGCGGTCTCCGTCCGCGGCCAGCCCGCGGACGAGGAGCGAGGCGCCGAGGAGGGTGACGATCGCGAGGAACGCAAGCCGGGCCCGGAGACCGAGCTCCTTCAGGCGCCCGCGGGAGGCGAGGACGGCCGCGCCGGAGAGGATCGCGAGGCCGACGGCGGCGGCCCGGCCGGAGACCTTCAACGGGGCGGGTGCGCCGCGCCGCCGGGAAAGAAGGACCGGAGGATCTCGGCGGGGCCGACGAGGCGGGCCGTCCCGAACTCCGACGGGCGGGCCCGGTCGAGAAGGTGCAGGGCGCGCGCCGTGAGGTAGTCGAAGTTGTCGCGCGGGTCGTCGCGGTTCCCGCGACGGTGGTACATCCGGTTGAGCGCGTCGAGCTCGCGCGCGAGGGCGCTCTCGGGATCGGGCCGCGTCGGGACGGGCGACACCGGCTTGCGCGGTCTCGGGTCGGCCGCAAGGCCCGTCGTCTCGCGGATCAGGGCGTCGAGCTCGCGCTCGCCCCGCGTCGGGCGCGCCGCGGAACGGCCGTCCGGGGGTGCAAGCAGGACGGGGCGCTTCCGGCAGTTGCCCTGGTGGATCTCGTCCGAGCGGACGACCCACCCGAGGTTCGTGAGCGTCATCCGCTCGGAGACGGTGCTGACGAGGTTCTCGACGAACGGCTTGACGGCCGTGTCGAACGCCTCGTCGACGCCGTTGAAGGAGTTCAGGACGTAGTGGACGCGGAAGTGCTCGACGGTCCGCGCGACCTGCTCGAGGACGGGGTGGTCGCCGAGCGCCGCGGCGAGGTCGACGAGGAACGCGTCGAGGTTCGGGAGGCCCGGCTCGTAGACGTCCTCGACCTCGTCGAGGAGGTCGTTCACGAGGAGCGTCGTCGTCCGCGGGTCCTCGACCTGGGCGTAGAAGGGGCTCGAGGGGGAGAAGACGATTCGGAGCTTCCGGAAGAGGATCGCCTTGACGATGTCGGAGGCGGCGAGCGTCGCCGAAGGGAGGTGGGGCGTGAAGACCAGGATCCCGGAGTTCGACCAGGGGAGGAAGTCGACGACGTTCGCGTCGAGCCCCGCCTTCATGTCGAGGACGACGTAGTCGGCGGGGAGCTCGTTGATCGCCTCGCAGAGCCGGGCCTTCTTCTCCGGGCCGAAGTTCGTCACCTCCTCGATCAGGTGAAGCGGCCCCGCCACGAAGCCGAACCCGGAGTAGAGGCCGTCGGGGTCCCACGAGGCCGGGAGCTTCGTCACGCAGTCGTCGAGGCGGCGCCCCTTCCGGAAGAAGTGGTAGAGGTCGTGCGCGACCGGGACGCCGATCGAGCTCCGGACCGAGGAGGTGCCGGTGTCGAGGTCGACGAGGATCGTCGGGGCGAACCGGGAGAGCGAAAGCGCGAAGTTTGTCGCGACGGTCGTCTTTCCGACGCCGCCCTTCCCGGAGGAGACGGGAATGATCCTCTTCGGCATCGGGCTCCGGGAGGCTAGCACGCCTCCCGCGCCGATTAGAATCGCGGAATGAGCATTCGCGCCACGCCCGTCCTGCCGATCGAGGCGATCGGGGAGGAGTTCCGGTCCGGGACGAAGGCCTACGAGAAGCCGGGGCCGATCGACGGCGTCGCCGTCCACCGCCTCCCCCGCTTCGTCGACGACCGGGGCTTCTTCCAGGAGATCTACCGGGCGAAGGCGGACCACGCCGGAAGCGAGTCCCTGGCGGCCTTCTTCCGGGACGTCCCGGTCGCGCAGCTGAACTACACGATCGTGAACGCGGAGAACCACGTCAAGGGGCTGCACTACCACCTGAAGCAGCAGGACGTCTGGTTCTGTCCGCACCCCTCGAAGGCGAAGTTCGTCCTCTTCGACGTCCGAAAGGCCTCGCCGACCTACCTCCGGACGCAGGTGGTCGTGGCGGGCGACGGCCAGGATCTCCTCGTGAGGATTCCGGAAGGGGTGGCCCACGGCTACCGTCCGCTGACGAACCCGTGCGCGCTCTTCTACCTCGTCACCCGGACGTTCGACGTGAACGACCCCGACGAGTTCCGGATCCCCTGGGACCACCCGGCCGTCCGGGAGCTCTGGGAAGTTCCGAACGGCTGATGTACCTTTCGCGCCCCGGCGCGTCCGGGAGGCAGGAGACACGATGGAACGGTTGAACCTCGTCCTGACGATCCCCCACGGCTCCGTCATCGCGACGAGCCTCGGCGTCGAGGGGCTCGCCCACCACCTCTCCCCGGGGTCGGGCCGGCACTTCCACGGGCGGGGGATCTACGTCGACCTGGCGCTCGGAACCGACGGCACGGCGTTCTCCTTCCTCGAGGAAGGAGGGTGGAGGGACACGGCCGGCGACACCGCCCGCGCGATCCAGGAGGTCCGCTCCGGCAAGAGGACGAAGACCGCGCTCTCCTCGAACGCCTTCACGATCACCCCCATCGAGGCGTACGCCCGGGTCCTGCTCGTGAAGACGGGCGGCCAGGCGCTCTCGATGGGACCGGTCTCGGAGGTCGCGCGATTCGGCACAGCCCCCTGCCGCGACAGCATGGCCCCGGCCGAGGTCGCTCAGGCGATCGGCGCGGCCGAGCCGTCCCGGCGCGAGCCGAGGCTCTACGCGATCTTCGCGCCGCTCGAGCTCCTCGTCCTCTCGAACCTGACGCCGGTGGAATACGCCTGGTATGCGACGCACCGGCCCGGCAAGGTCTTCCGGCAGGTCTGCTTCGCGGAGCTCCGGACCGACCAGCCGCAGCTCGCGGCCTCGAGCCGGTACGAGAACGCGCGCAAGGAGATCCGCGAAAACCCGAAGAAGAAGACGAAGACCGTGGCCGTCCAGGACCTCCTGAACGCCGTCTCCTTCGAGGAGTGGGTGGGCTACGGCGACGCGACGGCTGGAGGGCTCTACTTCGGCGATCGGACCCGGCTCACGCGGACGCCGTTCCCCGTCGAGATCCCCCACGCCTGGGAGAGGGCCGACTAGGCCGGCCGAACGGGCGCGCCGGGGCCGGGCCCCGGCGCGCGGTCACCTCTTTTCCCGGACGGTCAGGACCGGGACGGGCGAGAGACGAAGGACCCTCTCGGCAGTCGAGCCGAGGAGGAGCTTCTCGAGGGCCGACCGGCCGTGGGTCCCGAGGACGACCATCGACGCCTTCTGGCGCTTCGCGGTGTCGACGATCGTGTCGGACGGGCGGCCCCAGCGGATCTCCGCGGTCGTCGCCACCCCCCGCTTCTCGGCTGCCCGCACCTCGCGATCGAGCTTCACGCGCGCGGCCGCCTCCCACTCCCTCCGGACCTCGACGTCGGGGTAGGGGAGCGCGGCGGCGACGTCGAGCGCCTGGACCGGCTCGAGGAGGACGTGGACGAGGTGCAGCTTCGCCCCGGAGAGCTGCGCGAGCGAGACGGCGTGAGCGAGGGCGCGGGCGGCGCAGATCGAGAAGTCGGTGCCGACGACGATGCACTTCAGACGAGCGGCGTTCTCACGTTCGGCCATCGTTCACCTCCAGGGAGCTCTCCTCGGGAGTCTGGGCCGCCGCGGTGCGCTCTTCAAGAGGCGCCGCCGGTCCGGCGTCCGTTCCGCGAGCGACTCTCGCGGAGCCTGCGGACGGCGTCCTCGATCTCTGCGGCCGTCGGCGCGAGCGTCCGGGCGGGGCGCCGCTCGCGGTGGAAGACGACCTCCCCGTCGACCCGCGTCTCCACGACGTTGCTCCGGTCGAAGGAGAAGACGACGGGCCCGTACGGATCGTCGCGCCAGGAGGTCGGGAGCGCGAACCCGGCCGACGGGTCGAGGAGGACGAGGTCGGCCCGCTTGCCGACCTCGATCGTCCCGCAGACGTCGCCGAGCCCGAGAGCCGCGGCCCCCTCGGCCGTCGCCATCCGGACGACCTGCCAGGCGCTCAGCGCGCCCGGCCCCGCGGCGATCTTCTGAAGGAGCGCCGCGTGCCGCATCTCGGAGAAGACGTCGAGCCGGTCGTTGCACGGTGCGCCGTCGGCGCCGAGCGTGACGCGGATGCCGCGCGCGAGGTAGTCGGGGACGGGACAGATCCCGGAAGCGAGCTTCAGGTTCGAAGAGGGGCAGTGCGCGACGGCCGTGCCGTCGGCGAGGAGGAGGCGCCGCTCCTCCTCGCTCGTGTGGATGACGTGGGCGAGGACCGTCCCGCGCCCGCCGATCCCCACGGCGCGCAGGTGTTCGATGTTGGAGCGGCCGCTCCGCTCGAGCACGAGCGCCACCTCGTCGGCGTTCTCGGAGGCGTGCGTGTGGACGAGGACCCCCTGCGCCTTCGCACGGGAGGCCGCTTCCCCGAGGATCCGGTCCGTGCAAGAGACCGCGAAGCGGGGGCACCAGGCGAAGCGGAGCCGTCCGTTCGCCGCGCCGTGCCAGCGGGCGAAGAGGCGTTCCCCCTCCTCGAGCGCCTCGGAGGTCTCGGCGAAGAGCTCGGGCGGGTTCATGGCGCGGTCGTCCATGAGCGCGTTGCCGCTCGTGACGCGAAGGCCCGAGGCTTCCGCGGCGCGGAAGACGGCGTCGGTGTGACGGACCGTCCCCATGTCGAGGATCGCCGTCGTCCCACCCGCGGCGAGCTCGGCGAGGCCGAGGCGCGCGGAGAGGAAGAGCGTCTCCTCGTCGTGAGCCGCCTCGCCCGGCCAGACGTGCGTCTTCAGCCAGGGGAGGAGGGGGAGGTCGTCCGGACCGTTCCGGAGGAGCGTCTGGCAGAGGTGGACGTGGGCCTGGACGAAGCCGGGGAAGAGCCAGAGGCCTTCGGCGTCGACGCGCTCCACCGCCTCGCCGCGGGCGGCGGCGACAGCGGCGGCGGCGCGGGCCTCGGAGCCGAGGGCGCGAATCACGCCGTCCTCCGCCCACACCGCGCCGCGAGGGTGGAGGTCGTCGGCCGAGCGCATCCCGGCGACGAGGGCGTTCTCGATCAGAAGAGCGCGCATCCGGCGGAGTATCGGCCCGCGGAAGCCTCGCGTCGAGCGGGGAGACGGCTCGGACCTGCTTCCTCTCAGTGCGCCGGCGGCGCCGGAGGGCAGGGCGTGTCGGGGAGGTCCGGTGCGGGGGCGCCGTCGAGGCCGAGCGCCGCGGCGATCGGGACCTGCGAGGCGAGGACGAGCGCGACGAGCTCGGGCAGCGGGAGCCCCCACTCCTCGGCGCCGCGCCTCACGTACTCGCGGTCGACCTTCGCCGCGAACGCCTTCTCCTTGAGCCGCTTCAGGACCGACTCGACCGGGACGTCGGCGATCTTCTTCGACGGGCGCACGAGCGCGCAGGCCCCGACGAAGCCGGTCAGCTCGTCGGCCGCGAGGATCGCCTTCTCCATTGGCGTCTCCCGCGGGATCCCGGTGTAGAAGGCGTGTCCTCCGACGGCCTTGACGAGGTCCTCCGGCCAGCCGCGTTCGCGGAGGATCTCCATCCCGCGGAAGACGTGGTCCGCCTCGGTTGGGTACCTCTCGTAGTCGAAGTCGTGGAGGAGGCCGACGAGCCCCCAGCGCTCGACCTCGGCCTCGTCCGTGACGCCGGCGGAGCGGGCGAGGCCCCGCATCGCGGCCTCGACGGCGAGGGCGTGTCGGCGGAGAGCCTGCGAGGCGGTGAACTCGGTCAGGAGGGCCCAGGCGTTCTCGCGGGTCGGTGCGGTCATGGGGCGAAGTATCCCGCGTCTTCGTCGTCGCTATAAAAACAGAGTGACAAATCCGGTTATGTGATATCGAGAATTTTTGCCGAGCATTTCGGGATTTCTCTTGACGAAGCGCTCGAAATGGCAGAGATTCCGCGCCATTCCGGAAAAGGGCTCGAAGGGAAGGGGAAACGCAATGGCGACGAAGGCGGTCGACATCCTGAAGACGTGCGACAAGGAGGGGGTGCGGTTCCTGCGCCTCCAGTTCACCGACATCCTCGGCATCATCAAGAACGTCGAGGTCCCCCGCTCCCAGTTCGAGAAGGCGCTCGACGGGGAGATCCAGTTCGACGGCTCGTCGATAGAGGGGTTCACGCGGATCGAGGAGTCGGACATGGGGCTCGTCCCCGACCTCGAGACGTTCCGCGTCTTCCCCTGGTCGCACACGAACGGAAAGGTCGCACGGCTCGTCTGCGACGTCATCACCGCGGACGGGAAGCCGTTCGCCGGCTGCCCGCGCCAGACGCTGAAGCGGCAGCGGGAGAAGGCGAAGGAGCTCGGGTTCGCGCTCATGACGGGTCCCGAGGCGGAGTTCTTCCTCTTCCGCCGTGACGCGTCGGGCGACCCGGTCGTCGACACGCACGACTCGGGCGGCTACTTCGACCTCACTCCCGTCGACCGCGGCGAGGACGCGCGGCGGGACATCGTCGTCGCGCTCGAGGCGATGGGGTTCGAGGTGGAGGCGGCGCACCACGAGGTGGCTCCCGGGCAGCACGAGATCGACTTCAAGTACGGCGACGCCGTCCTCACGGCGGACAACGTCACGACGTTCAAGCTCGTCGTCAAGAAGGTCGCCATGGACCACGGCCTCCACGCGACGTTCATGCCGAAGCCGATCTTCGGCGTCAACGGCTCGGGGATGCACGTGCACCAGTCGCTCATGACGGGCTCGGGCGCCGGGGTGAAGAACGCCTTCTTCGACCCGAAGGCGCCCTACCAGCTCTCGAAGACCGCCATGTACTACATCGGCGGCGTCCTGAAGCACGCGAAGGCGATCGCCGCCGTGACGAACCCGCTCGTCAACTCTTACAAGCGACTCGTGCCCGGCTACGAGGCGCCCGTGAACGTCGCCTGGTCGGAGAAGAACCGCTCGCCGATGGTCCGCATCCCGGCGCGGCGCGGCATGGGGACGCGCTGCGAGGTGAGGATGCCCGACCCGGCCTGCAACCCCTACCTCGCCTTCGCCGTCATGCTCGCCGCCGGTCTCGACGGCATCAAGAACAAGATCGACGCGGGCGAGCCCGTGAACGAGAACATCTTCGAGATGTCGGAGCGGGAGAAGCGGCGGAGGAAGATCGAGCAGCTCCCGGCGAACCTCTCGGAGGCGCTCGACTTCCTCGAGAAGGACGACGTCGTCAAGAACGCCCTCGGAGAGCACATCCACCGGCACTTCGTCGAGGCCAAGCGGGCCGAATGGGCCACCTACATCTCCCGCGTCCACCCGTGGGAGGTGGAGGAGTACCTGCAGGCCTACTGAGGTGATCGGGGGAAGCCCGGACCGCCGGGCTTCCCCGGTCGATCGATGAACGGGGGAGGCGTGTCCCGCCTCCCCCGCGCCCCCTCGGCCCTTCCGCGAGGTGAGGCAGCTCGCTTCGCGAGCGCCCCTCAGCTCTCGCCGTCCTCCTCGTCGTCGAGGTCGTCGAAGGCCTCCTCGACGAGCGCGAAGGGGACGCGCGCGACCTCGTGGCCGGAGACGTCGAGGAGGACGACGGGCTCCTCCTCCTCCGGGGACTCGGACGCGAGAGCGGAGGGGGCGACCTCGCGCGCAAGCGCCGGAGGGAGGCCCGTCTCCTCGGCGATCTTCTCCGCGAGGATCTCGAGGAGGCGAGCGCGGGCGTCGGGGCGTCGGTCGGTCATCGTTCCGCTCCGGCGCGAAGATCCGCCTCCGCGACCGGAGTGTCAACCGGCGGGCAGCAGGGAGGATCGGACTCCCTGCCGCCCGGCGAAGGTCAGGGAAGGATCGGGACGTCGCGCGCTTCGATGGAGGTGCCGTCCCCCGAGCGGTTGTCGACCGCGATGACGAACGGGAAGACGGGGAGGCGCGCGTTGAACGCGAGTACCGCCCCTTCGGTCGAGATGCCCTCGGCGCCGACCTCGCGGAACACGTCGTTCACCTGCAGCCAGCCGCCCGGCGCGAGCATTCGCGTGAAGCTGCCCAGCTCCGTTCCGTCGCCGTCATAGAGCCAGAAGACGGCCTCGACGGGGGCGTCATGCGGGTTGAAGGCGCCCGCGTTGACTCGGAAAGCGCCCGCGAGATCGCCACGAGCGCCCGAAAGGCCGGGGAAGAGGGCGTCCGTGCGGGCCTCATCGCGACGGAGGACCGGGACGCGCGTCCCGTTGCCCGGGCTCTCGGGATTCACCGTCACGACGCGGGCCGAGAAGTGCATGGGTCCCCCCCCCGGGTCGAACGAGAGCTGGACGGCCCCCGCGACGTCCCGCTGGCCGAGACCGCTCAGGAGGACGTCGGAGAGGTGGCGCGTCTGCTTCGCGCCGACGCGGAGGACGACGGGCGTCGTAGGCTGCCCGTCCCGCCAGAGACGCACCGTGAACATCCGCTCGGCAGGCGCCGGGTTGTAGACCCAGAGGTCGGTCTCGAAGCGCTCGCCCTTCGCGCCGCGAACGGAGGCGGCCGTCGGGAGGAAGGCGTCCTCCTCCTCGACGGAGCGCCGGAGGACGACGTCGTCGACGAAGATCGGGTAGGGCTCGTCCCCCGCGGTGCGGGCGACGACGACGACGAGCGCGCTGACGGCCTCCTGCGGCGCCGGGATCCGCCGGTTCTCCTTCACCTGCCACCCGGCGGGCTCGGTGTAGGAGAAGTCGAGCGACGGGGCGCCGCGCAGCGACGGCCCCTGGCAGTTCGGGAGGGCGTGCCACTGAAGGCGGAGGGAGACGCCTCCGCTGTGCTCCGGCCACTCGGGGAGGCGAACGGCGGCCCCGAGGTCGTAGAGGCGGAAGCCCTCGACCGCCACGCACTGGAGCAGCGCGTCGCCTCCCTCGGGGCGGCTCGGAAGGGTGATGCGAGCCGAGCCCGGCGTTGCGGCTCCCATGGCGCTGTACGACACGACGTCGATCTTCGACCAGGAGGAGACCCCATCGCGGAATCCGCCGTTCGCGACGAGGTTTTCCGGGCCCGCCGCGTACGCCGGGAGGGCGGCCGAGAGGAGGAAGGCGAAGGCCAGAAGGGATGCGGTGATCGGTTTCATGGCCGGAAGCTCTCCGTGGGCTCGAGGAACGTCGGGTCGCCCGAGCGGTTGTCGATGGAGATGAGGAAGGGAAAGACGGGGGCCTCGGACTGGAACGTCACGTAGGAGCCCGGACGGGCCGGTCCGTGCCCCGCCACGGCGAAGAGGTCGTCGATCTGGGCCCACTCCCGGCCGGCGATCCACCTGTAGACCGTGTTCTTCAGGTCGCCGTTCTCGTCGTGAACGGAGAAGCCGACGAAGACCGTGGTCTCGGCCGGGTTGTAGACGCCGGCGTTCACGCGGGTCCCGCCCGCCCCGGCCCGGCCGTCCGTCAGGCCGGAGAACGTCGCCGTGCTCCGGGCCGCCGAAGCCGGAAGGACCGGCAGGGCCATCCCGTTGCCGGGCCGCTCCGCGTGGACCGTCGCCGCCCGCGCCGAAACGACGATCGGACCGGGCGTGGCCTCCCAGGTCACCTCGATCGCGCCGGCGCCGTTTCGCTTTCCGAAGACGTCGAGGAGGAGGTCGGCGAAGGCGCGCGTCTCCTCCGGCGCCAGGAAGAGGCTCACCGCGGAGGTTGCGCAGGGAACGTTTGACGCGCAGCGAAGCGCGACGTCGACGCGCCGCGTGAGGAGCGCGACGTTCGTCAGGACGAGCGTCGTCTGAAAGCGCTCTCCGCGTGCCCCGTCGACGGAGGCCGCGGTCGGGACCGTCAGCGTCACGAACCTCGAGGAGGGAGCGAGCTCCACGTCGTCGAGGAACGCGGAAAAGGCGGACTCCGAGCCGGAGGACCAGGGGACGACCAGGACCGAAGCGCTCGCGGCGCCGAACGGGGCGCGGAGCCTCTCCAGACTCCTGCGGGTCCAGACGGCCGGTGCGACATGCGGGAAGTCGAGGGCCGGGGCGAGGCCGAGGGTCGCCCCCTGGCAGCCGGGCCACGAGTGCCAGACGACGCGTACGGAGACGCCGCCCTGCGCTTCTGTAGAGTACGGGAGGAGCGCCGTCGCGCCGAGGTCGTAGTCGGTGCCGGGCGTGACGGCGGCGCACTGCGAGAGGGCCAGCGCTCCGACGACGCCGGGGTTCCCCCGGAGACGCGCGGAGCCCGTGCCGGGACCTGCGGCCCCGTCGGCCTCCCAGGACACCGGAGCCGTCGTCGTCCAGCCGCCGAGCCCGGTCTCGAAGGAACCGTTGTTGAGGATGTTGGCTGCAGCCGACGGGAGAGCGACGGCGAGCGCCGCTCCCGCGAGGGTCGCACCGAGGAAGGTCGATCGCGTTCTGAGGTTTCGTCTCATGGCGACCAAACTACGGTCGGCTCTCGCAGGAGTTACACGGCGCCGGATCAATTTTCGGCTAGGATCGCCTCACAGGATTCTGTGATGTCGGGTAACTCCAGCGAAAGCAAATGGTTGTGGGGGTTTGGGGTGTTTCGTCTGGATGCCCGCGCCCGTCTCCTCCTCAGGGACGGCCTGCCCGTTCCCCTCACGCCGAAGGCATTCGACGTGCTCGTGTACCTCGCCCGGAACGAGAGTCGCGCCGTCCCGAGGGAGGAAATTCTCGCGGCGGTCTGGCCGGACACCGTCGTGACCGATGCCTCCCTCACCCAGGCCATCTTTCTGATCCGTCGGGCGCTCGGGGAGGCGGAGGGAACGGGGATGCTGGAAACCGTTCCGAAAGTCGGGTACCGGTTGATGCTGCCGGGGCCTCCGAGCGGAACTGCCGAGGAGGGAGCGCCCCCGGAGGCGGAGCCGGCGCCCCGGGCGAACGCGGAGGAGCCGGCGGCTCCCCTGGAGGCGAATCCCGAACCGGTACTCGATCGCGCGGCGCTTCCTCCGCGGCGCCCCCCAGCGGCCCTGCTCGGCGTCCTCGTGGCCGGGTCCCTGGCCGCAGCCGCGATCGCGTCCATCCTCCTCCGGAGCCCGGCGCGTGGCGGATCGAACGGCGCCGCACCGGGCGCCGAGGCTCTCCTCTCGCTTCAGCGGGAGATCGCCGTCCCCCCCGACGCGCAGGCCGTCCTCGGCTCTCTCGACGGAACCGTCGTCCTCTCGGCACCGTCGGCCTATTACCTGCTGCCCGCGGACGGCGCGCTGTCGGCCGTCCGGGTGCCGCTCGAGAGGGAGGAGGTCCTCGCGGAGCCGCTCGGCGGCGGGCGAATCCTCCTGGTGCGGGAGGGCCGGGTCGTCGCGAAACACCCGACGAAACCGGAGGAGTCCGATCTCGGCCGCCTCCCGGCGGACGCGTCTCTTCCGCGGTACGGCCGGCTCCGTTGCTCGCGCTCCGGGCGCTTCCTCGCGATCCGCGGCGACGAGGCGCTCGAGGTCTTCGAGCGAGGGGCCTCGGGCTGGGCGCGGAGGCTCAGAGAGCGCGTGCCGTTCGTGGAGGGCGAGGTCCTCGACGTCGGCGAGCGGTTCGTCGCCCTGGCCCAGGGCGGTGGGAGGCCGGTCCGCGCGTTCGGTCTGCCGGAAGGGCGTGCCCTTCTCGAGGCCCCGTTCCCGGAGAGGCGAATCTCGGCCGTGGCCGTCGACGACGCGCTCGGGCGGGTCGCAGTCGGCGGGCCGTTCGACTCGGTGGCCGTCTTTTCGATCGGCGAGCCTGGTCCCCCGAAGCTGCTGCCGCGTCGCGGCTGGACCTACGGTCTCGCCTGGATCGGCGACGCGCCGACGCTCCTCGCCTCCGGCCTCGACGGGATCACGGCCTTTCGGGACGACTCGGAGTCGGTCGCAATCCTCTCCGAAGTGTCGCCGGGAGGGCCGGTCTGCGTCGACTCGGATGCGCTCTTCGCCCTGGTGCCACGCCGGCAGCGCCTCGCGATCGTCTCCTATGCCGGGATCTCGCCGACGGCGCGGGTCTCGGCCGGAGGTCGGCCACTCTGGGCGGCCGAGCACGACGCAGCGGGGAAGACCGTCTTCGCCGGCGGCCGGGACGGAGACCTCTGGTCTCTCGATACGTCGAGCCTGGCAACCCGCCGGTTTGCCGCCCACACGGACGGCATCCCGTCGATGGTGCGCGACGGCGAGCTCCTCGCCACGTCGTCCGACGACAAGACCGTCGCCCTCTGGAGGCTTCCCGGCCCCGAGCTGAAGCTCCGGACCCGGGCGCACGACTTCCTCGTGAACGACCTCGCGATCGTCGAGGGGGTGGAGGGACGCGAGCTCGTCACCGCCTCTTCGGACGGATCGGTGCGGCGCTGGACCTGGCCCGGACTCGAGCTGGCGGAGTCGATCGACGTCGCGGCGCTCCTCGGGCGGGAGATCTCGCTCCACGCGGTGGCGCCTCTGCCCGGGGCGCGCCGGATCCTCGCGGGGACCTGGGGCTCGAGCCTCCTCGAGCTCGCCGGGTGCGAGGGCCGCTGGAGCGCGAAAGAGCACCCGGTGCCGTCGAAGGCGGTCTATCGCCTCGCTCCCGTGCCGCGCCTCGGGCTCTGGGTCGCGGTGGGGATCGAACCTTCGAGCCTGCACCTCTTCGACCTGGCTTCGGGCGCCCTTTACGCGCTCGATGCGGCGGGCCTCGACGCGATGTGGGTCGTGCCCGTGCCGGGAAAGGACGACGTCGTCGTCGTCGGGCTCGACGGGTACTCCCGCTACTCCTTCTCGGCCCCGCTCCCCGACGCGGCGGGGCGCCGGACGGTGACGTACCGGGCCTGGTCGGGACGCAGGACGGGGGCGGGCCTCCAGACCGCGACGCTCCTGCCCGACGGCTCCCTCTGGGCCGGAACGGTGAACGGCGAGCTTCTCCGGTTCGACGCGGAGCGTCTCGACGGCCCGCCGGTCCTGACCCGTTCCCTCGAGGTCGGCCCGCCGCGCTGATCGCGTCCGGGAGACGGATCGCGACCCGGGCTTCCGCCGCGAGGACCGCCCGGCCTCCCGGCTTCGGCCCCTCCCGGAAGGAATCCTCGATCGGCGAGCGGAGAGGCGGTCCTTTCAGCTAACCTCCGCGCGTGGCCCTTCGCTTCTCGCACCGCCTTCGCACGTTCGTCCCCCTCCTCCTCGCCGTCGTCGCGATCCTCGGCGCGGCGCTCCCCGCGGATGCCGCCCGGAAGCGGGACCTCCTCCGCGACGAGAAGCGCGGCGGGCACACGCTCTCGCGGCACGTCGGGAAGAGCGACGCCCAGCTTCGCGAGCGACTTCGGCGCGAGCAACGGCTCTCGGCGGCCTCGACCTGGACCGATCGGGAGACGGCGGAACAGGTCGTGGGCGCGGCGATCGGCGCGAACCGCGAGCGGATCGAGCGCTGGACGAACCGCGAAGGCTCCCGCGCGAACCTCGTCCTCGACTGGCCCGGCGACGGCAAGAGGGTGATCGGGCGATCGCTCCGGCGTGGAGCGAAGGACCCGGTCCCGTGTACGCGGGCCGTCGTCGTCCTCCGCTGGAACGTCGACGGGGAGATCTACCACGTCCTGACTTCCTATCCGGAGGCTTCCCGATGACGGTTTCGACGAAGAAGGCGCCCGCGACGGTCGACGTCCGCACGTACCCCGCGCTCCGCGAAGCGCTCCGCGGATACCTTCACGAGGACTGGACGACCGAGTACGCGGACTCGGAGGACGCCGCCCGCGCCTTCCGGCGCGACGCGGCGGACGACGAGAAGCGCTCCGTCGCGGCGGAGGCGAAGAAGCTGCGTGCCGCCCTCGAGGGGATGGAGGTCCGGGACCTCCGGAAGCTCCTCGGGGCCGGTTTCGGAACGGGCTGGAGGCCGTCGACGGCCGCCGAGGCCGACCGGGTCCTGCGGACCTTCGCCGGCGATTAGCCGGGAGGAGCGCGGCCGGCTCCCGGCCGCCTTTCCGCGTACACTCCGCGGCCATGTCGAGCCGCCGTCTCACCGTCGCCGCTGTCGTCGTGGCGAGCATTCTCGCCGCGCCGGCGCTCGTCGCGGCTCCGGCCACCGGATCGGTCCAGGCGCCTCCCCCGGCGGAGGCGGTCCTCGCGACCGCGGCGAAGGCGGCCCACGCGGCGAAGAAGAACGTCCTCGTCCTTTTCCACGCATCGTGGTGCGGCTGGTGCCGGAAGCTCGAGGCGGTCCTCGCCGCGCCGGGCGTCGCGGAGGTCGTCGGCCGCCACTTCGTTCGGGCCGAGCTGACCGTCTTCGAACGGGGCGAGCGGAAGGAGACGGAGAACGCGGGCGCCGAGGCGCTCCTCGAGTCGCTCGCGGGTAGCGACGCCGGCCTTCCGTTCGCGGCCGTCCTCGACGGCCGGACGCGGAAGCCGATCGGCACGTCGAACGCCGCCGGCCCCGGAACGAACGTCGGCTTCCCGTCGAGGGCGGAGGAGGTCGACCACTTCGTCGGGCTGCTCCGCAAGGGCGCCCCGCGGATGACCTCGGCGGAGGAAGCGGCGATCCGCGCCGCCTTTCCGTCGCGCTGACGCGCCGCGAGCCTCCCAGATCCACGCCCCGGTGCCCCTTTCGGGGGGAGGCTCGCGGCGAGCCTCTCCGATTCGCCTTCAGCCGACGAGCATCGCGTCGCCGTACGAGAAGAACCGGTAGCCGGAACGCACCGCCTCGCGGTACGCCGCGAGGACGCGCTCCCGGCCGGCGAAGGCGCTGACGAGCATGAGGAGCGTCGAGCGGGGGAGGTGGAAGTTCGTCAGGAGCACGTCCACGACCCGGAACTGGGCGCCGGGGACGAGGAAGAGGCGCGTCTCGAACGGTCCTGCCGCAACGGCTCCGCCGTGCTCCCGTGCCGCGGCCTCGAGGGTCCGGACGCTCGTCGTCCCGACGGCGACGACGCGGCGCCCCTCCTCCTTCGCCCGCCGGATCGCGACGGCGGTCTCCTCCGGGATCACGCCGCGTTCCGGATCCATCCGGTGCTCCTCGACATGCTCGACCTTCACCGGCTTGAACGTGCCGATCCCGACGTGGAGCGTCACGGAGCGCACTTCGACGCCGCGCGCGCAGAGCGCGTCGAGGAGTTCGGGCGTCAGGTGGAGCCCTGCCGTCGGCGCGGCGATCGCGCCGGGCTCGCGCGCGTAGACGGTCTGGTACTCGACGGCGTCGCGCGCGTCCGCCACTCCGCCGTCGCGGTGGATGTATGGGGGGAGCGGCGTCGTGCCCACGAGCGGGAGCGCCTCGGCGAGCGGTGTTCCGGAGAAGGCGACGCGGTAATGCCCCGACTCCTCCTTCGAGACGACGGTCCCGAAGAGGCCGGCGCCGAAGTCGAACGTCCGTCCCGCCTTCGCGCGCCGTCCCGGCTTCGCGAGGCAATCCCACGCGGAAGGGGCCTCGGTCTTCTGAACGAGGAGGAACTCCGTCCGACGTCCCGTCTCGTCGAGGCCGAAGAGGCGCGCCGGGACGACGCGCGTGTCGTTCACGACGAGGAGGTCGCCGGGGCGGAGAAGACCGGGGAGGTCCGCGACGCTCCGGTGGGCCGTCGCGCCCGTGGCGCGATCGAGCGTCATGAGGCGCGACGTCCCGCGCGGCGCGGGCCTCTGCGCGATCGCCTCCGGCGGGAGGTCGAAGTCGAAGTCCGAGACGTTCACCGCGGGATTGTCACCTCTCCGGCGAAAGGCCCGTTCGGCCGGCGAGCGCGAGCCACGGGTAGACGTCGACGAAGACCTCGGCGTCCCGGCGCATTCGAGCCGTCTCGTGCGGGAGGAGGTCCGCGGCGTTCTCGACGCCGCGCGGATCGCGTACCGTGTCGACGAGGAGCTCGTTCCCGAGAGTCCAGTCGGGAGACGTTCGGGGCGGCTCGAGCCGCGCGTGGTAGGCGAGGCGGCCCCTCAGGACGGTGACGCGCCGGGCCTCTTCGTCGTAGAGGGGCAGAGGCCGATCGGCCAGGTCCAGATCGGGGTCCAGGAGGTCGACGCCCGCGAAGGGACGCGGGCTGTCGATTCCGAGGAGGCCGAGGAGCGTCGGAGGGACGTCGGCGAGCGTCGCCGGCGCCTCGAGGACGCGGCCGCCGGGAAGCAGGGGGGACCAGATGACGAGCGGCACTCCGTGACGCAGCTCGGCGAGCTCGTGGGCGGAGCCGAGGCCGCCGAGCGGGACGATCGGAAGCCCGTGATCGCCCGAGATGACGAAGATCGTTCGCCGGGCCCAGTCTCGTGAAGCGGCCTCGCGGAAGAAGTCGCCGAGGGCTTCGTCGGTGTAGTGGATCGTCTTCATCATCGGCACCGTGTGCCTCCCGACGAGAGGAAGGCCGGGAGCCGGAGAGAACCAGCCGCGCTCCTCGGTCCACGGAATCGGCGCGACCGAGCGAGCGTCCGACGGCACCTGGAACGGATGGTGGTTCGAGACGGTCAGCAGCATCGCCGCGAACGGCTCCCGTGTCCGGTCGAGGCTGTCGACCGCGAGCCGAGCGAGCGACCGGTCGGAGCAGCCCCAGTTCGTCCGGACGGCGCTCCGGGGGAAGTCCCGGCCATCCACCATCCGAAATCCGCGGGAAAGGTAGAAGCGGTCCCGGCGATAGAAGCTCTCGTCTCCGTTGTGGATCCAGAGGAACGATCGCCAGCCGTTCGCACCGAGGATCTCGGGAAGGCCGAGCAGCGGTGTGGCGGGATTCTGGACGGGCAGGAGGCTGCCGGGCGTCGCGAGGAGGCCGTACCAGTAGGCGGCTTCTCCCTGCGGAGTGAACGTGCCCGGGCTGTAGGCGCGCGCAACGCGCGTTCCTTCGCGTGCGAGCCGGTCGAGGTTCGGAGTCAGGCCCGGTACCGGTCCGCCGTAGCAGGAGATCTCGCGCGCCCGGACCCCCTCGAGAAGGATGAAGACCAGGTTCGGTCGGACTCCCTCGCCGACGCGCGGCGCCTCCGCACGGCGCGCCGAAGGCTCGAAGGCGAGCGGAAAATGCGGGTCGACCCAGGCTCGCCCCGGTGCGAGCCGACGGATCGCCTCGGGGGCCGAATGCGGAGGGGGAACCGTTGCCATTCCCCGCCCGGTCTCGGGTCGGGGCTCCTGGGCGAAGTCCAGCGCGGCGAACAGGACGCCGTTCGCCGTCGGTACCGGTTCCAGCTGGTGGATCAGGAGGGCGAGGCCCCCCGCGAGCGTCGCGCCGACGAAGATCTGTCGCGGGGACGCCCGCCTCCACCGGGCGAGCGCGTGGCTGACGAGGACCGTACCGAGGGCTCCGACGGCCAGGAATGAGGCGAGCCGACCGAGTGCGCGCGCGTCGGCCGACCGGGTCAGCAGCTCGGCATTGAGCGCGACCTCCAGGTCCTCCCGTCGAGGGGGGTGCCCGAAGAAGGTGATCGCCTCTGCCCAGGCGGCGTGGCCGACGAGCAGGATCGCGAAGGGAACGGCCGTTACCGCCGCGGCTGCCCCGGGCCGGGCACCGGCGAGCCTCAGGCCGCGCGCGAGTAGCGCGAGGAGAAACCCCGCGGCGAGATCCTGCACGAACCCGGAAGAGAGGAAGAGCGCGGGGCGGTCGGGCGGAAGCGGGCTCGCGCGGGCTACGAGCGTGCGGATCGCGACACCCGCGATCGGGAGGGAGATCGCGAGAGCGTCCGTGAGCATCGCGACTGCACCCTCCGATCGGGCGGGAGACGGCAACGGGCGCATGGGCGGGGAATCTACCTCGGCCAGTAGTCTGGCGGGAGCGAGGCCTCCGGAAGACACGGCACGGCCCATCGGTCAGCGTCCCGGCATTCGTTGACGGGGCGGCTCGGCCCGTGTAGTGTCCCGCCGGTTCGAGCGATGGGCGAAGCGATCGGCACCTACCGCAAGCTCCGGCTGATGGATCCCGCGGCGATGGCGCGCGCCGTCGCCCGCATGGCGCGGGAGGTCGTGGAAGCTGCCGGCGGCGTCGACGGGTTCGCCCTCGTCGGCATCCGGACGCGCGGCGTGCCTCTCGCGCGGAGGCTCGCGCTCGAGATCGAGAAGGCCGAGGGTGTCCGCGTCCCCGTGGGCCTCCTCGACATCACGCTCTACCGCGACGACCTGACGACCGTGGCGTCCTCGCCCGTCCTCAAGCGAACGGAGATCTCCTTCCCGGTGGAGACGAAGACGATCGTCCTCTGCGACGACGTCCTCTACACGGGGCGGACGGTTCGCGCCGCGATCGACGCGATCCTCGACTTCGGCCGTCCGCGCCGGATCCTCCTCGCGGTCCTCGTCGACCGCGGCCGGCGGGAGCTCCCGATCGAGGCGCAGCTCGTCGGCAAGAAGATCTCGACCTCCGCGACCGAGGTCGTCTCGGTCACGTTCAAGGAGACGGACGGCGAGGACGACGTCTGGCTGCTCGACCGCCACGCGGAGCCCGCGGCGGCGCGCCGGGGCGCGGCCTCGAAGGGGACGAGGAAGACGCCGGCGAAGAAGGCCCCGTCGCGGGCGGGCAAGCCCGTCCGGAAGGCCGCCCCGAAGGCGCGGCCTCGCGGGAAGCGGTGAGCAGGAAGCCCGAGACCCCGGCCGACCCCGCCTCCTTCACGAAGAAGGATCTCCTCGACATCGAGTCGCTCACGAAGGCCGAGATCCAGATGATCCTGGACACGGCCGAGTCGATGGCGGAGATCAACAAGCGGACGATCAAGAAGGTCCCGACGCTTCGCGGCCGCCTCGTCGCGAACCTCTTCTACGAGAACTCGACGCGGACCCGCTTCTCCTTCGAGATCGCCGAGCGGCGCCTCACGGCCGACTCGATCTCGTTCGCGGCGGCCACCTCGTCCGCCTCGAAGGGGGAGACGCTCCTCGACACCTGCCGGAACCTCGAGGCGATGGCGCCCGACGCGATCGTCATCCGCCACCAGGCCTCGGGCGCGCCCCACTTCCTCGCGCGGAACCTGAAGTGCGCGGTCATCAACGCCGGAGACGGCACGCACGCGCACCCGACGCAGGCGCTCCTCGACGCCTTCACGATCCGGAAGGCGAAGGGGAAGCTCGACGGCCTGCGCGTCGCGATCTGCGGCGACGTTCGCTTCAGCCGGGTCGCGCGGTCGAACCTCGCGCTCCTCCCGAAGATGGGGGCCGAGGTGACGCTCGCCGGGCCCCGCACGCTCCTCCCGCCCGAGATCGAGCGGACGGGGGCGCGCGTGACGACCCGGATCGAGGAGGCCGTCGACGGCGCCGACGTGGTGATGATGCTCCGCGTCCAGAAGGAGCGGGGCGGCGGCCTCGGCTTCCCGTCGGACCGCGAGTACTTCGAGCTCTTCGGCCTGACGCCCGAGCGGAGGAAGCTCGCGCGGAAGGACGCGATCGTCATGCACCCCGGGCCGATGAACCGCGGCGTCGAGATCGACTCCGCCGTGGCGGACGGCCCCGGCTCCGTCATCCTCGACCAGGTCGAGGCGGGCGTGGCCGTGAGGATGGCGGTGCTGTACCTCCTGATCGGAGTGAGCGGCGATGAATAGGAATCCGAAGGTGGCCGCTCACTCCGGGCTCGCGCGATTCACGCGCTCGACACCTCCCTGTAGGAGTGAGCGGCGATGAGTGACGCCCCCGTCCTGATCACCGGTGGGCGGGTCGTCGACCCGTCGCGCGGCCTCGACGCGACGCTCGACGTCCTCCTCGAGGGGGGCGTCGTCGCGAAGGTGGACGAGCGGATCGCCGCCCCGCGCGGCGCCGAGACGGTCGACGCCTCGGGCCTCGTCGTCGCCCCCGGCTTCGTCGACCTCCACGTCCACTTCCGGGAGCCCGGCTTCGAGTGGAAGGAGACGATCGCGACCGGCTCCGCGGCTGCGGCCGCGGGGGGCTTCACGACCGTCTGCTGCATGCCGAACACGGACCCCGTGATCGACGACGCGCCCACGGCGTCGTTCGTTCAGAAGCGGATCCGGGAGACCGCGCGCGTGCGCGTCCTCCCGATCGGGGCCGTCTCGAAGGGCCAGAAGGGCGCCTCGCTCGCCGAGATCGGCCTCATGAAGGCCGAGGGAATCGTCGCGATCTCCGACGACGGGAAGCCCGTCGTGAACGCCGACCTGATGCGGCGTGCGCTCGAGTACGCCTCGATGTTCGATCTCCCGGTCGTCGTCCACGAGGAGGACCCGAACCTCGTCGGCGGCGGCCAGATGCACGAGGGGTGGGCTTCGACGCGCCTCGGACTCCCCGGCTGGCCCGCCGTCGCCGAGTCGACGATGGTCGCCCGCGACGTCGAGCTCGCGGCCCTGACGAAGGCGCGGCTCCACGTCGCGCACGTCTCCGTCCGCGACAGCCTCGCCGCGATCCGCCGCGCCCGCGCGGCGCACGCCCCGGTCAGCTGCGAGGTGACGCCGCACCACCTGACGCTCACCGACGAGGACCTCGCCCGCTCCGGCTACGACGCCCGCTTCAAGATGAACCCGCCGCTCCGCGAGGAAGCGGATCGCCAGGCCCTCGTCTCGGCGCTCGCCGACGGGACGATCGACTGCGTCGCGACGGACCACGCTCCGCACCACGCCGACGAGAAGGCGATGGAGTTCGCGGCGGCGCCGTTCGGCGTCACCGGCCTCGAAACGGCCCTCCCCGTCCTCCTCGACGGCCTCGTCGTCCCGCGGCTCCTCTCGCTCTCGCGCCTCGTCGAGGCGATGTCGACCGCCCCGGCGCGCCTCTTCGGCCTCCCGTACGGCACGCTCGCCGACGGGGCCCCGGCCGACGTCGTCCTTTTCTCGACCTCGAGGACGACGACGTTCTCGTCGTTCCGCTCCCTCTCCGCGAACTCGCCCTGGGCCGGGAAGACGCT
>CAYVPO010000004.1:0-39025 GCA_964453825.1 uncultured Holophagales bacterium
TGTTCCACGTCTTCACCCACGCCTTCTTCAAGGCCTGCCTCTTCCTCGGCTCCGGGTCGGTCATCATGGCGATGCACCACGAGCAGGACATGCGGTCGATGGGAGGCCTCGGACGGCGGGTGCCGCGTACCTACCTGACGATGATGATCGCCACGGTCGCGATCGCCGGCATCCCGCCCCTCGCCGGCTTCTTCTCGAAGGACCAGATCCTCGGCGCCGCCTTCGCGGGCGGACGCCCGGTCCTCTTCGCGGTCGGCCTCCTCACGGCCGGCATGACGGCCTTCTACATGTTCCGCCTCGCCCGGATGACGTTCTACGGCGAGTTCCGCGGGACGCCGGAGGCGGAGAAGCACGTCCACGAGTCGCCCGCGACGATGACGGTCCCGCTGATCGTCCTCGCGGCCGGGTCGGTCCTCGTCGGCTTCCTCGGCGTCCCGGAGGCGCTCGGCGGTTCGAACCGCTTCGTCTCGTTCCTGGCGCCGTCGCTCGCGACGGCCCACCCGCACCACCTCTCCCACGCGACGGAGTACGTCCTCATGGCGCTCTCGGTCGCCGTCGCCGCGGCCGGCATCCTGCTCGCGTGGCGCTGGTACGGCCAGAAGGGGGCGACGCCGGAAGTGCCGAGCGCCGCCGCGCAGGCCTTCTACGGGAAGACCGGAGCCCTCGGCCGCCTCGTCGAGAACCGCTGGTACGTCGACGAGGGGATCGAAGCGGCGGTCCTCTCACCCTTCCGGAAGATCGGGACCTTCCTCTGGCGCGGCTTCGACTCCCTCGTCATCGACGGAATCGTGAACGCCTCCGCCTTCCTCGTGGAACTGACGGGCGACCTCGTCCGCTTCTTCACGACCGGCAACGTCCGCAACTACGCGCTGAGCTTCACGCTCGGCGTCCTCGCCCTGGCGCTCTACGTCTTCCTGCGGTAGGAGAGCATGCTCGACTCCAGCACCCCCATCCAGTGGCTCGGGGCCGACATCCTGACGACGCTCGTCTTCCTGCCGTCGCTCGGGGCGCTGGTCCTCCTCCTCCTGCCGAACGGGGCGAAGAACGCGATCCGAGCCGTGGCGCTCGTCGCGAGCGGCGCGACGTTCGCCCTGTCGGTCCTCGTCCTCCAGCGCTTCAACCCGGCGATCGCCGGCCTGGAGGCGTTCCGGCCGCTCCTCGTCGACCGGCCCTGGATCCCCCGCTTCGGGATCCGCTATCTCCTCGGTGTCGACGGTCTCTCGCTCATCCTCGTCGTCCTGACGGCGCTCCTGACGCTCTGCGTCCTCGTCTTCTCGTTCGGCCAGACGATCCCGAAGCTGCGCGGCTACGTCGCGGCCTTCCTCGTCCTCGAGACGGGGATGATCGGGAGTCTCGTCGCGCTCGACGCGGTCCTCTTCTACGTCTTCTGGGAAGTGATGCTCGTCCCGATGTACTTCATCATCGGGATCTGGGGCGGCAAGCGGCGCATCTACGCGACGATGAAGTTCGTCCTCTTCACCCTCGCCGGGTCGCTCCTGATGTTCGTCGGGATCCTCTTCGCCTCGGGCGTCCACGCGAAGGCGACCGGCATCCTGACGTTCTCCCTCCTCGAGTGGATCCCGGCCGCCTCGGCCGGCGCCTGGGGGCTGACCTCGAGCCAGGAGGCGCTGCTCTTCTGGGCCTTCGCCCTCGCGTTCCTCGTGAAAGTGCCGCTCTGGCCGCTCCACACCTGGCTCCCCGACGCCCACGTCGAGGCGCCGACGGGAGGCTCGATCATCCTCGCGGGCGTCCTCCTGAAGCTCGGGACGTACGGCCTGCTGCGCTTCGCGATCCCGCTCTTCCCCGGCGCGGCGTCGCGCTTCACTCCGCTGATCGCCGTCCTCGCGCTCATCGGCGTCGTCTACGGCGCCTGGGTCGCGGCGGCGCAGAAGGACATGAAGAAGCTGGTGGCCTACTCCTCCGTGAGCCACCTCGCGCTGGTCGTCCTCGGGATCTTCGCGGGGAACGTCACCGCCGTCTCCGGCGCCGTGATGCAGATGGTCGGCCACGGCCTCACGACGGGCCTCCTCTTCCTCCTCGTCGGCGTCCTCTACGAGCGGCGCCACACCCGGGAGATGGCCGACTACGGCGGAGTCGCCTCGCAGGTGCCGGTCACGACGACGCTCTTCGTGATCGCGATGCTCGGCTCCGTCGGCCTCCCCGGCCTGAACGGCTTCGTCGGCGAGTTCCTGATCCTCGCCGGAGTCTTCAAAGCGAACGTCTGGTGGGCCGCGGTCGCGGCGACCGGCCTCATCCTCGGCGCGATCTACCTCCTGACGCTCACGCAGAAGGTCTTCTGGGGCCCGAACCGGGTCGAGGCGAACCTCGGCCTCACCGACATCAACGGCTGGGAGCTCGCGGGCGCGCTCCCGATGATCGTCCTCGTCGTCGTCCTCGGGGTCTGGCCGCAGCCGATCCTCGACCTCGTCCGCAACTCCGTCGAGACGGTCGTGCAGATCGCGTCCGTCCGGATGGTCCCGTGACGTCCGCCGCCGAGAGGAGCTGCTGAACGTGCCCGGCTTCCTTCACGTCACCGCCGCCGACGTCTCCGCGGTCGGCCCCGAGGCCTTCCTCTGCGTCGTCGGGATCGCGCTCGTCCTTCTGGACGCCTTCGCGAGGAGCCTCCGTCCCTCCTTCCCGTACCTCACCCTCGGCGGCATCGCCGTGGCGAACTTCCTGGGCGGCTACCCGGCCGGAAGCGCCTTCGCCGGGGCGATCGAGACTTCCGAGCTGACCCGGTTCGTCGACCTGCTCGCGCTCGCGGCCGTCGCGCTCGCGACGCTCGGGGGCGGAGCGCTCCTCGCGCGCGACCGGAAGAACCAGGGGGAGTTCTACGCCCTCCTCCTCTGGTCCGCCGCGGGGCTGATGCTCATGGTCAAGGGGGACGACCTCCTCGTCGTCTTCATCGGCCTCGAGCTGATGTCGATCGCGCTCTACGTCCTCGCCGCCTGGTACCGGGAGGTCGCCGAGGCGACCGAGGCGGCGATGAAGTACTTCCTGATGGGCGCGCTCGCCTCCACCTTCCTCCTGCTCGGCGTCGCGATGGTCTACGGCCGCCTCGGCTCGACGCGGCTGTCGGCGCTGAAGGGAGCGCTCGCCTCCGGCGAGGGCTTCTCCGACCCGATGGTCCAGGTCGGGCTCCTCGCGATCCTCTCGGCCCTCGCGTTCAAGATCGCCCTCGTCCCGTTCCACTCCTGGGCGCCCGACGTCTACCAGGGAATGACGACGCCGGCCGTCGCGTTCCTCTCCACCGCCCCGAAGGCCGCCGCCGTCGTCGTCGCCGTCAAGGTCCTCGGGACGCTGGCGCCGTCCGGTCTCGGCGAGCCGTGGCGGCCGCTCCTCTCGCTCCTGGCGATCCTGTCGATCCTCTTCGGGAACGTCGTCGCGCTCGCGCAGCGCGACCTGAAGCGGATGCTCGCCTACTCGGGCATCGCGCAGATGGGCTACGTCGCGATCGGCCTCGCGACGTTCGACGGGGCCGCGTTCGAGGGGATGCTCGTCTTCCTCGCCGGCTACCTCGCGACGAACGTCGCGGCGTTTCTCGCGGTGGCCGCCCTCTCGAACGGCGAGAAGGAGGCCCACCCGCTCGCCGACCTCGCCGGGATGGGACGGAACCGGCCGTTCGCGGCTTCGGTCCTGACGCTCGCGATGCTCTCGTTGACGGGGCTCCCGCCAACGGTCGGCTTCATCGGGAAGCTGCTCGTCTTCCGCGCCGCAATCGACGCCGGCCTGATGACGCTCGCGCTCGTCGGCATCTTCGGGAGCCTCGTCTCCGCGGGTTACTACCTCCGCGTCGTCTACTTCCTCTGGATGAAGGAGCCGAGCCGCGAGGTCGCCGCGCCCGAGGAGGACGTCCTCTCCGGCGCCGCCTACTTCCTCGTCTCGACCGCGATGCTCTACCTGGGCGTCTTCCCGCGCGTCCTCCTCGACCTCGCCCGGGCCGCCGCCCGGTCTCTCCCCTACTGACCGGCGATGCGAGCGCGGCTCGTCGTCACGGGAGCGGCCCGGAGGGCCGTCCCGTGACGGCGGCGGCGCGAATCGGAACGAAGCGCTGCGGAAGGAAAGCGACGCAGATCCGGAGAACGTCGACCTGACGACTCCTCCTGGAGTCGCTCGCGATCCAGATGCCGGCCGCGGGCTGAGCCGCAAACGCCCTGCCGGGCCTCGCGCTCTGCGCGACCCGGGGCCGTCGGTCAGGGCTTCGCGGCTTCGCGGACGGCAGCGGCCGTCACCGGGTCGGCGCGGAGGGCGGAGAGCAGGGCCTCCCCTTCCGACGCGGGGAGGCCTGCGACGCAGGCGCGGATCGCCTCCACGAGCAGCGGCTTCTTCAGCTGGCGCGCCGGCGGCGTGACGAGGAAGCGGCCCAGGGCCGGCACGCCGGCCGGGCCGAAGCGGATCAGCGCCGCCACGGCCGGGCCGGGCCACGCGGTCGCGAGCACCCTCTCGACGTCGGGAACCGCCGCGAGGAGGCCGAGCTCGGCGACCGCGGCGCACCACTCTCCCGGGCCCTCGAGGTCGGCGCCCCAGCCCCGCACGACCCTCAGGCTGCCGTCGGCGGCCCGGGCGCCCTGGGCGAGGAGGTGCTCGTCGAGGCTCCTCCGGCGCGCGGCGTCCGGGAGGGCGCGCGACACGGCGCCGAGGAAACGGGCGTCGAGCGTGGTGAGCGTGATCGCCCAGACCGAGGCCTGCTCGTCCGGGTCGAGACGCGGGAACGGCACCCCGTAGCGGCGGCAGGTCTCCTCAGCGAGCGAGAAGGGCGCGAGCGGACCCCGCCGGCGAAGGCACTGCCGGGCGAGCCCGTCGAGCGCCTCCGAGATCTCGGCGCCCGGCGCCTCGCCGCGCTCGAGAAGGAAGGCCACGAGGTCCGCCGCCGGCTGCCACTGTCCGCGGTCCGTGCCCGCCGCATCGCGAGCGGCCGCCCCGGCGAGCCGCGCCGCCATCGCCCGGCTCGGGATCGGCCGGCCGGGCGGCCACTTCGCGCCGAGCGACCGCAGGGCGAGCCCGCGAGGGGTCGTCTCGTCGCCGAGCCAGGGGGGCTTCCTGTCCGCGGCCCGGACCAGCTCCGACAGGCCCGCGGTCGCCGCCGCTTCGAAGAGCCGCCGGCCCTGGCCGGGGTAGGAATTCGGCCGGGGCGACGCGACCTGGTTCACCAGGAAACCTTCCATGCCGGCCAGGGCGCCGTCGCCCACGTACCAGTTGACGAAGCGCCGCGTGTCCTGGTCGTCGGTCTCGGCGAGACGGCGGACGAGGTCGGGAGAGAACGCGAAGCCGCGGCTCCAGAGGAGGCGCAGGTAGTCGTGGACCGGCTGCCCCGCCAGGGCTTCGAGCACCACGGACACCCGCGCCGATCCCTCCCCGGGCAGGAGCAGCGGCTCGAGGAGCTCCCGCTCGCGCCCTTCCGCCGGGAGCCACGCGGCGAGGAGGTTGAAGGTGGCGGCGCCGTCGGTGCTCCGCGCGACTTCGACCGGCACGAAGTCGCGGGAGAAGTCGGCCCAGGGGGTCGGGTGGTGCCGGGCGTCGAGCGCGGTCAGCGCCGCGGCCCGGACCGGCCACGCCTGGGCGGGATCGCTCGCCCACGCCTCGACGAGCGGGCCGCAGCCGTCGGGCACCCGGAGGCGCAGGTCGCGCAGGACCCGCTCGCTGCGGAGCTCGTCGGGCTTCAGGGTGCAGGGCGTCGGAGTTTCGGCCAGCGCGGAGAAAGCCCCGCCGAGGACGAGGGCCAGGGCCCCGGCGCGTCGCGGCGCCGGCCGGCGGCCGTGATGCGGCCACCGGGCCGGAAAGGCCACCTCGCAGAGAACGTCGCCCGTCCGGCTCATCCCCGCTCCCTCCCTCCGGCGCTCCCCGGCCGGAACCGCCTCGGGCTCCCGACGCTCAGGCCTCCAGCGCGACCTTCTTTGCCCGGGAGAACGCCTCCGCGCGCGTCGAGTCGTTCGGCCGGTCGTCCGAGATCTGGCCGTCGCGGATCCGGATGATCCGCTTCGCGTGCGCCGCGATGTCCTCCTCGTGGGTGACGAGGACGATCGTGTTCCCCAGGTCGTTCAGCTCCCGGAAGAGCCTCATGATGTCCTCGCCCGTCTGCGAGTCGAGGTTCCCGGTCGGCTCGTCGGCGAGGAGGATCGACGGGTTCGTCACGAGCGCCCGCGCGATGGCGACACGCTGCCGCTGGCCGCCGGAGAGCTCGTTCGGGTTGTGGTGGGCGCGGTCGGTGAGGCCGACGTGCTCGAGCGCCTTCTCGGCCTTCTCCCGGCGCTCCTTCCGGGCGAGCCCCGCGTAGACGAGCGGGAGCTCGACCTGCTGGAGCGCGTTCGTCCGAGGGAGGAGGTTGAACGTCTGGAAGACGAACCCGATCTCCTTGTTCCGGATCCGCGCGAGGGCGTCGTCGTCGAGGTCCTGGACCAGCTGGCCGTTCAGGAGGTAGCTCCCTCCGGTCGGCGTGTCGAGGCAGCCGATGAGGTTCATCAGCGTCGACTTCCCCGAGCCCGAGGGGCCCATGATCGCCACGTACTCGCCGCGGCCGATGGTGAACGTGACCCCCCGGAGGGCGCGGACCTTCTCCTCCCCCACGACGTAGGTCTTCTCGATCTCGCGCATCTCGATCAGCATTGACACGGCGTCACCCCAGGAACGCGGCCGCGAGGGCCGACTTGCCGAGGACGTAAAGGGCCCACAGGACGATCGGGACGGCCGTTCCCGCGGCGGGCGGCATCGACGGCAGCTTCTTCATGCCGACGACGAGGAGGGCGAGCGCGGCGAGGCTGAAGAGGTCGATCGAGGAGGCGATCGACGCGAGGAACGCCGGAACGTCCGGAGGGAGGAAGGCCCCCACGTTCGACTTCAGGATCCGCTGCACCGAGAGCTGGGTCTCCGAGGCGTCCGGGAGCGACATCAGGAGCGGGATCGAGACGAGCAGACCGACGACATTCGGCAGGTTCGCGTGGGCCCAGACGGCCGTCGCCTGTCCGAAACGGGCGTCGGAGCCGGACGCCCGCGCCCCGCCCCAGAGGAGGAGGGCGACGAGGAAGAACGTGGCCGCGGTGAACGGGAGCGCCCAGAGGACCGCCGTCGCCGGCGTCCGCTCCGAGCGCGCGGCCATCTCGCGGATCTGCTCGTCCGAGATCGACTGCCCCGTCTTTTCGGCCCGCTTCTCGAACATCTCCCGGAAGGAGCGTTCCATGTCGATCTTGGGGGTCGAGACGAGGACGATCACCGCGATCCCCGCGATCCAGAGGAGGAACGGGAGCCACCACGTCGGGCGGCGGACGAGCCCCGCGAACGTCGCCGCGGGGCTCGTGAAGGTGCCGGCGAGGGCGCCGACCGCGGAGGGGCCCTCGGACGGGCCCGCCGGCGCCGGCACGACGGCGCCGGGATCGGCTTCGGTCACGGCCGCGCCTCCTCCTCGACCGGCGTTCGCTCGAAGGCCACCGGCATGCCGGACAGCTCGACCCCCTTCGTCGGCAAGAGGTCTCCCACCGCCTTGTGCCAGGCGGTGAGCGCCTTCAGGTGCCCCGCGACGGCGAGGAGCTCGTTCGAGCGGGCCGAGGTCAGGTCGTTCTGGACCTGGGCGACGGTGAACGAGGTCGTCATCCCGTTGTCGAACTTCTTCCGCTCGGCGTCGAGGTTGCGCTCGGCCAGCTCCCGCGCCTTGCGGGCCGCGGCCACGGAGCGGACCGCCGTGTCGACGTTCCGCGCGGCGGCCCGAACCTCGACGGCGAGGTTCTGCTTCAGGAGCGCGAGGTTCGTCTTTGCGAGCTCGAGCTCGGTCGCGGCGACCGCGGCGTTCGACTTCGCCGTCCGGTTGAAGACCGGGACCGAGAAGCTCAGCCCGAGCGTCCAGTTCGGGTAGTCGGCGCCGCGCACCTGGTAGAGGGCGTCGGAGTAGCTCGATCCGGGCCGGACCGACTCCTGGTTGAACCCGACGCCCGAGAGGCCGTAGGTCCCCTTCGCGTCGAGGCGCGGCCGGAGCTCGTCCCGGTTCCAGGCGAGGCTGACCTTCCGCGACTCGATCGAGTTGAGCGCCTGCTTCACCTCGGGCCGGAGCTCCAGCGCGGAGCGGATGCCCGACTCGACGTCGAGCGCGACGTCCTCCTGCGGCGGAGCGTCGACCGGGACGATCGGGCGGGCCCAGGAGGCGAGGTCGGTCAGGTTCAGGAGACGCTTGAGCTGGTCCTGCGCCGCACCGATCTGGCCCTCGGCCAGGATGATCTCCTGCTCGCGCTGGGCGATCGTCACCTCGGTCTGGACGATCTCGATCGGAGCGAGGGCGCCGACGTCGATCTTGATCTTCGTGATCCGGTTGAAGTCCTTCGCGCGCTCGAGGGCTTCCTTCTTCGAATCGAGGTTGCCGAGGGCGTAGGAGAGATCCCAGTACGCGTTCTCGACCGCCTGTACGACCTCCTGGACGCTCGCCACGAAGTCCCAGGCGGAGGCGTCGCGGGAGAGGCGGCTCTGCACGACGAGACGCGTGTTCACGCCCTTTCCGAAGCCGCGCAGGATCGGCTGCGTGACGGAGGCCGTGAGGCCGGCGGAGAAGGTCGGGTTGATCTCGACGTAGCCCGGGATCGAGGTGTTCGTCGGCGAATCGGAACGCGTCCCGCCGAACCCGAGGCTGTACCGCGTGCCCCAGGCCGTGAGGCCTCCGATCCCGAGGTCGAAGCTCTGGCTCTTCGAGACGTCCGACTGGAAGCTCCGCGTCTGCGGCGACTTCCGCGAGCTCGTCTCGACCGACGCCGTGAGCGTCGGGTCGAAGATCCCCTCGGCCGCCCCGAGCCCGAACGCGGAGCGCTCGTAGGTGAGCGACGCGACGTCGAGGTCGAGCGTGTTCCGGAGCGCGAGCTCGATCGCCTGAGAAAGAGTCAGCTCGACCTTCTCCGCCTCAGGGAGCGGCTGCGGCTGCCTCTTTCCGCTCTCGATCGGCACGGTGACGCGGGCGCCCGCGTCGCTGCCGAAGGCGGCGCCGCTCCAGAACGGCGCGAGGGCGAGGAGCGCGGCCGCAGCCGCGCGGCGCGGGAAGCGGCGCTCCCGTTCGTCGATTCTCAAGGCGTCCTCCTTGCCAGGTGTATCCACGCCAATCCCTTACGAAGAAGGGGGGAAAAAGTTTCCCGCGGCGGCCGGCTCCGGATCGTGACACGAATACCGCCGTCCGCCCGGACCCGAGAGGATCGTCTCTTCCGGAAGCTCCGTCCGGCAGCGCTCCGAGGCGCGAGGACAGCGGGGATGAAACGGACAACCGGGGGGCGGGCTCGCCGCGGACGCCGGCTCCCCGGCGAGACGGCGCCGCGAGGCGTCGGCAGGCGCGGAGCCGGCCCCGAGGCCCGGCCGGGAGGCGAGCAGCAGGGCGGTGTAGGGGTGTTTCGGCGAGCCGAGGACCTCGGCAGTGGGGCCCTCCTCGACGATTCGCCCGAGGTACATCACCGCCGTCCGCGTCGCCACGTGCCCGACGACGCCGAGGTCGTGCCCGACGAAGAGGTACGCGGGGCGGGACGACGTCGCGACCTGGAGCTCGAGGAGGAGGTTCAGGACCTGCGCCCGGACCGAAACGTCGAGCGCCGAGACCGGCTCGTCCAGGACGACGAGCTTCGGCGCCGTGACGAGGGCGCGGGCGATGGCGACCCGCTGTCGCTGGCCGGTGGAGAGCTCGCCGGGCCGGGCGAGACGCGACCCGGGGGACAAGCCGACCGCCCCGATCAGCTCGGCGACGCGGGCGGCGCGCTCGCGGGCGCCGCCGATTCCGTGGATCTCGAGCGGCTCGCCCACGATGGAGCCGACGCTCATGCGGGGATTCAACGAACGCCCGGGGTCCTGGAAGACGACACCGACGTCCCTGCGGGCCCGCCGGAGCTCGCTCGGCGACAGCGCGAGCCAGTCGCGCCCGTCGAAGACGATCCGGCCCCTGTCCGGCGCGAGAAGGCGGAGGACGAGCCGGGCCGTCGTGCTCTTCCCCGAGCCCGATTCGCCGACGAGCGCGAGCGTCTCGCCGGCGGCGAGGTCGAAGGAGACGTCCGCGACCGCCTGGACCCGGCGCCCGCTCGGGCCCGGAATCAGGGTGTGCGGCGGGCGGAACGCCCGGGCGAGCCCCCGAACGGAGAGGAGCGGGAGCGGACGGCGGGGGGATTCGGTCACGAGCCGGCCTCCCCCGCCGGGGGACGCGCGGCGCGGCCGTCCGCGGGGAGACGCGCGGCGAGGAGGGCCCTCGTGTATGGGTGGGCGGGAGCGGCGAGGAGCCGGGAGACGGGTCCTTCCTCGACGATCTCGCCGGCGTGCAGGACGAGGGCGCGATCCGCCGTTTCCGCGACGACGTCGAGATCGTGCGTGACGAGGAGGACCGCCAGGCCGAGCTCGTCCCGGAGCCGGCGAAGAAGCTCGAGGACCTGGGCCTGGATCGTGACGTCGAGGGCCGTGGTCGGCTCGTCTGCGACGAGGAGGCGGGGTCCGCCCGCCAGCGCGAGGGCGATCATCGCCCGCTGCCGCATTCCTCCCGACATCCGGTGCGGGAGGTCCTTCATCCGGGCCTCCGGCTCCGGCAGGGAGACCCGCGAAAGCCACGCGAGCGCCTCGCGGCGCGCCTCGTCGCGCCCGAGGCCCCTGTGGCGCCGGAGGACGGCGACGAGCTCGGAACCGATCGTTCGAACAGGATCGAGGGCCTCCCCCGGCTCCTGGAAGACGAAGCCGATCTCTCCCCCGCGGAGATGGCGAAGCTCCGCCGGCGCGAGGCTCGCCACGTCCCGACCCTCGAAGACGACCTCGCCCGCGACCCGGCGACCCGGGACCGGGACGAGGTCGAGGAGGGAGAGCGCGGTCACCGTCTTCCCCGAGCCCGACTCACCGACCAGGGCGACGATCTCGCCTCGGGAGACGCCGAACGAAACGCCGTCGACGACGCGGGTCTCCCCGAAGCCGATCGAGAGGGAGCGGACGGAGAGGAGCGGGGCTACGCCCGGGCCGGCAGCTCCGTCGCGCGTCATCGGAGCTCCGATGATACCGGCGCGGGGCAGACTCCGTTCGAGTCCGGCCCTTCTGCGGTTCCGGGTCGCAAGAACAGGCCGAGAGCGAGGTTCCGCCGACGGCAGGCGCCGTCAGGGCGCGACGATCGGACGGAGCTCCTTGATCCGGGCGGGGACGTCCCGGTAGGACGCGTTGGAGCTGAAGATCTCGAGGTAGGTCCGGTAGGCGCCCTCGGCGTCGCCGATCTGCTCGAGGACCCCGGCCAGGGCGTACTGGAGCCCGAGACGGTCGTCGTCCTTGATACCGACGGTGTCGAGACCCTTGCGGTACCACTTCACCGCGAGCTGCGGCAGGCCCTTCTCGAGGAAGCAGAGGCCGAGCATCGCGCAGCACTCCACGGCGTGGAGCGGGTCCTTCGCCGCGAGCTGGAACTCGCCGATCGCCTCGTCGGTGAGGCCCATCTCCTTGTAGGCGATTCCGAGGTTGTAGTGGGTCTCGTAGTCCTCCGGGGAGAGCTGCTGCTCCACGCCTTTCTTGAAGTCGCGGAAGATCTCCTCGAGCGAGACCTCGCGTCCCTCCTCCGTCGGCGCGGTCTCCCCTTCCTTCCGGAGCTCCGTGTGCAGCTCGTCGGCGAAGTTGAAGAACTCCTGCTCGTCCGAGAAGAGGCCCGACTCGTCGAGAGCGGGAGCCCCTTCGGGGACGACGGGGATCGGGCCGGAAGGCTGGTTCGACTCGCGGACCATGTCCTCCGTGAGAGACCGGCCGAGCTCGGCGTCCAGCACCGAGTCGAGGTCGTCTGAAAGGAGGTCGTGGAGGGAAGCCCGAGACGCCTCCGAGCTCCCGCGGCCCCCCTCGAGACGGATGCGGCGCACCGCGAGGTCCGGGTCTCCCGGAAAGCGCCCCTCGAGGCTCTGGAGCCTCTCCGCCGCGTCGACGACCATCCCCTGGTCGAGGCAGAAATCGAGCTCGGAGAGATCCTCCGCAGAAGGTCCCGCCAGGACCGCGGCGGCCTCTTCCGCGCCTTCTGCGAGCCCCTCGTCCTCGAAGGACGGCGTGGCCTCCGTCGCTTCGGCCGCCTCCGGGGCTCCTTCGGTCGCAGCGGACTTCGTCGACTCCGCGGTCTCTGCGGTCTCTGCGGTCTCGAGAGCCCCGACCGGCTCGACGGCCTCGGCAGGCTTACCGGGCTCCCGCGGCTCTGTGAGCTCGACCTCCTCCAGCGCCGGCTGCAGCGAGGCCGGAGCCCGCTCGTCGGCGACGGCCTCTTCGAGCTCCGTGACGTCTTCGCCGATCTCTTCCGATGCGGCCGGAGCCGCACTCGCCTCGACGTCCGGGACCGTCGTCTCCTCGGGAGCGCCGACGACGACCGCCTCCTCGTCCACTGGCATCTCGCCGGCAACGGCAGGCCCGGGAGGCTCGGCCGCCGTCGGCGTTTCGAAGGCCGCGACGGACGGAGCGGTCGGCTCGACGGGGACCGGGAAACCGTCTCGCGGCTCCTCGTCGGCGGGCGACGGAACGTGCGGTCGCTTCCGGAAGGACTGAAGGAGGTCGTCGGGAAGGACGACGTCGGGCCGGCTCGACTTCGGAGCCTTCGCCTTCGGCTTGTCCTTCTTCCCCAGGAGGTCCAGCTCGACGTCCTCGGGCCGGACCGCGCGCACCTTCGGACCGGGCGTCGGCCGAATGGCCCGGCCCAGTCCGAGCAGCTCTTCCGCCGTCGGCATCGCCCGCGGTGCGGACGCCGCGGGCCGCCCGGCGAGGAGGTCCGGGGCCTCCGCTGTCGCCGGAAGGACGACTGGCTCCGCGCGGGGAGCCGCTTCCTCGGCGGACGGCGCGGCGACGGCGACATCGACGTCGATCGCCTCCGCGGGAGGTGCGCTCTTCTCTTCCGAAGCTTCTTCCTCGGGCGACGCCGGAGCCTCCGGGAGCGGGAGCGGCGCGGGCGCCGCGATCGGCTCTCCGGTCTCGAACGATTCGTCGACGGCCCCGGCCCCGGACACGGGAAGGGCGGGCTCGAAGGACGGCACGGAATCGAACGACGGCTCCTCCTCGAGAAGAGGCCCCGCCTGAGGAGCCGGCGCGACCGGCGGCGGACCGTCCACGGTGGTCGCGGGAACGTCCTGCTCGAGATCAGCCGTCGACTCGACCTCCCCGGGAAGCCGCACCGGTCCGGAGAGGACCTCCGTGAGCGGGTCCTCGGTCGCGGCGAGCCCGAGCGGCGCATCCACGGCGAAGGCCGAGTCGAGGGCGTCGCTCGAAGCCAGGGCCGGCACGCCGGCCTCGTCGACGGGGGCCGGCTCGCGATCCTGCTCTCCCACGGTTTCGGCCACGTCCGCAAGCGCTGCGGAAGGTGCTTCGACGACGACGGCGGGAGGCTCTCCGGCAGCGGGACGGAGCGGCTCGCCCAGGAGCCCCTCCAGCCCGCGGATCCGGTCGTCCCTGCCGACCGCCTCGTACGCTTCCGCGAGGACGAGGCCGTGAGCCCGGGCAGCTTCGCGGTTCCCCTGCTCGAGCGTGATCTCGAACATCCGCTCCCGAACCTTGAGGTTGCCGGGCATTCGGACGATCCACGGAGCGAGCTGGTCGAGCGCCTTCTCGAGGAGACCGTAGCGACGGAAGACGTCGGCCTCGACGAGCGCGTCCTCCACGGCGGAGTCCGGCGAGATCGTGCCGGACGCCGGCCCCCACGAAGGTGTCCCGCCCGCCTCGGCGCCGGTCGGCGCCGGGGCCGTCGGCCACGCCGGCTCGCTCGCGAGGGCGTCCCCGAACGTCGGGGGCGGAAACTCGGGCTCTCCGTCGTCGCCGTACGTCCCGAATCCGCTCGGTGGCGAAATCGGTATGTCGAACCCTGGCGGCGAGGGAAGCCCGGTGACCGGCGTCGCGGCTGAAGTCGCAGCGCCCGTCCCGGCGTGCTCGCCGGCGCGCGCCTCTTCCGCCTGCCGGGCCTCGAACTCCTCGAGCGCCTCCGCAGCGGAGAGCGTCCCCCAGGCCGGCTCGTTGTCCGGCGAATCGGCTTCGGCCGCGGGGAACCGAGAAGGCGCCCGGAGGCCGCGGGGAGGGGTCGGAGGCGCCGCCTCCTCCGCGGCCGGGACCTCCTCTCCGGCCAGCTCGGCGTCGTCGAGGTCGAACTCGAACTCGGACTCGGAGACGGGAGCGGGGACGAGCGGCTCCGGAAGCGCCTGAGGGACTTCGGCCGGCGCGCCCGGGCGCCGCTCCGGCAGGTCGAACCCCGAGGCCGTGACCTCGAGGTTTCTCTCGATCGTCGACGGCGGGACCCGGGGAGGCGTGGGCGGAAGGATGCCGGCCTTCGCCTCCAGCTGGGAGAGGCGGGCCCGGAACTCCGCGTTCTCCGGCTGCACCCGGGAGCAGATCCGCAGGAGGTCCGCGGCCTCGACGAGCATCCCCTTCTTCCGGTAGAGCTCGGCGAGCGCGGACCGGAACGGCAGGGCCGTCGTCTCGTCGCCGGAGCCCGCGGCGAGGTCGACGATCTTCCGGACGATTTCCTCGTTGTCGGGCGCGGACCGCGCGATCGGGACGAGGAGGGCGAGGGCCTTCTTCGCCTCGCCGCGCCGAACTGCCGCGTCCGCGAGGGGCAGCGCCGCGCCCCACGCGAGGTCGGGCCGGCGACCCTTCAGCTGGATACGGACCGCAGCGGAGAGGACCTCCTCGTTCTCGGGCTCGACCGCGCGCGCCTTGTCCGAGTAGCTGCGCGCCTCGGCCATGTCGTTCGCGGCGAGCGCCGCCTCGGCGGCGAGGAGGAAGAGCGGTACGGAGCGCGGGCTCGCCTCGAGGCCCTTCCGGAGGACCGACCGCGCCTGCTCGACGGAATTGATCGAGAGGAGAAGCGGGACGAGCGTCCGGAGGATGTCGACGTTGTCCGGCGCGAGCTTCAGCGCCTTCTCGTAGACGCGGATCGACTCCTCGTTGGCGCCGCGCTCGGAGAGCGCCGCGGCGACGACCGCGTACTCCTGAAGCGCCTCGGGAAGCCTCTTGGCCTGCGTGAAGAGGTCGGCGAGCCGCACGTGGAGCTGCAGGTTCTGCGGCTCGATCGCGACCATCTTCTGGTAGATCCCGACGGCGCCCTGGAGGTTGTCCTGCTTCAGGAGGTAGTCGGCGAGGACCTGGTAGTTGCTCTTCGCCTCCATCCAGAGCTGCTGCTTGACGTAGAGCTCCGCGAGCTTCTCGTAGATGTCGAGGCGCGCCGGGTCGAGCTTGTTGATCTTCTTGTACATCGCGATTCCGCGGACGTAGAAGCCGTCCCGGGCGTAGTGCTCCGCGATGCGCAGGAAGAAAGGGATCGACTCGTCGTTCCGTCCGAGCCGGACGTAGAGGTCGCCGACCTTGTTCAGGACGTTGATGTCGTTCGGGGTCTCCTCGAGGACCTTCAGGTAGTCCTTGAGCGCGGCGTCGACCCTTCCCTTCAGCAGGGACTTCTCGGCTGAAGCGATCAGCGAGTCGCGCTTGCTGGCCACGGCTGATCTTCGCCCGATTCCTCAGGCCACCGCAACGGTGGATGCGGTGCGGGCGGGCGAAAGGACCCCGGCGAACGTGAGCCGATGGTCGGGCGAAGGTCCGTGGCGCCGGAGCGCCTCGAGGTGCGCCGCGCTGCCGTAGCCCTTGTGGGCCGCGAATCCGTACCAGGGGCGCTTCGCGTCGAGGGCACGAAGCTCGGCGTCCCGCGCCGTCTTCGCGAGGACCGACGCCGCGGAGATGCAGGCGACGCGGGCGTCGCCCTTCACGACGGCGCGCTGAGGGAGACCGAGGCCGGGGATCGGGAAACCGTCCACCAGCACCAGGTCCGGAGGCCCCCCGGGGAGCCGGGCGAGAGCCCTCCGCATCGCCAGAAACGACGCGGCCGCGATACCGAGCTCGTCGACCTCGGCCGCCGTAGCCGCGCCGACGCCCCAGGCCTCCGCGCTGGCGCGTATCCGCGGGGCCAGCGCCTCGCGGACCTCGGGCGAAAGCGCCTTCGAGTCGTCGAGGCCGCGCAGGAGAAGGCCTTCGGGAAGGACGACCGCGGCCGCGTGGACGGGACCTGCCAGCGCGCCTCGCCCCGCTTCGTCGACGCCGGCGACGCGCCGTGCCCCGCCCGCACGCGCCTCGTCCTCGGCCGAGAGGAGAGCCCGGAGGCGCGCATCCTCGGCCGAGAGGAGGGAGGAACGGCCGTCATCCCGCTCGCGCGTGGCGACGCGGGGCGACGATCGCGGAGAGCCCGGGCGACGGTCCATCCCTCTCCTCGTTCGGCGGGCGCATGAGCGCGCCGCCCGGGCTTCACGCCCCCGAAGGTTCAGGCGTCCCGCTTCTCGGCGATACGGGCGGCCTTGCCGCGGAGCTTCCTGAGGTAGTAGAGCTTGGCGCGGCGGACGACGCCGTGGCGCTCCACTTCGATCTTCTCCAGGACCGGGGAGTGGACCGGAAACGTCCGCTCCACGCCGATCCCCTGGGAGATCTTGCGCACCGTGAAGGTCTCCCGGACCCCGCCGCCCTTCCGGGCGATGACGAGACCGTTGAAGACCTGGATCCGCTCCTTCTCCCCCTCGCGCACCTTGACGTGCACCTTCACGGTGTCGCCGGGGGCGAACGGCGGAATGTCACCGCGCAGAGACTGGCGTTCCGCCTCGAGCAGCTTGTCCATTTCGAGGAACCTCCGAAGACGTCTTGGCCACCCCGGCGGACGGGGACACGTATCCCCCTCCCGGACGGCCAGATCGCGGATTCTACGGAGTCCGGCCCCGTCGGGCAACCCGGTCGAGGAGCTCGCGGTCCTCGGGCGTCCGGGGGGCGAAGCGCTCGAGCAGGTCCGGGCGATGGCGCGCCGTCTGCTCGAACTGCTGCTCCCGGCGCCAGCGCCGGATCCTCTCGTGATGGCCGGAAAGGAGCGGCTCGGGGACGGCGAGCCCCCGGAACTCGCGCGGGCGGGTGTAGTGGGGATGGTCCAGGAGTCCGTCCTCGAAGCTGTCGAGGCGGACGCTGTCCTCCTCCCCGACGACCCCCGGCACGAAGCGCGAGACCGCCTCGAGGAGCGCCAGCGCGGCGGCCTCTCCCCCCGAAAGGACGAAATCGCCCAGGGAGACCTCCTCGTCGACGAGGCCGGCCTCGCGCACCCTCTCGTCGATCCCCTCGTACCGGCCGCAGACGAGGACCAGGCGCGGACGCGACGCGAGCTCGCGGGCGAGAGCCGCGTCGAGGCGCCTCCCCCGCGGCGAAAGGACGACGACGTGGGGCGGGTCGGCCCCCTCCTCGGATCGGAGCGCCTCGAGGGCCGCGACGAGCGGCGGCGCCGAGAGGACCATCCCGGGCCCCCCGCCGAACGCTTCGTCGTCGACCTTCCTGTGCGGGTCCTCGCTGAAGGGGCGGAGGTCGACGACCCTCACCTCGAGGAGACCGTCCTCGATCGCCTTGCCGACGAGCGCCTCCCCGAGCGGCGAGGCGAAGTACCCGGGGAAGATCGTGACGAGGTCGAACCTCATTCGTCGAGGAGCCCCGGCGGCGGGTCGAGGACGACGAGCTTCTGCGCCACGTCGACCGAGACGACGATCGGCTCGACGAAGGGGACGTCGCGCTCGCCGGCGGGCGTGCGGATCGAGAGGAGGCTCCTCCCTCCGGCGTCCACGAGGTCGGTCACGACGCCCAGCTCGCGCCCCGCGCGGTCGACCGCGCGGCAGCCTTCGAGGTCGAAGTGGTAGACGTACCCCTCGGGCCGCGGGACCTCGCGACCCGCCGGGACGGCAACGTCGAGGCCCCGGAGGGCTTCCGCCTCGGTCCGCGTCCCGACTCCCTCGAACCCGATCAGGAGCCGCTCCCCCGCCCCGCGCACCGTCGAGACGACGAGCTCGCGACGGGCCGCGCCGGCCTGCCCGGTCCCGACGAGGACGAGTCCCGGGACGAACCTGTCGGGGAAATCGGAGAGGACCTCGACGCTCATCTCGCCTCGAAGGCCGTGGGGCCGGGCGAGGCGTCCGACGACGACGAGGTCCTCCAGCGCCACGGCCGGCCCGGCGCCCGTCAGGCCTTCGGCCGGGCGAGCAGCTTGCCGACCGTCCCGGACGCGGTCGCGCCCTTGGCGATCCAGGCGTTCGCCTTGTCGACGTCGAGCTCGAGGAGCGGCGGGTTCTTCGTCGGGTCGTAGTAGCCGAGCTCCTCGATGACCATGGCGGTCGGGGTGCGGCGGCTGTCGGAGACGACGATTCGGTACGCCGGGGCGTTCGTGCCGCCCGTGCGGCGGAGTCGGATCTTCAGCATCGGTTTCCTTTCGGCGCGGTGTCCAGGGCCTTCCGGATCAGAAGCGCATCCGCGAGGCGCCCTTCATCATCTTCTTCATCTCGAGGTACTGCTTGAGCAGCTGGTTGATGTCCTGGACCGAGGTGCCCGAGCCCCGGGCCACGCGGAGCTTCCGGCTTCCGTTGAGCAGCTTCGGGTCGTTCCGCTCCGCGGCCGTCATCGAGTCGATCATCGCCTCGAGGTGCTTCGTCGCGTCGTCCTCGATCTGCAGGTCGCGGAGCTGCTTGAACGGCCCCACCTTCGGCAGGTGCCCGACGAGGGTCGAGAGCGGGCCGAGCCGCTTGAGCTGCCGGAAGTGGTCCCTCAGGTCGTCGAGCGTGAACTCGTTCTTCCGGAGACGCTCGACGGCCTTCTGGGCCGCCTTCTGGTCGGCCTCCGAAGAGACCTTCTCGATGAGCGTCATCACGTCGCCCATCCCGAGAATGCGCGACGCGGCGCGGTCGGGGTGGAACGGCTCGAGGTCGGCCGTCTTCTCGCCGATGCCGGCGAACTTGATCGGCTTGCCGACGACGGTCGAGAGCGACAGCGCGGCGCCGCCGCGGGCGTCGCCGTCGAGCTTCGTGAGGATGACTCCGGTCAGCGGCAGACGTTCGGAGAACGCCCGGGCCGACGTGACGGCGTCCTGGCCGGTCATCGCGTCCGCGACGAAGAGGATCTCGTCCGGGTCGCAGACCTCGCGGATCCGGGCGACCTCGTCCATGAGCGCGTCGTCGACGTGGAGGCGGCCGGCCGTGTCGACGATCGCCACGTCCCACCCGAACAGCTTCGCCTCCTTCACCGCCGCCTTCACCCGCGCCACGGCGTCGGTCTCCCCCTTCGGGTCGAAGCACGGGAGGCCGTTCTCCTTCCCGAGGGTCCGAAGCTGCTCCGTGGCGGCGGGACGGTAGACGTCGGCCGGCACGAGGAGGACCTGCTTGCCCAGCTTCTTCTTGAGGTGGAGCGCGAGCTTCGCGGCGGTCGTCGTCTTGCCGGAGCCCTGGAGGCCGACGAGGAGGATGACCGAGGGGCGCCTCTTCAGGCCGAGGTTCGCCGTCGTCCCGCCGAGGAGGCCGACGAGCTCTGCCTGGACGATCTTCAGGACCTGCTGCGCCGGCGCGAAGGCGGTCAGCACCTCCTGCCCGACGGCCTTCTCCCGGACGCGCTGGGTGAAGCCCTTCACGACGTCCAGGTGGACGTCCGCCTCGAGGAGTCCGGTGCGGATCTCCTTGAGAGCCTCGTCGACGTGGAACTCCGTCAGGTGACCCTCACCCCGGAGCCCCTTCATCACGCGTTGCAGACGGTCGGACAGTGAGTCGAACATCGCCCGAAGACGCGGAGTCTACGTGCCGCTGACGGGGTGGTCAAACGGCGGACCCGTTCCGGCCGGGCGTCATGGCGGCGACGTCTTCGGACGGGGTCTCTCTCGGATTCTTCCCCGCGCTTTTCCCCTTGACAGGCGTGCGATTTCCTCTAGGATCTTCTCGAAGCTCGGGCGAGGAAACTCGTCGGAGGTTTTCGTGTGTCAGGCGGGGTCGACACCGCGGGCCACGAAACACCGCCCCGCCGCCAGGCTGGTTTGAGCCTCGAAACGCCCATCACGAACGCTCGTCGCGAACGAAACCGGATTCGCTGGATAGCAGCGACAAATCGACCCGGGAAATGAAAGAAGGAGTCACCATGAAGAAGATCCTTTCCGTCGTCGCCCTCATCGCCATCTCCGCCTCCCTCGTCGCCTGCGGCGGCGAGAAGAAGGAAGCGGCCCCCGCCGAGGCCCCGGCCGTCGTCGAGGAGCCCGCCCCGGCCGCCGAGGCCGCCCCCGCCACGACCGAGGCCGCCCCGGCCACGACCGAGGCCGCCCCCGCCACGACGGAAGCCGCCCCGGCCACGACCGAGGCCGCCCCGGCCCCGGCCAACTGAGCCGAGCTCGACACACGTCCTGGAAACGCCCCGCGCGAGCGGGGCGTTTCTCTTTTTCGTCTCCGTCGGGAGACACCCCGCTGGCAGGACGCTTGCACGACCCGGGTCGGCCCGAGAGGCCGGAGGTCAGCATGAGCCGCACCGCCACGTTCGCCACAGCCGCCGCCTTCGCCGTCGCCGCGCTCGCCGCCGCGCCCGCCCCGGCGGACACGATCGCCACGACGAGCGCCCTCCTCCCCGCCGTGAACATCGACGGCGCGACGGGCACGTTCCTCACCGACGTCTGGATCTTCAACCCCGAGCCGACGCTCGAGAACGACGTCACGCTCTACTTCACGCCGGCCGGCGTCGACGGCTCGAACCTCCAGGGCTTCCGCATCGATCCCCCGCTCGCCCCGCGCGAGTCGGTCGCCCTGAAGGACATCCTGAAGAACTACTTCGGCAAGACGAAGACGTTCGGCCTCCTCGAGGTGCGAGGCAAGTACCCGATCATGGTGACGAGCAACACCTACAACGTCGCGGGAGCGGTCGCCGGAACCTACGGCCAGTACTCCCCCGGGCAGCCCTACCGGAACGCGCTCGGGTTCGAGGACTCGATCTTCGGGAACCTCTACGTCAACGGCCTCACGAATGCCCCCGGCCTCCGCACGAACGCGGTCGTCATGAACCCGAGCGGCGAGCGGCTCGAGGCCGGCGTGCAGCTCGTGGACGCGATGGGGACCGTCTACGGTACGCGCATATACGAGGTGGAGCCTTACTCCCTCCACCAGATCAACGACGTCTTCGGCACAGAGTTCCGCTCGTTCAATCCCCCGGCCGGCGGCCCGTGGCGCCTGAACATCTTCGTCAACCTCGACAACGGGGCCCGCATCCTCGGCTACGCGACCGTCACGGACACCCGGACGGGCGACCCGTACCTGATTCCCGCCGAAGCCATGAGGCCGTGACGCGGGCGCTCCTCGTCGACCTCGGAAAGGTCCTCGTCGCGTTCGACCACCGGGTCACGTGCGAGAGGATGGCGGAGGCGACCGGCGTACCCGCCGATCGCCTCCGCGGCGTCCTCTTCGGGGAGCTCGAGGGGGACTTCGACCGGGGGCGGCTGACGGCCCCCGAGTTCTTCCGGGCCTGCGAGGCCCGGCTCGCGCTTTCCCCCGTTCCGGACGAGACCTGGACCGCAGCCTGGCGCGACATCTTCACGCCGCTGCCCGAGGCGATCGCAGCCCTCGGCCGCGTTCGGCCGGGAGTCCGCCGCATCCTGGTGTCGAACACGAACACCCTCCACTGGGAAGGGGTCCTCGCCGTCTTCCGTCCCGAACCGCTGCTCGACGACGTCGTCCTCTCGTTCCGCGTCGGGGCCGCGAAGCCGGACCCGGCCTTCTGGGAGGCCGCCGTCACGGCCGCGGGCTGCGGACCCGACGAATGCCTCTACGCCGACGATCGCCCCGAGCTCGTGGCCGCCGCCTCCGCGTTCGGAATCCCCGGCTTCGTCGTCGACGGCCCTTCGTCGTTCGTTCGCGGTCTCGCACGGTCCGGCCTCGTCGACTCGCCCTCCACCGCCTCCGGGAATTCCCCGGCGGCGACCGACGTTCCGAGACGCTGACATGAAGAGCCTCCCCCGTCGCGCGCCCCGCATCCTCGCCGTCGCCCTGCTGGCTCTCCTCCCGGCGGTCGCGTGCAGCCGCCCGGAGGGGTCGGCCGACACGGCGATCGCCTCCGGGAGCGGGATCGCGTTCTCGCCCGGCGGATTCGACGAGGCCCTCGCCCGGGCGCGAGCCGAGAACCGCCTCCTCCTCGTGGACGTCTACACGGACTGGTGCGGCTGGTGCAAGAAGCTCGATCGCGAGGTCTTCGCGGACGGTCGCGTCGGCGCCGCCGCGAAGGACCTCGTCGCCGTGAAGGTGAACGCCGAGAAGGGGGGGGAGGAGATCGCCCGCCGCTACCGCGTTCGCGGCTACCCGACGATCCTCTTCCTCGACGGCGCCGGGAAGGTCGTCGAGCGGATCGACGGCTACGTCGACGCGGGCGAGATGGTGAAGGTCGTCTCGGCCCTCCCGAAGGGCTGAACATTCCTCCGCATTCCCGGGACGAGCCCCTCGCGCGGGGCCTCGCAGCGTTCCAGGAGGGACGCTGGTTCGAGGCTCACGAGGAATGGGAGGGGGTCTGGAAGGCCACGGTCGACCCGGACCGCCGGCGGCTCCAGGGGCTGATCCAGACCGCGGCCGCCGCCCTGCACCTCGAGGCGGGAAGGCGCGCGCCGGCGGAGAGGCTCCTCGCTCGGGCCCTCTCGAAGCTCGAGGGCGTTCCGGAAGACGTAGCGGGGCTTCCGGCGCGACGAATCCGCGACGGGGCGCGCCGGCTCGCTTCCGCGGTCGCGTCTGGGGAGGACCTTCGTCCCGCCGTCGACGCCCTCAGGCGTCTCCGGAAGTGAGGAACGGAACGAGCGGCTGCGGCAGGACGCCGAACGATCGCGACGCCGCAGCGGCGACGAGCTGCCCGTCCGGCCCCCGTTCCGCCGACCCGTGGATGCCGGGACGTCCAGCCCCGACGGAGGAGAGGGCGGCCGCGAGCCGCCCGGGGAGCGCGACAGCGGGAGCTCGCCCTTCGACGACCGCCCGGACGACGCGGGCGTAGGCCGCCGCGATCCGGGCCGGGCTCCGCTCGGCGCCCCAGGCCGCCGCCGCCGACGCACGGGCCCCGCGCATCCCGGCGTCGCGGACGAGCGCTCCGAGAACGGCGGCGATCGCCTCCGACTCGCCGTCTCCGATCGGGACCTTCGCCGCGAAGGAGTCGGGCAGCTCGCGGAACCATCCGACGTCGCTGACGACGACCGGCAGGCCCGTCCCGGCGAGCCGGCAGACGGCTCCGGAGGTCTCGCCGACCGTCGGGAAGCGGAGGTTCACCGAGACGTCCGCCGCGCGGGCGAGCCGCCAGAAGTCCTCCTCCGGGAGGTATCCGGTGAACCGGACGTCCTCCGCGAGACCGCGCTCCCGTACGATCGCGCGCAGCGGATCGTCGTCCGCGACGGCGCCTCCGACGACGAGATACGGCCGATCCGCCGGGGGCAGGAGCGCGAGCCCCTCGAGGAGCCGGCCGATCCTCTTCGCCGGCGTGACGATGCCGAGCGTCGCCGCGACGACCCGCTCCCGCGGGAGGCCCAGCGCGGCCCGCGCCCCGGACCGGTCGTGTTCTGGGGCCGGTGCGACGAGGTGCGGAATCTCGAAGACCGGCGCCCGGACGCCCTGGCGCAGGAGCGCGCCACGGACGAGGCTCGAGTGGACGATCACCGCGGAGGCGTCCCCGATGACGCCGAACGACATGGGCCAGTCCCACGGCGCGAGGTCCCAGACAGGGACCCTCTCCCCCGCCCGTGCGCGGTCTCCGAGCGCGCGGCCCGTCGCGCCGTGCGCCCGCTCGAGCTCGCGCGCGTAGTCCTCCACGTGCGCCGCGTCGAGGTAGGCCGCGGCGAAGAGGTGGTGGAGCGAGAAGTCGTGGAGGACGAGGATCGCGGGCCCCCTCCCCGCGTTCTCCCGGAGCGCCTCGACCGACGGAAGGTGGAGCGGGTCGTTGCCGACCTGAAGGAGTACCGCGCCGTGCCCGCGCCGAAACGCTGCGGCGGCCTCGGCCGGAGCGTAGGTCTCGAGCTCCACCTCCTCGCGGAGCGCCCCGAGGAGGTCGGCCGAGTAGTCGGCGATGCCCGAGCGGACCGGCGGAAGCGGGCTGACGAAACCGAGCGGGGCGATGCTCACCCGAGCCCGCCCGCGCGGAGGAGAGACGACACGACCGCGTCCCAGGAAATTCCCCGGACCGCGTCGTAGCCGCACGCCCCCATCTTCCGCGCCGTCTCCGGCGCGGCGAGGAGCCCGGCGGCCGCCTCGCCGACGGCGGCGCCGTTCGGCGGCACGACCCGCCCCGTCTCGCCGTCTACGACGAACTCGAGCGGCCCGCCGGAGTCCGTGCAGGTGACGACCGGCTTCCTCGACAGGAACGCCTCGAGCGCAATGTAGCCGTAGTCTTCGTCGGCCGGCGTGAAGAGAACGGCTCCGCAGCCGGCGTAGAGTGCGAGGAGCTCGTCGTCGGAGACGGCCCCCTTGAAGTCGACGTCGGCGCCCGTGCGCGCGGCCACCTTCCGGAGGCGCTCCTCGTCGGGGCCGGAGCCCGCGATGACGAGCGGGAAGCCTCCGGCCGCCGCTCCCTCGATCGCGAGGTCCACTCGCTTCCACGGATCGAGACGCCCGACCACGAGCCCCCAGCGGCCCGGTCCGTCGTCGCGGTAGCGCCCCGCGAGCGGCGGCGGGTGATAGAGCGCTTCGGCCTCGACACCGTTGAATCGCAGGAGACGGTCGGCCGTGTTCCGCGCGTTCGTGAAGACCTTCCGCGCCTCGCCGAGTCCCGTCGCGTCGGCCTCGGCGATCAGCTCCCGCCAGCGCGTGTCCTCGGGGCTCGCCGTGAAATCGCTCTGCTCGGTCCCGAAGCGGTCGTAGGCCTGGCGGAACTGGTGGATCAGCCAGACGACCTTGTTCGGGTGCCGGACCAGGTACGAGGGGAACTTCATCGGGACGACGAGGTCCACCTTCGCGCCGTCGGCCTCCGTGACGTCGACGAGGCGCCACGCCGCGGCGGAGAGGAGGATCTCCTCGCGCGGATACCACTTGAACGGGAGCTGGACGAGGTCGACGCGATGCCCGCGCGCCCGCAGCTCCCGAACGAGACCGGCGGCGTGGCGCTCGGCGCCTCCCGAGGCGAACGGGACCTGGGCCGTGCAGACGAGGACGTTGGCCACCTACTTCACCCCCGTCACCGCGACGTCCTGCGGCGCGAAGACGAGCCGCGCCAGGGCGGCGACGAGGGGGTCGGACGGCTCGACGCCGCTTCCCGAATCCTCCCTGGGAACGGGAGACCGATAGGCGATGGTGACGTCTCGGAGGCCGCAGGCCTCCATCAGGCGCCCGAGCGACGGGGCCGGGACCGGCCGGACGTGCGTGAGGTCCATCCAGAACCACTTCATCGCGTAGACCGACTCGGCGTTCACCGTTTCCAGGAGGAGGCGCCCTCCCGGGGCGAGACGCGAGACGGCGAGCTCGACGAACGGCAGGAGCGCGTCGGCCGGTAGGTGCTCGACGACCTGGTAGGCCGTCACGCCCCCGAGGGAGTCGACCGTGCGCCCCCGGAGCCAGCCGAAGAGATCGGCCTCGTCGACGGCGAGCCCCTTCTCGCGGCAGCGCGCGACCATCACCGGGTTCGTGTCGCAGCCGACGCCGGTCAGCCCGCGCGCGCGCATCGCCTCGAGGAACTCTCCCCGTCCGCAGCCGAGGTCGGCGATCGGGAGCCGGCTTCCGGCAAAGAGCGCAACGTCCCCGTCCTGCCGGCGCCGGATCTCCGACTCCGCACCCCGGAACGCCCTCTCGAAGTCCGCGTAGAGACCCGCGGAGATCGGGTCGGACGCGGAACGCGACTCCGGTCCGGACGAAGCATCCCCGTCCGGCGCGACGAGACCGGAGCCGCTCCGAAGCTCGGTCCGGAGAGTCGTCCACTCGAGGCGGGCCGCCCGGAGGTCCTCCGAGGCGTGAGCGAGGTCCGTCTGGAGCTTCTCGAGCCGCGCCTCCGCCGCGTCGAGGCGCGATGACGACTCTCCGAGCCGCCCGAGGACGCCGTCGGACCGGCTCTCGAGGAGGTCGATTCGCGCCTGGCTCCCCGTCACCTCGCGGCCGAGGGCCTCTCGCGCGCCGGCTTCCCGGCCGAGCCCGTTCGCGGCCTCGGCCGCGATTCGCGACATCAGATCCCGGAGCGCCGACTCCTTGTCGCCGAGCGAAACGAGGAGGTCCTTTCGGACGTCGTCGAGACGTCCCTCCTGAGTATCCGCGCGATCGAAGAGCGCGCGGCTCCTCGCCTCGAGCTCCTCGCGCGTCTCCCTCTGGACTTTCGAGAGCGACCCGAGGGCCCCTTCGACCTCGAGAAGCGCCGTCCGCAGCGCCTCGTGGAGCGCCGAGTTGAAGACCCCCTGGTCCCTCGTCACGATCCGGAGGGCCCGCAGGACGAGCGCCTTCAGGCTTCGGAAGGGGGCGTCCGCCGGAAGGACCGGCTGCGTGAACCGGGAAGCGTTCTCGAGGATCGCCCGGGGCCCCGACAGGTTCGGGACCCCTTGCAGCGAGCGCGCGTGCCCGGGGCGCGCGACGGGGGAGGTGCTCGGTCCGGGTGTCGCGAGCGCGGCGAGCTGCGCGGCGAGCTCGCGCGCGAGGCCCGCCGCGTCGCCGCGTCGGTCGTTCGTCATCCGCCTTATATTACGGCCCACCCATGCGCCGCGACGTCCTGCTCCTCCTCTCCGCCGCAGCTCTCCTCGGCCCGCTCTCATGCGACTCGGCGCGGCCTCCGGCCGCCGACGTGACGACCGCCCCATCGCCCGCCGCGTCGGACGCGCCGGCACGCCGCGAGAGCCCGTGGGAAGGGGTGCTCTCCCCGCTCCAGTGGCCGGGCGAGCGGCACCTCGCAAACGTCCGCCAGCTCACGTTCGGCGGCGAGAACGCCGAGGCGTACTGGTCGGCCGACGGCCGGAAGCTCGTCTTCCAGGCCACCCGTCCCCCCTTCCGCTGCGACCAGATCTTCGTGGTCGACGCGGACGACCCGGGCGAGCCCCGTCTCGTCTCGACCGGGAAGGGGCGCACGACCTGCGCGTACTGGTTCCCCGACGGAGAACGGATTCTCTTCTCCTCCACCCACCTCGGAGGCGGACCGCTCTGCCCTCCCCCGCCCGACATGTCCTCGGGCTACGTCTGGAGCGTGAACCCGGACTACGAGATCTTCAGCGCCCGCCCGGACGGTACGGGAATCCGGCGCCTCACGGCCAGCGTTGGCTACGACGCCGAGGCGACGATCTCGACCGACGGCCGGCGGATCGTCTTCACCTCGGCGAGGGACGGGGACCTCGAGCTCTACTCCATGAACTCCGACGGCAACGACGTCCGCCGGCTGACCCGGACGCCCGGGTACGACGGCGGGGCGTTCTTCAGCGACGACGGCGAGTGGATCGTCTATCGCGCCTCGCGCCCCGAGACGCCGCAGCTCGTCGAGGAGTTCCAGTCTCTCCTTCGCCGGCACCTCGTCCGCCCGAGCCGCCTCGAGATCCGGAGGATGCGCGCCGACGGCTCGGACGACCGGCAGGTGACGAGCCACGGCGTCGCGAGCTTCGCGCCGTTCTTCTTCCGGGGCGGCCACGACCGGATCCTCTTCGTGTCGAACCTCGCCGACCCCGGCGGCCGCGACTTCGACCTCTGGGCCGTCCGCTCCGACGGCACCGACCTCGAGCGGATCACCTACAACCCGACCTTCGACGGCTTCCCGATGTTCTCCCCCGACGGCCGGCGGCTCGCGTTCTGCTCGAACCGCCACAACGGAAGGCCCGGGGAGACGAACGTCTTCGTCGCCGACTGGGTCCCGTAGGGCCGCGTCAGGCCGGGTCGGGCTCCGCCCGGGGATGGACCGCCTCGCGGAGGATCTCCAGAAGCGTCAACGCAAAGGCGAGGACCATCGGCCCGATGAAGAGGCCGAGGATCCCGAACGCGGCGAGGCCCCCGAAGACGCCGAGGAAAACGACGAGCGTCGAGAGCTGCGTCCCTCCGCCGATCAGGAGCGGCTTCAGGACGTTGTCGGCCAGCGTCGAGACGACGACGAGACCCCAGATCGCGAGGAAGATCGCCATCCCGTGGCGCCCCTGGAGCCAGCAGGCGACGGCCCCCGGCCCCCAGACGAGCGCCGTGCCGCCGATCGGGAGGAGCGAGAGGACCGCCATCGCCGCGCCCGCGAGGACCGGGGACGGGAGGCCGGCGATCGCCCAGCCGACGCCACCCGTCGCGCCCTGGATCAGGGCGCAGAGGAGGGAGCCCCGGAAGATCGACTGGAGCATCCCGCGAAGCGACGCGAAAACGGCGACCCGGCGGGTCTCCTCCAGCGGGACGAGGTCGAGGACCGCCCGGGCCATCACGCGCCCGTCGCGGAAGAGGAAGAAGAGGACGAAGAGCGTGACGAGGAACGACACGACGGCGTCGAAGAGCCCCTTCACGACGCCCCCCGAGAAGCGCGCGAGGAGGCCCGAGATCCCGGCCGCGAGCTCCCCCGCCTTCGCGAGGAGCTCGGCCTGCGTCAGTCCCGTTCGCCCTTCGACCCAGGTGAGCGCGCTGGCGACCGCGGGAAGCCGGAGGAGGTCTTCGAGCTCCGAGACGTTTCGGGCGGCGAGCGCGGTCGACGCCCGACCGACGACTCCGATCGCCTCGTTCACGAGGACACCGCCGAGAAATCCCGCCGGCAGGAGGACGAGGAGGCCGATTCCCGTCGTCAGGAGCGCGGCGGCAAGGCTCCGGCGCTGCGCCATTCGGCTCTCCAGGAACCGCCAGGGCGCGGCGAAGGCGACGGCGAGCACGATCGCCCAGGCGATGGCGGCGCCGAACGGGGCGAGGATTCGGACGGTCAAGGACGCGACGCCGAGCGCGACGAGCGCGAAGACGGCCGTCGGGTAGAAGCGTGACGCGGCTGTGTCGGACATGAGAGCTCCTCGGCCGGGAAACGCCGGAGATCATAGCGGCCCGTTGCTAGACTCGCTTCCGATGCCCGGCTTTCGCTCGCGCCGGTCGGGACCCCGGTTCCCCGCCGCGCCGCCGCCCGAAGACCCCGTCGGACTCTCCCGTGCCGCCGTTCGCGCCGCTCTCGAGCGCGGCTTCGTCGCCGCGGGCGTGGTCGCCGGGAGCCGGGCCGAGGGCTGGGACGGCTTCCGGGCCTTTCTCGATCGGGGACACCAGGGCGAGATGGCCTGGCTCGTCCGCGACGCCGAGGCGCGCCAGACGGTCGAGTCGATCCTCCCTTTCGCGAAGGCGGTCCTCTGCGTGGCGCGGGAAGTGCCGGCCGGCGGTCCGGGCAACGTCGCCCGATACGCCCGCGGCGAGGACTATCACGACGCGCTCCGTCGCGAGCTGAAGGCCGTCGTCGCCGTGATCCGGCGCCTCTCCCCCGTCGGCGCGCACTTCCGTGTCTGCGTCGACACGGCGCCCGTCCTCGAGCGGGAGTGGGCCGTGCGGGCCGGGCTCGGCTTCGTGGGGAAGAACGGGATGCTGATCGTCCCCGGCGTCGGCTCGCACGTCGTCCTCGGCGAGGTCCTGACCGACGTGGCGCTCGCGCCGACCGCCGCGTCCGTCGACCCGACCTGGGAGCGCTGCGGCGGCTGCGCCGCCTGCCTCGAGGCGTGCCCGACCGCCGCGATCCTTTCCCCTCGCGTCGTCGACGCCCGTCTCTGCCTCTCGTATCTCACGATCGAGAAGCGGGGACCGTTCACACGGGATGAAGCGTCGTGGCTCGGCGGAAGGCTCTTCGGCTGCGACGACTGCCAGGACGCCTGCCCCTACAACGCCGGTCCCCGCTGGAACGAGCCGGTCGCGGAGCCTCCCGCCTCGCTCGACCCGGCTGACGCGGCCGCGCTCGACGACGAGAGCTTCGCGAGGACCTTCGCCCGCTCGGCGATCCGCCGCGCGACGGCCGAGGGGCTCCGGCGGAACGCCCGCGCGGCGCTCGAGGAGGCGGCCCGGTGAGCGGGACGCTCCTCGTCGTCGCCGGAGCCGCCCTCCGCGGCGGCCGCCTCCTCCTGACGAGGCGGCCGGACGGCGGCGCGCACGCCGGCCTCTGGGAGCTGCCGGGCGGCAAGGTGGAGGCGGGCGAGGCTCCGGAAGCCGCGCTCGCGCGCGAGTGGAGAGAGGAGCTCGGCGTCGAGGTCGACCGCGACGTCGTCCGGCCCTGGGCCTTCGCCTCGGGCGCGCCGCACGGGCGCCACGTGACTCTCCTCGTCTTCCACGTCCCGTCGATGCGGGGCGAGCCCGCGCCGATCGGCGTCGCCGAGGTCCGCTGGGTCCGACCGGACGAGGCCCTCCTCCTGCCGCTCCTCCCGGCCGACCGCGGCCTCGTCGAGCGGCTCGCGCGCGGCGAAGGAGAGACCTTGCCGGCCGCGCCGGACGGAGCCGTCGGATGAACGACGCCCTCCTCCTCTCCCTCTTCGGCGTCTGCCTCGTCCTCTCCAGCTTCTTCTCGGGATCCGAGACCGCGCTGACGACCCTCTCCGAGGCCGCCGTCTTCCGGCTGAAGGAGAAGAGACACCCGCAGGCGGCCCGCCTCGAGCGCCTGCGGGAGCGGCTTCCGCAGACGATTTCGACCCTCCTGATCGGGAACAACCTCGTGAACATCGCCGCCGGCTCGATCGGGACGGTCCTCGCGATCGGCGCCCTCGGGCCGCGGTGGGGCGTCGTGGCCGCGACGGCGGTCACGACGCTCCTTCTCCTCGTCTTCGGCGAGGTGACGCCGAAGACGCTCGCGGCCCGGAACGCCGAGCGCGTCGCCTGCTTCGCGGCGCCGGTCGTCGAGCTGCTGATGACCGTCTTCGCCCCCCTCGCCCGACTCCTGTCGGCCGCCGCCGCCGTCCTCCTCCGGCCCTTCGGAGGGCGGACGACCGCCGCCAGCGACGTCACGGAGGAGGACGTGCGGAACCTGATCTCGCTCTCGCACGAGCACGGCCAGCTGGAGCGCGAGGAGAAGGAGATCCTCCACGCCGTGCTGGAGTTCGGGGAGCAGCCCGTCGTCGACGCGATGGTGCCGCGCGCGAAGATGGTCCTCCTTTCGGCCGACGCCAGCTTCGAGAAGGTCGAGGCGATCGGGCGGGCCTGGCGCTACAGCCGCCTTCCCGTCTACCGCGACGGCCCGGAGGACATCGTCGGCATCCTTCACGTCAAGGACCTCTTCGACGTCACCGACGCCGAGGAGCGCTCCTTCAACCTCTCCCGATACCTTCGTCCCGCGATCTTCGTCCCGGAGCAGAAGCGGTCGGGCGACCTCTTCCGGGAGATGCGGCGGCGACGTTTTCACATGGCGATCGTCGTCGACGAGCTCGGAGCCGTGTCGGGCCTCGTCACGCTCGAAGACCTGGTCGAGCAGGTCCTCGGAGACATCGACGACGAGCACGACGAGGACGCCGCGGCGCCCGTCCTCGACGGGGCCTCGATCCTGATCGAGGGGTCCTACCCCGTCGCCTCGCTCGAGAAGGACCTCGGCCTCCCGCTCGGGGAGACAGAGATGGAGACGGTCGCGGGGTTCCTCCTCGAGAGGTTCGGCCGGATCCCGCGGTCGGGGGCGCGGACCTGGCTCGGCGACACGGAGTTCGTCGTCGAGCGCGCCTCCCCGCGAGCGATCGAGCGGATACGGATCACGAGAAAGCCCCGCGCGCCCGAGGGCGCCGGGGAGGAGAAGGGCTGAGATGCCGAAGGTCGTCTTCCTCGACCAGGGCGTTCGCGGCGAGATCCCCGAAGGGACGACGGCTCTCGAGGCGGCCCGGCGCCTCGGGGCGCGTCTCTCGTCGATCTGCGGCGGCGCCGGAACCTGCTCGACGTGCCGCGTCGAGTGCGTCGTGAACCCCGGGAACCTCTCTGCCGTCGAGCCACTGGAGGAGGCCTACGACATGGGGCCCGGCGTGCGTCTCGGCTGCCAGGCGCAGATCCTCGGCGACGTCGGCCTGCGGACGGTCCGAATCCCGAAGGCGGTGCTCGATTGAGCCGCCCGGCCGTGCGCCGCGCGCTCAAGCGCGCCGGGCTCTCTCCGGCGCCGAAGGAGTACCTCGAGTCTCCCGGCGTCCCGCCGCCGCCGCGCGTGGCGCTTCCCGGAGAGGCCCCGGGGACCGAGAGCCCGATCGACTGGGCGGCCTTCTTCGGCCGCGTCGCGCCGGTCGAGCTCGAAATCGGGAGCGGCCGGGGACGCTTCCTGACGGACGCGGCCGCGGAGCGGCCCGGAAGGTCGTTCCTGGGGGCGGAGATCGAGCTCGAGTACGCGCGGATCGCTCAGGCGCGCGCGGAGAAGATGGGCCTCGCCAACGTGAGGTTCGCGCGGCTCGACGGGAAGGAGCTCGTCCTGCGGCGCGTGCCCGCGGGCTCGCTCGCGGCGATCCACGTCTTCTTCCCCGATCCCTGGCCGAAGAAACGGCACGCGAAGCGCCGTCTCTTCGTTCCCGAGTTCGCCCGGGCGGCCGCCGCGGCCCTCGCGCCCGGAGGGCTCCTGCGCGTGGCGACCGACAACCTCCCCTATTTCGACGCGATCCGGGAGGTCCTCGACGCCGAGCCGGGGCTCGAGCGGGTTCCCGGAAGCGAGGGCGGGTGGAGCTCCGGCACCGACTACGAGCGGAAGTACGAGAAGGAAGGGCGCCCGATGGCGCGCGGCATCTGGCGCCGTCCGCCCGGGCGCCGGTACGCCGTCAGGCCTTCGTGACGGACCGGGAGTCCGAGCTTCGGGCGGCCCCTTCGGCCGCGGCGGCGTCCCGCGCGAGGAGAGCGGGCAGGTACTTGCGGAAGTAGTCGACGCCCGACACGAGCGCCATGACCGTCATGACGTAGAGCGCCGCCCGCCCCGTCATCCGCCAGAGCCCGATGTCGTCGAGCCGCGCGCCGAGGATCATGAGCGAGATCCCGACGACCTGGGCGGCCATCTTCCACTTCCCGAGGTTCGAGGCGGCGATCGTGATCCTCTCGCCCGCGGCGATCGCGCGCATCCCCGAGACGGCGAACTCGCGCCCCACGATGATGCAGACGGCCCACGCGTCGGCCTCCTGGAGGTCGACGAGCGAGATCAGCGCGGCCGAGACGAGGATCTTGTCGGCGATCGGGTCGAGCAGCATCCCGAGCGTCGTCACCTTCTTGTACTTCCGGGCGATCCAGCCGTCCAGGAAGTCCGTGAGCGCCGCGACGAGGAAGACGCCGAGCGCCACGTACTCCTTGGCCGGCATCCGCGTCAGGAGGATGACGACGAGGAGCGGCACGAGGAAGATGCGAAAGAGGGTGAGCGCGTTCGGGAGGTTCAGCACCGCCCCGCATTCTAGGAGACCGTTCGGGCAAATGCTCCTCCCGGTCCGGATCGCGGGGTCCGCGGAGAGAACGGACCTTGCCCTCGACCCCGGCACCCCCGAGAATCGGCGTCCCATGAGCGCACCCATCGTCTTCGGAACGGACGGCTGGCGCGGCCGCATCGGACGCGACCTGACATTCGACTCCCTCTCCCGTGTCGTCGACGCGGTCGCCTCCTGGCACGGCGCGGCCGGGAACGCCGATCCCGGAGACGCCTCCGCGATCCCGCTCGTCCACGACACGCGGTTCCTCTCCCGGGAGCTCGCCTCGGAAAGCGCGGCGCTCCTCGCGAGGCGGGGCTTCCGGGTCCTCCTGACGGACCGGCCGGTTCCGACGCCGTGCGCCTCCTGGCACGTGAGGTCCCGCGCGCTCCGGGGAGGCGTGGCGATCACGGCCTCTCACAACCCCCCGGAGTGGAACGGGGTCAAGTACAAGTCGTGGTTCGGCGGGAGCGCGACGGCGGAGACCTACGCGTCCATCGCCGCCTGCGCCGACCGCCCCCTTCCCGACCGTCCCGGCGGCGCGGTCGAGAGGATCGACCTCCTCTCCCCGTACGCGGACGCGATCGCCGCCTGCGTGGACCTCGACGCGATCCGCAGGGCGGGCCTCCGAGTCCTCTGGGACGCGATGCACGGCGCCTCGGGCGACCTCCTCGCCCGGATCCTCGGCGACGGGCACGCCACCCGCGTCACGACGATCCGGTCCGAGGTGAACCCGTCGTTCGGCGGCGTCCACCCCGAGCCGATCCCCGAGCACCTCGGCGCTTCCGTCGCCCGCCTCGCGGCGGAGCCGTTCGACGTCGCCCTCGCGAGCGACGGGGACGGCGACCGGCTCGGCGTCCTCGCCCCGGACGGGACGTTCGTCACGCCCCACCGCGTCCTCGCCCTCCTGGCGGAAAGCCTCGCGCGGCGGGGCCGGATCGCGGGCGGGATCGCGAAGACGTTCTCGACCTCCCTCCTCGTCGACCGCGTCGCGGCACGGCTCGGCGTCCCGCTCCACGTCACGCCGATCGGCTTCAAGTGGATCGCCGAGAAGATGCTCTCGGGCGAGGTCGGGATCGGTGGCGAGGAGTCCGGAGGGCTCGGAGTCTCGTTCTTCCTCCCCGAGCGCGACGGAGTCCTCTCCGGCCTCCTCCTCCTCGAGGCGGTCGCCTGCTCCGGCGTCTCCTTCCGCGAGCTCCTCGCCCGCCAGGACCAGGAGCACGGCTCGTTCTCGTACGGGCGGCGCGACGTGCGGCTCCCCATGTCCGTCCTCCGCGCGTTCGTCGAAGGGCTTTCGACTGCGCCGCCCTCCCGGCGTGCCGGCGCGGCCGTCACCGGCGTCGAGACGATGGACGGGGTGAAGCTCCTCTTCGGCGGACGCGGCTGGCTCCTCCACCGCCTCTCCGGGACCGAGCCGATCCTGCGCGTCTACGCGGAGCACGAGGACGCGGGTGTCGTCGAGAAGCTGCTCGCCGAGACGACCGAAGTGCTCGAACGCGCGGCGCAGGAGGCACCGGCCGCGGCGCTCCGGGCCCGATAGCTCCTCAGGCCTCGATCAGGACGAAACCCGCGCCCGTCACGGTCACGACCGGCCCGCCGCCCAGGTCGGCGAGCGGGTCGGACTCCTCGACGAGGTCGACCGTCAGGTCTCCTCCGTAGGCGAGGAGGGAGCGGCAGGAGAGCGTCAGCGGCGTCTCGGGCGAGACCTCGAGCCGGGCCGGGTCGGCCGCGACCGAAAACGCGACGGCTCCCGTGCCGAAGAGCTTCACGAACGGAAGCGCGATCTGGCGGCGGAACTCGAACGCGGGGTCTTCCCGGTAGGTCAGGTGAGAGTCGAAGCCGAAGAGGCGGGCCGGGTCGGCCGACAGGAACTCCCCACGGAGGAACACGAGGTGGAGGCTCCTCCTCGGGTCGACGAGGAGGACTCCGCCCGCTCCCGTCCCGCGGACGAAGAAGCGCGAGAGCGCTCCCGGAAGGCTCGAGTCCGCCTCGAGCTCGGCGACGCCGGTCCGCCCGGCGAGCGCGGTCCTCCGGACGAGGACGCCGCCTCGAAGCTCGACGGCGACGAGGCCGCCCGGCTTCGACGCGAAGGCAGGGCGCGGTCCCTGGGCCGCTTCCGGCGCGGCGACGGCAGGCCGCGCCGGGCCGGGGGCAACGACGGGCGCCACGGCAGACGGAATCGCGCCGGAGTGCGGCGGGTCCGGCTGGGGCTGCGGCGCCTGGATGGGCTGAGTCGACGGTTCCCTGCGGGCCCGCGAGTCGTCGAACGATTCCGGCTTCACGGACGGAACGAACGCCCCGGGCTCGGAAGGGCCCGTCGCCGCGCTCCGGGCGGTCCGCGTGATCGTGTCGTCGCCGTCGAACCCCGCCTTCCGCTCCGAGCCGGCTGCTTCGAAATGGCGGTTCGCCTCGTCCAGCCGCCCCTCCCTCTGGAGGAGGAGCCCGACCGTGAGGTGCGCCTTCCGGTGCCCGGGCGCGAGCGCCAGGACCCTCTCGAGGGGCTCGCGCGCCTCCGCGCGGCCGGCCTTGAAGAGGATCAGACCGAGGTTGAAGAGGAGCGGGACCGAGTCGGCGTGCGAGACGAGGAGCCCCCGCGTGATCCTCTCGGCCTCGTCGAGGTGCCCGAGGTGGAACGTCGCGAGCGCCAGGTTCGAGAGGACCTCCGGATCGGTCGCGCGATAGCGGCGGGCTTCCTCGAACTCGCGGCGTGCGTCGTCGTAGAGGCCCTTTCGGAGGTCCTGCTTCCCTCTGTTGAGGTGAAGGAGGAAGAGGCCGTGGTCGAAGAACGGAGCGGTTCGCGCCGGCTCGGGGACGCGTCCGCTCATCGCCCCGCCGGCATGCGCCCGAGGAGCGGCACCGCTCTCCCGGACCGCGCCGGCTCTCCCTGGTTGGAGAGGACCGGGCCGTCGGCGTCGCGATGGAGCTTCACCGGGGCCGAGGCGACGGTCCGGGACGGCGCGATCGACTTTCCCTTGAACCCGCCCGAGAGGACGGGGAGCCCGGTGGCGCTTCCCCCGTAGACGAGCATCGCGCGTCGCACGTACTCCTGCGTCTCCGGATAGGGAGGGACGCCCCGGTAGCGCTGGACCGCGCCCTCCCCCGCGTTGTAAGCGGCGAGGGTCCGGACGAGGTCTCCGTCGAACATCCCGAGCAGGTCGGAGAGGTAGGCGGTCCCGCCCCGGATGTTCTCGTGCGGGTCGAACGAGTCGCTCACGCCATACCGTCGCGCGGTTCCCGGCATGAGCTGCATCAGGCCCCGGGCCCCCTTCCGGGAGACGGCGCGGGGGTTGAAGTTCGACTCGATGAGCATGACGCTCTTGACGAGGCGCGGGTCCACGCGCTCGCGCTCGGCGTGCGTCCGAATGGCGTGGTCGAAAGCGGTCGAGGCGTCCCGCCGGGCCACGAGGTACGCGTCCGAGGGGGCCCGCCCGCCGATCTTCCAGCCGCTGCCGATGCTGTTGAAGATCACCGCCCGGCCGTCCGCGCGGCGAATCATCTTCACGTCCGACAGCGCCTCGCCCGCGAAGACGAGGAGCCCCGCGGCGACACAGAGCACGGCCCGGCGCAGCATCTCCCGCGAAGTATACCGCCCGGCGGCCGGCTCAGGCCGGCGCCGCGAGCTTCTCCTTCGCCCGGGCGACCCCCGCGGCGAGCGCCGCATCGATCTGCTCCGGGTCCTTCCCCCCCGCCTGGGCGAGGTCGGGCTTCCCTCCCCCCCGGCCGCCCACGGCGGGCGCCATCGCCTTCGCCAGGTCGTCCGCGGAGACGCGGGAGACGAGATCGGTCGTGACGGCGGCGAGGAGCGTCACTTTCCCGTCGGCATCCGTGCCGAGGAGGACGACCCCGCTCTTCAGCTTCCCGCGGAACGTGTCGGCGAGGTTCCGGAGCTCGTTCGCCGGGAGAGACGGGACCCGGCGGGCGAGGACCTTCACCCCCGAGACCTCGACGATCCCGTCCTCCTCGGCGCCGGCGGGGCCGCTCCCGGAGGCGAGCTGGACCTTCAGCTTCGCGATCTCCTTCTCGCTCTCCTTCAGCCGCGCGAGGACCTCGCGCAGCTTCCCCGGGAGCTCCTCGGCCGGCACCTGGACGGTCTCGGAGAGCTCGGAGAGGAGGTGCTCGTCGCGCGTGAGCCGCTCCACGGCCCCGAGCGAGGTGATCGCCTCGATGCGGCGCACGCCGGCCGCGAGGCCGCGGTCGGAGAGGACCTTGAAGGCGCCGATCTCTCCCGTGCGGGCCACGTGGCAGCCGCCGCAGAGCTCCGTCGAGAAGCCGGGGACGTCGACGACGCGGACCCGCTCGCCGTACTTCTCGCCGAAGAACATCATCGCGCCCTTCGCTTTCGCCGCGTCCATGGAGGTGACCTCCTTCGTGACGGGCGTGTCGCGGAGGACCTGCTCGTTGACGAGGCGCTCGATCTCGGCGATCTCGTCCGGCGTCGTGGCGCGCGTCGCGGCGTAGTCGAAGCGGAGGCGATCGGGCGCGACGAGCGAGCCCATCTGCCGGACCGACTCGCCGAGGACCTTCCGGAGCGCGGCGTGGAGGAGGTGCGTCCCGGTGTGGTTCGCCTGCGTCCGGCGCCGGGTCCACTCGGGCACCTCGAGCGCGAGCGCCGATCCCTCCACGAGCGTCCCCTCCTCGACCTGCACGTGGTGCTGAACGAAGCGGCCGCTGGCCGACTTCCGCGCCGACGTGACGGAGGCGCGCCCTCCCGGCCACGTCACCCAGCCGGAGTCGGTCACCTGGCCCCCCCCTTCGGGATAAAAGACCGTGCGATCGGTGACGAGGAGCCCTTCCGCGCCGGCCCCGAGGGCGTCGACGCGCCGAGGCGCGCCGCCCGCGACCTCGAAGAGCCCGAGCGCCTTCGCCCCGGCGAGGCGCGTGAAGTCATCCTCGGGATACCCGCGGAACGCGGTCTCCCACGACGGGTCGGCGACCTCCTCGGAGAGGAGCGCGTCGTCGGCCTCGAACTTCGACGCCCCCTTCGAACGTTCCCGCGCCTCCTCGAGCTCTTTCTCGAAGCCGGCCCGGTCGACGGAGAGCCCCTCGTCCTGGGCGAGCTCCTCGATCAGCTCGAGTGGGATGCCGTAGGTGTCGTAGAAGCGGAAGACGGCCTTGCCGGAGAGGCTCGTCTCGTCCTTCCGGCGCGCCTCGCTGATCGCCTCGCCGACGCGGTCGGCGCCGGCGGACATCGTCTTCGCGAAGCTCCGCTCCTCGGAAAGGACGAGCTCCCGGACCTCGCCCTTCAGGCTCTCGTGCTCCGCGCCGAAGTAGACCCCGTCGAAGACGGAGAAGACCGGGTCGACGAGGCCGCAGAGCTCCGGCCCCTCGATCCCGAGTCGTCGCCCGTACCGGGCCGCGCGGCGGAGGATCCGCCGAAGAACGTAGCCGCGCCCCGTGTTCGCCGGCATCACGCCGTCGGCGATGAGCATCGTCGCGGCGCGGAGGTGGTCCGCGATGACGCGGAACGGGGCGTCCTCCTCGGCCATTCCGCCCCGGTAGCTCTTCCCCGAGATCGCCTCGATCCCCCGGATCAGAGGAGCGAAGAGGTCCGTGTCGAAATTGTTGTTCTTCCCCGTCAGGAGCGCCGTGATCCGCTCGAGGCCCGCGCCCGTGTCGACGGACGGCTTCGGCAGCGGCGTCGTCTTTCCGCCGCCGTCCCGGTCGAACTGCATGAAGACGAGGTTCCAGATCTCCATGACCCGGTCCCCGCGCCCGTTCGGCGTCTCGTCGCCCGGGACGTGGGGCCCCTGGTCGACGTGGAGCTCGGAGCAGGGTCCGCAGGGACCCGTGTCGCCCATCGACCAGAAGTTGTCCTTCTCTCCGAAGCGGAGGATCCGGCCGGCCGGCAGGTATCTCTCCCAGAGCTTCGCCGCCTCGTCGTCGTCGGTGTAGACCGTCGCCCAGAGACGCTTCGGCTCGAAGCCGTACCGCTCCGTCACGAGCTCCCAGGCGAAGGCGATCGCCTCCTCCTTGAAGTAGTCGCCGAAGGAGAAGTTCCCGAGCATCTCGAAGAACGTGTGG
>CAYVPO010000005.1:0-1635 GCA_964453825.1 uncultured Holophagales bacterium
CGTCCTCGCCGTCTATTCGGTCCACGCGGCGCTCTCGGAGGGTGCCGAGAAGGCGCTCGTCGCCGACCTCGTCCCTCCGGAGAGCCGCGGACGCGCCTTCGGCTGGTTCCACGGAGCGGTCGGGCTCGCGGCGCTCCCGGCGAGCGCCGGGTTCGGGCTCCTCTGGACCTGGTTCGGGTCCCGGACGGCGTTCCTCGCCGGGGCGGGAGTCGCCCTGCTCGCGGCAGCGCTTCTTCGGATCGCCGTGCCGGAGCGGACCGGCCCCTCCGTCCGGTAGACTCCGCTCCATGTCCGGACCCGTCTGGAAGCTCCTCAGGATGACCGGCTCCTGCGACTCGTGCGGCGAGGGCGCCGACGAGCTCCTCGCCGTCGGGACGGTCGTCGACTACGCCTTCCGCCCCGACTACCGCTTCTGCCGAGCCTGCTACGACCGCTACGAGGGACGGCACGACGAGCTCCACCCGAAGGCGGTGGCCGAGCAGCAGCTCCCACCGCTGATCTCGCGCCCCGACTCGGTGGAGGACGTCCCCGAGTGACGCGCACCGGCGCCGGTGCGCCGGCGGAACCCGTCGCGACGGCGACCGTTCCTCCTCCCGAGCCGGCCGAACGGCTCCTCGGGCGGCTCGCCGACCCCGCGCTCCGCGGGGTGGCCGAACGATCCCTCGCCGGCGAGAGGCTCTCGTTCGAGGACGGCCTCGTCCTCTTCCGCTCGCCGGACCTCCTCGGCGTCGGCGCCCTCGCGAACCGCGAGCGAGAGAGGCGGCACGGGAACCGGGGCTACTACAACGTCAACCGCTACCTGAACCCGACGAACCTCTGCTGGGTCGACTGCGGCCTCTGCGCGTGGGCTCGGAAGCCGGGCGTCGCCGGCGGCTACACGATGGCGATCGAAGAGGCCGTCCGCGAGGCGGCCGCGGGCTGGCACGACGGCATCACCGAGCTCCACGTCGTCGGCGGGCTCCACCCCTCGCTCCCCTACGACTACTACCCGGGACTCCTCCGAACGCTCCGTGCCCGATTCCCGGGCGTCCACATCAAGGCCTGGACGATGGTCGAGCTCGACTGGTTCGCCCGGGTCGGGAAGAAGGACCTCGTCGAGACGATCCGCGAGCTCCGGGACGCCGGGATGGACTCCTGCCCCGGCGGCGGAGCGGAGATCTTCGCGAAGCGGGTCCGCGACGTCATCTGCACGAACAAGATCGACGGCGAGCGGTGGCTCGAGATCGCGCGCCTCTGCCACCTCGAGGGCGTGAAGACGAACGTCACGATGCTCTACGGGTCGATCGAGACCGACCAGGAGAGGGTCGACCACCTCCTCCGCATCCGCGACCTGCAGGACGAGACGAAGGGGTTCCTCGGCTTCGTCCCGCTCGCGTTCCACCCCGACGGGACGCCGTTCGCGCACCTCCCGGCGACGAGCGGGACCCTCGACCTGCGCGTCATCGCGGCCGCGCGCCTCCTCCTCGACAACGTCGACCACGTGAAGGCCTACTGGGTCCAGATCGGCGAGAAGTTCGCGCCGGTCGCGCTCCACTTCGGAGCCGACGACCTCGTCGGGACGGTGACGGAGGAGACGATCACGCACGCGGCGGGGGCGACGACCGAGGCGGGCCTCTCGCGCCTCGAGATGGAGCG
>CAYVPO010000005.1:1735-38758 GCA_964453825.1 uncultured Holophagales bacterium
GGCGTCTTCGTCTGGCCGTCCTCGATCCGGAAGAGCCTCTCGCCGACCCGGAACGTCTCGATCCCCTTCTGGTCGGACGTCGCGGGCGAGAGCTGGTCGACGACCCCTTCGACGACCTCGACGGAGCGGCTCTCGAGCCAGCCGCGAGCATCGCGATGACGGGACGCGATTCCCCACGCGGTATAGGCCGAGAGCCCGCCCCAGCCGATGATCCAGAGGAACGCGAACGTCCGCGCGGCGCGCTGCCTGTGGCGCCAGACGACGGCGAGGAGGACGACTCCGACGAGGACCCCGCCCAGACCGCTCACGATCGTCCCGCCGACGGGCGCCGGCTCGGTCCGGATGTCGTAGAGCACCTTTGCCTCGGCGTTCACGGAACGGGATGATGCCTCGAAACCCGAGCCAACGCTCCCCGCGAGACGCGAACGCCCCGCGCCGGACGGCGCGGGGCGTTCGAACCGGCCCCTCGACGGGGCTGCGGCTCAGTCCTTGAGGCGGACCGCGACGACGAAGTTCGCCGGGCGCGGCCCGGGGCGGTGGACGTAGAAGCGCGCGAACCGCGCGTCCCCGGCCTTCTTCAGCTCGGCCCGGAAGGCGGCGACCGTCCCGACGGGCCGGCCGTTCACCTCCTGGATGACGTCCCCTTCGCGAAGGCCGGCGTCCGCGGCGGCCGAGACGTTCTTCACGTGGGTCAGGACGATCCCCTCGATCTCCTTGCCGATCGCGAGGTTCCGCCGGGCGGCGGGAGTGAGCTCCTCGACGGTGATCCCGATCTTCTCGCGGTGCTCGTCCTCGGCCGGTTCCGTCCGGGCCGCCTCACCCTCGTCCGCGCGCGTTTCGAGCGTGGCGACGGCGGTCATCTCCTTCCCGCCGCGCAGGAACGTCAGGGTGACCTTCGTGCCGGGCCGCTTCCCCGAGACGTAGTCGATCAGGTCGCGGTTGTTCCGCACCGGAGTCTGATCCACGCGGATGATGACGTCCTCGTGGCGGATCCCGGCCTTGTCGGCCGGCCTCCCCGTCTCGACCGACTGGACGAGCGCCCCGTCACGGCTCGGGAGCCCCATCGCGTCCTGAAGGTCGGCGTCCACGGGACCGATCGTCACTCCGAGATAGCCGCGGACGACCTTCCCTTCCTTGAGCTGGGGAATGAGCCGGCGCGCGACGTTGATCGGGACGGCGAAGCCGATGTTCTGGGCGAGGCGGGAGATCGCGGTGTTGATGCCGATCACCTCGCCCGCGACGTTGACGAGCGGGCCGCCCGAGTTGCCGAAGTTGATCGCGGCGTCGGTCTGAATCAGGTTCTCGAAAGAGCGCGTGGCGTTCGAGAGGCCCGGCGCGCGTCCCTTCCCCGAGACGACGCCGACCGTGACCGTCTTCTCGAACTGGAGCGGGTCTCCGATCGCCATGACCCACTCGCCGACCCGGATCCGGTCGGAGTCTCCGAGCGGGAGCGTCGGGAACGGGCGGTCCCCTTCGATCTTCAGGAGCGCGAGGTCCGTCGCCGGGTCGCGGCCGACGACCTTCGCCTTGTAGACGTCCGTCTCGCCGACGGTCACCTCGACCTTCTCGGCCCCGTCGATCACGTGGTTGTTCGTCAGCACGTAGCCGTCGGCCTCGATGAGGAACCCGGTCCCGCCCGACAGCTGCTGCTCTTCCTCGTCCTCACCCGACCCCGGGCGGCGCTCCGGGCCGAAGAAGGGGTGGAACGGCGTGTCGCCGAAGAAACCCATTCCGCGGCGCTTCTGGTCCGGCTTGATGATGTCCGTGGACCGGATCGAGACGACGGCGGGCATCGCCCGGTCGGCGATGTCTGCGAAGGAGGGGAGTCCGGCCGGCGCGACGCGCGCCGGCGCGGCCGCGGCGGCGGGCGCGGCGATCGGCGTCGCGGCGTCGGCCGAAGCGGCGCGGGTGAAGTCGAGGCTCCCCGCGAGGATCATCCCGAAGACGACCGCCGCGAGGCCGAGCGCCGTGAGCGAGAGAACCTTGGTCCTGGTCTGCATGGTCTCGTTCTCCATAACGACCCCGTCTCAGCAAGGCTCATGCCCGGCGAAGGAGCGTCGTTCAGGCCGGGGTCGAACCTGACATTGTCGCCCCCCGGAGACTATCTGGGAAGGAGGGGTCGCGGCGGCTCCGCAGGAGCGCCGGGCTTCCCCTCGTCCTCCGGACGGATGTTGTACAGGAACGTGATCGTGACCCCCTCCCGGGGATTCGGGAAGTCCGCGGGAAGCGGACGGAACGGATTCGAGCTCCGGATCGCCTGCATGGACGCGTTGTCGAACGGGGGGACGCCGGACGACACGAGGAGGCGGAGCCCCTCGACCCGCCCGTCCCGAAGCAGGTAGAAGCGGACCACGAGCCGCCCCTTCATCCCGTAGTGCGCGAGCTTCGGGATCTCCCAGTTCCGCTTGATCCTGCGGATCATTTCCGCCGCGTACGCTCCCCAGTCGTAGCCTTTCGTGTCGAAGGAAAGGGGCCCCGAGTCGACGAAGCCCCCCTCCGACTCCCAGCCCCCCCCTTCTTCGCCGCCGCCTCCGGGGGCACCGGACCGCGCGGGGGGCGTGCCGGGGCGTGCGGCCTGCTCCGGTCCGATCTGGCGGAGGGGGCTCGCCGCCAGGCCGGCCAGCCCCTTCGAGGCCGACGTGCCCTTCGCGTCCTCGGAGACGTCCGCCACCTGCCCTCCCTCGCCCCGTTCGGTCGCGGTCGCCGCGGCCGCGAGGCGGGCGGCCTCGGCCGCCGCTCGGGCCTCGTCCCCCGGCCCGCGTCCGGGCCCGCTGCGGCCCGGCGCCAGGTCACGAATGCCGGGACCGGCGACCGCTTTCGGCGTCTCCGCATTCGGGAGACGCGGATCTCCCCCGCCGGCCCTCCGATCGAGGTCGGAGAGCCGCGGATTCGGCCCCGGCTCCGGGGCCTTCGGTCCGGGCGCGGGGTAGAAATGGACGGGGATCGGCGGATTCTGCGGGGGCACGGCCCAGAGCTTGTTCAGCCCGAGGAGGTCCGGCGGCAGCTCGTCGGGGTTCGACGGCTTCTCAGGGGCGGGCGCGAGGACGACGAGAAGGCCGAACAGGGCGTGCAGAAGGACGGAAAGGAAGACCGCCCTGTCGCGGGTGAAGCTCCAGCGCGACGGGACCGCCTCCGCCACCGCGGCCTCCTCGAGGTCGAGGGCCAGAAGCGGCACGGGGACCTCTTCCGCGAGCGGCGCCGGGCGGGCAAAGGGGTCGTGCGCGGGAGCGAGCCCTCCCGGCGGCGGCCAGGGAATGGGCGTCTGGTCCCCCGGTCGGGACGGATCGAGGCCGAGCAGGCCTGGGAAAGCGGTCTTCAAATCTCGATCGGGCGACACGAAAGCTCGCTCGGCTCGGCGTATGGGAACTCCATGCCACGCCCGGCAGCTCTCCGGCGCCCCATCTTACCCGGCGCCGGCTTGCCCGGAAGGCGGCGCAGTGGTATGAATCACCTTCTGGGAGCTGACTTTCAAGGGCTTGAGGGTGGGCTTCGACGCCCGCCTTTTTCATTGGTGACGACGCTGACACGACCCGACGTTCCGATCCGCGCCGAGACCCTCGGGCGCATACGAGAGGCCCTCGCCGAGAAGGGCCTCGAGCTTTGTCACGTCGGTTGGGTCCCGGGCGCCCGAAAGGGACGGCTCACGCTGACCATCGACCGCCCCGAAGGCGTCACGCTCGACGACTGCGAAACCGCCTCGCACCTCGCGGACCCGATCCTCGAGGGCGACGAGACGATCCCGGGCGCCTTCCTCCTCGAGGTCGAGTCTCCAGGCCTCGATCGACCGCTCTGGACGCTCGCCGACTGCCGGCGCTTCGCCGGACGGCGCGTTCGCGTGTCGACCGAAGTGCCGGTCGACGGCGCGAAGCGGATGAAGGGGCTTCTCGAAGCCGTCGAAGGCGAGTCGCTCGTCGTCATGGACGAAGACCGCAAGCGCCGTTACACTGTTCGGTTCGGCGACGTCAAGGTCGTCCGCCTGATCCCCGAGTTCTGAACCCGAGACCGACCGGACACCGCCGCGCATGGAGAAACCCGACACGATGAGCTCGACCGAGGCCCCGACAACCGCCTCCCGGCCCAAGACGGCCCGCTCCGCGAAGGCCGCCAAGGCGGCCAAGGCCCCGCCCCCGACCAAGGCGATCGAGATGCTCGACGCCCTCAAGGCCGCCTCGCGCGACAAGGAGATCGAGCTCGACCGGCTCGTCTCCGCGCTCGAGGAGGCGGTCGCCACGGCGGCGCGCAAGGTCTACAAGGTGAGGGAGATCACCGCGCGCTTCGACCCCGCGACGGGCGAGCTCACGGCCTGGACCCCCTACCGGATCGTCGAGCAGAAGACGAAGCCGGAGGTCCCGGCGGTCCCCGCGATCGACCCCGAGGACCTTCCGATCGGGATGGTCGCTCCTCCGGCCCCGGCCGTCGCCCCGGACGCCGACAAGGAGGTCCGGCTCCCCTGGATCGAGCTTCTCCCCGAGGAGGTCCCCGCGCTCCTCGCCGGCGAGCTCTCCGGGCAGAGCTGGCAGATCGTGCGCGACCCCGAGGGCGCGGCGTCGCCCGTCGGCCCGGAGACCGCCGCCATCGGCGACGAGATCCGGCTCTTCCGGTCGACCGAGGGGCTCGGCCGCATCGCGGCCCAGAGCGCCAAGCAGGTCCTCTACCAGAAGGTCCGCGAGGCCGAGCGCGACAACATCTACAACGAGTACGCGCCGAAGCTCGGCGACCTGATCACCGGGACGGTGAAGCGCTTCGAGCGGGGCGACATGATCGTCGACCTCGGCCGGACCGAGGCCGTCATCCCGAGAGAGCACCAGTCCCGCGCCGAGCGCTACACGCAGGGCGAGCGGGTCCGGGGCGTCCTCGTCGACGTGCACCGCAACCCGAAGGGCGCCCAGGTCGTCCTTTCGCGGACCGCTCCCGAGCTCCTGATGAAGCTCATGGAGATGGAGGTCCCGGAGATCTACGACGGCACCGTCGTCATCCGGGGCTGCGTCCGCCAGCCGGGAGACCGGGCCAAGGTAGCGGTCTCGTCACGAGAGAGGGACGTCGACCCGGTCGGCGCCTGCGTCGGAATGCGCGGCGCGCGCGTTCAGGCGATCACCCGCGAGCTGCGCGGAGAGCGGATCGACATCATCCAGTTCTCCGAGGACATCATCGCGTACGCCCAGAACGCCCTCTCCCCCGCCAAGATCACGCGCGTCTCGCTGATGGCGGCGGAGGACGAGCCGGGCGAAGAGGGCGAGGAGACCCTGCCGACCCTCGAGTGCATCGTCGAGGAGGACCAGCTCTCGCTCGCCATCGGCAAGCGCGGGCAGAACGTCCGCCTCGCCTCCGCGCTCGTCGGCGCCCGGATCGACATCAAGAGCGAGCAGGCCGTGAAGGAGCAGGTCGCGCAGGCCCTCCAGCGGATGCTCCTCGCCTCGCAGCGCCGCGGCACGGCGCTCGCCGACGTCGCGGGGCTCGACCCTGCGGCGCTCGAGGCGCTCGCGGCCGGCGGGTTCGAGACGGTGGGCGAGGTCCTCGACGCCGACACCGGCGAGGACGAGGAGGCCATGGGCCGCCTCGACGCCGCGATCGCGGACGAGGATTCGCGCGAAGACGCCCTCGAGGCCCTTCGGGCCTTCGAATCGGCTCCCGCCGAAGAGACGGAAGAGACCGACGAGGACGAGGACGACTTCCTCACCGCAGACGACGAGGAGTCCGAGGAAGCGGCGGCCGAAGACGGGGAAGGCTCCTCCGAGCCGACCGTCGAAGACGGCGCCGAGGACGAGACGGAACTGACGGAGACGTCGGCGAGCGAGGAGCCCGGGAGCGCCGGGCCGGATACGGAGAACCCCGAGAAGTGAAGACGACGTCCGCGAAGTTCACCGTAACCGAGCTCGCCCGGATGATGGGAAAGCCCGCGAAGGAGGTCCTCTTCCTTCTGCAGGGGATCGGCGTCGACGTCAAGTCGGCCGATTCGGTGCTCGACCCCGGGACCGCCCAGGCGATCCTCACGGGCAAGACCCAGGCCCCCAAGACGCTCATCGTCCGGCAGACGCCGGTCGCCCCTCCTCCCTCTGCGGGAGCCACGGGGACGCCGAAGCCGAAGGCCGAACGCGCCGCGCTAAAGCGGATCAAGATCGTGGAGAAGGCGCCGGACGCCGACACCGCGCCGGAACCGGAGGCCGTGACCGCGGCCCCGGAGTCCGCCGTCGTCGTGGCGGTGGCGACGGTCGCGGCGGAGCCGGAACCCACGGCCTCCGAACCGGCCGAAGCGCCGGCCCCGGCCCCGCCGGAGCCTCCCGTCGAGGCCGCACCCGTCGTCCGGAAGGCAGCCTCCACGAAAGCCCCGCCCGTCGCGGAGCCGGAGCCTGCCCCCGAGCCGCCCGCCCCGGTGGCAAAGGCCGAGGCCGTCGTCGTCGAGGCGGCCCCGGAGCCGATGCCGAAGCCGGAGCCCGTTCCGGCCGAGGCCGCTCCCCCGGCCGCACCCGAGCCGGCCGCCGTTCCGGAGGCTCCCCGAGCCGAGCCGATCCCCGCCGCAGCCGCGGCGCCATCAGCCCACCCGGCCAGACACACCTCGAGCCGGCCCGCGGCCACCCCGCGACCCGCGTCTCCCGCGGCCCCGGCGGCCGCTGCGGCCGCCACATCCGCCGCGGCCGCAGCTCCGACCACCGGAGCTGCCGGAGCTGCCAGCGGCGCGATCCGTCGCGCCACGGGCGGCATCCAGACCGCCTCCGCTGCGAGCCTTCGCGCCGCCGCCCAGAAGCCCGCAACGCCCGGTGCCCGGCCTCCGGTTCCGTCCGGCGCTCTGGGCCGAATTCTCAAGCGCGCGGGCGACCCCGTCGCCCCGAGGGCGGCGACGGCCCCCGGCCAGCCCGCGGCGGCTCCGCCCCCGTCCGCGGCCTCTTCGGCTCCGCCGGCCGCTCAGCGAACTGCTCCCCAGACCTCCGCCGCCCCGGGTGCCCGTTCCGGCGTCTCCGGCCGCGCCGTCATCGCGCCGCCGAGCGCCGCGACGATCCGCGCGGTCGCACGCCCGACGCCCGGAGCGCCCATCGCCCGACCGGTCGCGCCGGTCGCGACCGCTCCCGGCGCCCACCCGCGCCCCGGAATGCCCCCGCGTCCGGGCTTCGCTCCGCGCCCCGGCTTCGCGCCCCGTCCCGGAGGGCTCGGGCGGGGACCGATGGCTCCGGCGATGCCGCCGCCCGTTCCCGGCACCCCGGACCGTCGCCGCAAGGACGCGGTCAAGGGGGGCAGCGCCGTCCCTCCAAAGAAGGACGACAAGAAGACCGCCTCCAAGAAGCTCCGGACGAAGGAGGCTTCCGCTCTCGCCACGAACGTCCGCGACTTCCTCGGCACCTACCAGGAGGACACGTACGAGGACGTCCCGGGCGCCATTCCGGGCGAGGGTGAGGAGGCCGATCCGAACCGTCCGATCTCCAAGTCGGCCCAGCGCCGCGCCGGAAAGCGGACGATGATGACCGAGACGGGCGACGTCGTGGAGGTCAAGAAGGACCAGAGCGGCCCCGTCTTCCTCTCCGAGGGCGTCACCGTCAAGGAGCTCTCCGAGAAGACCGGCATCCTCGCGAAGGACCTCGTCAAGGCGTTCCTCGGCCGCGGGATCCTGGCCGCGATCAACCACCCCGTGAACCCGAGCCTCGCCGTCGAGGTCGCCCGCGACTTCGGCATCGAAGCCGCCGTCGTCTCCTTCGAGGAGGACCTCGAGCTCTCCCGCCAGCAGGCGCAGACGGAGGCCGACGCGGAGAGCGCCGCCTCCACGGCCGACAAGAAGCCCCGTGCCCCGGTCGTCACGGTCATGGGCCACGTCGACCACGGCAAGACGTCTCTCCTCGACTCCATCCGCAAGGCGAAGGTCGCCGAGGGCGAGGCGGGCGGCATCACGCAGCACATCGGCGCCTACCGCGTCCAGGTCAAGGGCCGGGCGATCGTCTTCCTCGACACGCCGGGCCACGAAGCCTTCACGATGATGCGCGCCCGCGGCGCGCGGGCGACCGACATCGTCGTCCTCGTCGTCGCGGCCGACGACGGCGTCATGCCGCAGACGGTCGAGGCGATCGACCACGCCCGCGCGGCGAAGGTCCCCGTCGTCGTCGCCATCAACAAGATCGACAAGCCCGAGGCCAACGTGATGAGGGTCAAGCAGGCCCTCGCCGACAAGGGCGTCCTCGTCGAGGAGTACGGCGGCGAGATCGTCGCCTGCGAGATCTCCGCCAAGAAGCAGATCGGCATCGACGCCCTCCTCGAGATGATCCTCCTGCAGGCCGACCTCCTCGAGCTCCAGGCCGCCGTCGACGGGCCCGCCCGTGGCGTCGTCCTCGAGGCGCGGCGCGAGGTGGGCCGCGGCACCCTCGCCACGGTCCTCGTCCAGCAGGGCACCCTCAAGGTCGGCGACATCTTCTTCGCCGGGTCGGCCGTCGGCCGCGTCCGCGCGATGCTCGACGACCGCGGCAATCGGGTCACCGAGGCCGGTCCCGCGACCCCGGTCGAGGTCATGGGCTTCGAGGACATCCCGAACTCGGGCGACTCGCTCCAGGTCGTCGAGGACGAGTCGAAGGCCCGGCAGGTCACCGGCTTCCGCCAGCAGAAGGAGCGCGAGGAGGCCCTCGCCAAGTCGTCGCGCCTCTCGCTCGACTCGCTCTTCAGCCGGATGGCGAAGGGCGAGGTCAAGGAGCTCCCGATCATCCTCAAGGCCGACGTCCACGGCTCCGAGGAGGTCATCACCCAGTCGCTCAACAAGCTCTCGACGGCCAAGGTGAAGGTCAACGTCCTCCACTCCGGCGTCGGCGCGATCTCCGTGAACGACGTCCTGCTCGCATCGGCCTCCGAGGCCATCGTCATCGGCTTCAACGTGAGGCCGGAGCGCAAAGCGCAGGAGCTCGCCGAGAAGGAAGGCGTCGACATCCGCCTCTACTCGGTCATCTACAACCTCACCGACGAGATCAAGAAGGCGATGGCCGGCCTCCTGGACAGCGTCCAGAAGGAGGTCGCGAAGGGCCGCGCCGAGGTGCGCGAGACCTTCCGGATTCCGAAGATCGGCCTCATCTGCGGCTGCATGGTCGTCGACGGGGTCATCCCGCGCGGCGCCAACGCCCGTCTCCTCCGCGACAACCGCGTGATCTACGAGGGGAAGATCGGCTCGCTCCGCCGCTTCAAGGACGACGCCTCCGAGGTCAAGAGCGGCTTCGAGTGCGGCATCGGCATCGCCGGCTACCAGGACGTCAAGGTCGGCGACGTCATCGAGGCTTTCGTGACCGAGGAGGTCGCCGCCTCGCTGACGTAGGGCCGGAAGCCCTCCCCGGGGCATGCGCCCCGGGGAGGACGCCCCGGAACCCCGTCGTCCCGGAGAACCGATGGTCGTCGCCCTCGCCGTCTTCGATTTCCACCTCCCCACCTGCCGCGGGCTCAAGGAGAAGCGGGCCTTTCTGCGCCCCTTGAAGGCGCGCCTGCGGGGCGGCTTCGAGATCTCGGCCGCCGAGGTCGCCCACCACGACCTCCTCCAGCGCGCCTCCGTCGGCGTCGCCGCGGTCGGTCCCGACCGTTCCGGGCTCGAGCCTTTCCTCGGGAAGATCGTCGAGTTCGTCGAGGAGTGGGCCGAGGAGTCCGGCGTCGAGCTCACCTCGCTGCGCAGCGAGTTCCTCGAGTACGGGGACGTCGGCGACGCCGGCTCCTCGTTCGGAGCCGAACAGGAGGCCTCGTGAAGGAACGCCGCCGTCCCCGTCAGGTCGCCGACGTGGTCCGCGAGGAGCTCGCCCGGCTCCTTCGGACCGAGGTCTCCGATCCCGCCGTCGGGTTCGCCACGATCACCGACGTCGTCCTCTCCCCCGACCTCCGCTCCGCCCGGGTCTTCGTCTCCGTCCTCGGCGGCGAAGGGGCCTTCGAGAAGAGCGTCGCGGCGCTGAACCGGGCCGCGCCGATGCTCCGCGGCATGGTCGGGCGCAACTGCCACCTGCGGCACTCCCCCGAGCTCCGCTTCGAGGAGGACCACAGCCTCGAGCGCGGCGCGCGTATCGAGGAGATCCTCCGGCACCTGCCGCACCCCGAGGACGACGGCGGAGACGACGGCGGAGAGAAGAAGGGGTGAGCGTGACGGACTTCGAGACCGTCGCCTCCATCCTTTCCTCGGGTCGCCGGTTCCTCCTGACGGGGCACAGGAACCCCGACGGCGACTCGCTCGGGTCGGCTCTCGCACTCGCGCAGGCCCTCGCCGCGCGCGGGAAGGACGCACGCGTCGTCATGCGCGACCGCTGGTCGAGCTCCTACGACGGGATGCCGGGGGTCGCGGACGTCGTCGTTTCCGAGGCCCTTCCGCCGGACTGGCCGAGCGGCTGGGACGCCGCGATCGTCATGGAGTGCCCCGAGGCGGAGCGGCCCGGGTTTCCGGAGCTTCTCTCCGGAACGACGGTGAACGTCGACCACCATCCCGGCAACACGAGATGGGCGACCTGCAACCTCGTCGTCGAGCCGGCCGCGGCCGTCGGCGAGGTCGTCGCCGACCTCCTCGACCGCCTCGAGTGGCCGATGACACCCGCGATCGCCACGAACCTCTGGGTCTCCCTCGTCTCCGACACGGGCTCCTTCCGTTACGGCAACACGACCGCCCGCGCCCTCGCGCTCGGCGCGCGCCTCGTCACGGAGGGCGTGAGGCCCGACGTCGTCAACGAGTTCCTCTTCGAGGCGAAGCCGCTCTCGACGGTGAAGCTCGAGTCGCTCGTCCTCGGCACTCTCGAGCTCCACGACGAGGGGCGCGTCGCGCTCGTCTCGCTCCCGAAGAGCTTCCTCGCCGAGTCGGGCGCCGCCGAGGCCGACGGCGAAGGGCTCGTGAACCGCGCCCGCGGGATCGAAGGCGTGAAGGCCGCGGCCCTCGTGAGGGAAAGCGACGAGCCGGGGGTCTTCCGCTGCTCGCTTCGTTCCAAGGGCTCCGTGGACGTCCGCTCCGTCGCCGCGGCGCGCAGCGGCGGCGGCCATCGGAACGCCGCCGGCTGCCGCGTGAGCGGGACCTGGGAGTCGGCGAAGGCCGACATCGCCCGCGCGCTCGCCGCCGCGGTCGCCGCGGAGCCGCGATGAGCGCCCTCCCGGCCGACGGCCCGTCCGGCCTCCTCCTCGTCGACAAGCCGGAGGCGATGACCTCGCACGACGTCGTGGACGCCGTCCGGCGCCTCCTCGGCACGCGGCGCGTCGGGCACACCGGGACCCTCGACCCTGCCGCGACGGGCCTTCTCGTCCTCTGCGTCGGCCGCGCCGGGCGGCTCCAGTCGTTCCTCACCTGCTACGACAAGAGCTACGAGGGGACGATGAGGTTCGGCGTGGAGACGGACACCTACGACCGGGAGGGGACCCCCGTCGGAGCGCCGCACCCCGACCCGCGTCCGGACGCGGACCTGCTGCGCGCCGCCTGCTCCCGGTGGGTCGGCGAGTTCGAGCAGGCCCCCCCGCCCTTCTCGGCGAAGAAGATCGGCGGCAAGAAGTTTTACGAGCTCGCCCGCCGCGGCGAGGCGGTTCCCCACCTTCCTAAGAAGGTCCGGATCACGCGCTTCGACGCCGTCGAGGTCTCGGGCGACGTGGCCCGCTTCCACGTCGACTGCTCCTCCGGGACCTACATTCGGTCCCTCGCTCACGACGTCGGCAAGGAGCTCGGCCTCGGCGCGCACCTCGCGTCCCTTCGGCGGACGCGCATCGGCCCCTTCTCCCTCGAGCGGGCCCGGACGCTCCCCGCGCTCGAGGCGCTCGACCCCGCCGGGAGGACCGCGCCCCCATGGTGGATGCCCCTCGCGGAAGTCCCGCTCCCCTTTCCCTCGATCGCGCTTCTCCCCAGCGAGGCGGCCAGAGTCCGGCGAGGGCACGCCGTGCCGGTTCGCGTCCCGGCGGAGGCGACCGGAGCGCCCTGGGTCCGGCTCCTCGCCGAGGGCGACCTCGTCGCTCTCGGTCACCTCGAGCCGCTCGGTCGCGGCGCGCTCGCCCTCGCGAAACCGAAGATCGTGCTACAAGACTGAAATGTTCCCGGGGGAACCGGGGCCTGTCGGCCCGGCGCCGGTTCCCCCGGACCCCCTCCGCGCGGGCGGACAGATGGAATCGTGTTCCCGGGGGAACCGGGGCCTGTCGGCCCGACGCCGGTTCCCCCGGACCCCCTCCGCGCGGGCGGACGAGTACAATCCACGTTCCCGGGGGAACCGGGGCCTGTCGGCCCGGCTCCGGCTCCCTTCCAAGCCATGCGGACCGACAACGGGCCAGACGGCATCTTCTCACCGGACAGAGACTTGGCCCCGAAATTGACCCGATCGACGGCGGACCTTATCCTCTGCCGTTCGAGATTGAGAAGAGAAGGATAGAGAACCGTGGCCCAGACCATCACTCCCAAGACGGAAACGATCAAGGCCTTCGAGAGGCACGAGGGTGACACCGGCTCCCCCGAGGTGCAGGTGGCGCTCCTCTCCGAGCGGATCAAGTCGCTCACCGAGCACTTCAAGACGCACGCGAAGGACCACCACTCCCGCCGCGGACTGCTCCAGATGGTCGGCCAGCGGCGCCGCCTGCTCGATTACCTGAAAAAGCGCGACGTCACGCGCTACAGGTCCCTGATCGAGCGCCTCGGGCTCCGCAAGTAGGAGCTGCGCCGGCGCGGGGCCGCGCCCCGGCCTCCCCGGCCGAAAGAAGGAAACGATGAAGGAATCCGTCACCGCCCTGGTGGGAGGCCGTGCCCTCACGATCGAGAACGGAAAGGTGGCCAAGCAGGCCGACGGCGCCGCCGTCGTCCGCCTCGGCGACACCATGGTCCTCGTCACCGCCTGCTACGCGCGCGACCCGAAAGACGTCGACTTCGTCCCGCTCACGGTCGAGTACAAGGAATACCAGTACGCCGCCGGGCGCATCCCCGGAGGCTTCTTCAAGCGCGAGGGGCGCCCCACCGAGAAGGAGATCCTGACCTGCCGGATGATCGACCGGCCGATCCGGCCGCTCTTCCCGGCCGGGTACGCCTTCGAAACGCAGGTCGTCGCCCTCGTCCTCTCGGCCGACGGCGAGAACGACCCCGACGTCCTCGCGATCAACGGCACGGCCGCGGCCCTCGCGGTGAACCCGATTCCGTTCACGGAGGTCCTCGGGGCCGTCCGCGTGGGGCGCATCGGCGACCGCTTCGTCTTCAACCCGACGAAGAAGGAGCGCGAGGAGTCCGTGATGGACCTCGTCGTCGTCGGCACGCGCAAGGCCGTCTCGATGGTCGAGGCGGGCGCGAAGGAGTGCTCCGAGGAGCTGATGCTCGAGGCGATCCTCGAAGGGCACCGCGAGCTCCAGAAGGTCATCGACGCGATCGAGGAGCTCCAGCGCCGCCAGGGCGTCGTCAAGCAGTCCTTCACCCCGCCCGCGCCCGTCCCCGCCGAGGTCATGGCCGAGGTCCGCCGCAACTGGGACGGCCCGATGATGGAGGCCCTCACCTGGAAGGGGAAGATCGAGTCGTACGCGAAGATCAAGGAGGTCAAGAAGGCCGCCGTCTCCGTCGTGCCGGAAGACCAGCCGGAGAAGAAAGCCCAGGTCAAGCGGGCGGTCTCCGAGCTCGTCGAGGTGATGACGCGCGAGACGATCCTCCGCGACCGAAAGCGCCTCGACGGCCGCGCGTTCGACGAGGTCCGCCCCATCGAGGTCGAGATCGGCGTCCTCCCCCGTACCCACGGCTCCGCGCTCTTCACGCGCGGCGAGACCCAGGCGCTCGTCACGGTCACGCTCGGGACCTCCGACGACACGCAGCTCATCGAGGACCTCGAGGGCGAGTTCGAGAAGAAGTTCCTCCTCCACTACAACTTCCCGCCGTTTTCCGTCGGCGAGGTGAAGCGCTTCGGCTCCCCCGGCCGGCGCGAGATCGGCCACGGCCGCCTCGCCTGGCGTTCCATCGACGCCGTCCTGCCGAAGGAGTTCCCCTACACGATCCGCGTCGTCTCCGACATCCTCGAGTCGAACGGCTCCTCCTCGATGGCGACGATCTGCGGCGGCTCCCTCGCCCTCATGGACGCCGGCGTCCCGATGGACTCGGCCGTCGCGGGCGTCGCGATGGGTCTCGTCGCGGAAGGCGACCAGTGGGCCGTCCTGACCGACATCGCCGGCCAGGAAGACCACTACGGCGACATGGACTTCAAGGTCGCCGGCACGCGCAAGGGCGTCACCGCCCTCCAGATGGACATCAAGGTCTCCGGCATCAGCCGCGAGGTCTTCGAGAAGGCGCTCGAGCAGGCGAAGGCCGGCCGGATGCACATCCTCGACATCATGGAGAAGGCGATCCCGACCGCGCGCCCGGAGATCTCGGCCTACGCGCCGCGTCTCCTGACGATCCACGTCCCCGAGGAGAAGATCCGCGACGTCATCGGCTCCGGCGGCAAGACGATCCGGGCGCTCCAGAAGGAGTACTCGGTCAAGATCGACGTGCAGGACGACGGCTCCGTCACCGTGGCCTCCGTCGACATGGCCTCGGCCGAGAAGTGCATCGAGGCGATCAAGGCCCTCACGACCGTCCCCGAGATCGGCACGGAGTACGAGGGGACCGTGAAGCGCGTCGAGCCCTACGGCGCGTTCGTCGAGATCCTCCCCGGCCTCGACGGCCTCGTCCACATCTCCGAGCTCGCTCCCGGGCGCGTCCGCGAGACGACCGACGTCGTGAAGCTCGGCGACAAGGCGAAGGTGAAGATCATCGCGATCGACCCGGTCAACGGGAAGATCAAGCTCTCGCGCCGCCAGGCGCTCACCCCCGAGGAGGCGGCCGCCGAGGTCGAGCGCCTCGGGCTGAACGCCTCGCCCGTCGAAGGCGAAGGGGGCGGAGATGACCGTCCGCCGTTCCGCCGCGAGGGCGGCTTCGGCGATCGGGGCCGCGGTCCGCGGCCGGGCTTCGGCGGCCCCCGCGGCCCGCGCCGCGACGGCCCGGGCGGCTTCGGCGGCCCGCGCCGCTGAGCCCCCCCCCGAAACGGAGCAGCTCCACGAAGGCCGGGCGGCGACGCCCGGCCTACTTTTCTTCTCCCGGATCCCTCAGCGGGCCGCCGCCGAAAAGCGCCGTGACGGCGGAGCGATCCCCGCGGGCTCGACCCGCGCGTGCCTCCGCTCTCCGGCGAGCCAGTGATTCATGGCGACCAGCCCCCGTGCCCGATCCGGATCCCCGCGGTTCTCCTCGAGGTATCGCCTCACCTCCGCTGCGCCCGCCTCCGGCGAGATTCGCGACTCGGCCAGCGTCGCGGCCACCAGCGTGTCGGCCCAGCGCCACGGCCAGGCGCGGACGGGCGAGGGAAGGAGCGCGACGGCCGTCAGCGCCGCCGCGAGGCCGGCCCAGGGCAGGAGCTGGAGCGGCCGGCGCTCGCGGACCGCCTCGAAGACGAAGAGCGCGAGGAGCGCCGTACCGAGCGCCAGGGGCGCGGAGGCGCCGCTCCGATAGCGGGTCGTCGTCGAGACCATCAGGCACGCGCCGAGCGGGACGAGCGCCGCCACGGCCACGAGGAGCCCTTCCTCCTTGCGAAAGAGCCGCCGGCGCCCCGCCAGGAGGAGGCCGGCGGCGCCCGCGCCGATCACCCAGGTGAAGGACGGCAACCGGCCCAGCCACGGCAGCCGGTCCCGGAAGAAGATGAAGCTGGCGTTGTCGGCCACCTCCGCGCCGTTGAAGGCGCTCCCGAGCTTCCTGGTGAGGAGTCGTACGAACCCCGCCGGGTCGTCTCGCCACGTCCCGAGGGTCAGGAGGCCCGCGCGCAGCGTCGAGCCGCGGGCTTCCTTCAGCAGGTCCATGAGGAGCGGCGAAGGGTCGACCGAGCCGTCCGCCCCCTTCGCGTTCGCCCACGGGAGGCCGACGAGGGGGCGCGTGTCGAACGCCAGCGGGGGCGCGCCGACGGCGACGTTCCGGGCGACGAGCGGCCCGAGGGCGAAGAGGAGACCGGCCGCGAAGGCCGCGGCCGCCCGCGTCCTCGCCTTCCGCCCCTCTGCACGGAGGGCGAGGACAGCGCCCGCAACGAGGCCGAGCGGCAGGAGCGTCTGCTTCAGGAGAGCGGAGACGCCGGCCAGAAGGCCGAGAAGCGCTCCCTCGCGGGCCCGCGGCGGGCGCGAGACGAGGAGCGGGGCGGCGAGCAGGATCGCCGAGAGGTGCGCGACCGGTCCGTCCCGGTACAGGAAGCCGTCGAGGAAGACGAGCGGCGCGTAGGTGCCGTGCAGGACCCCCGCGAGGACGCCCGCGGCGACGGCGAGCCGCGCAGGCCGCCCGGAGCGCAGGAGCAACGCCGTGCAGGCCGCGGCGAAGACCGCCGAAGCGGCCGCCGCGAGAAGGAGCTGGAAGAGGCGCGCCGTCGCGACCTGCCCGAGGCCCGTCGCCCCCGCCGCCGCGAGCAGGTAAGGGTAGCCGGGCCCCTGGTAGGCGACGTTTCTCGGGACGACGGCGTCCCACTCCTCCGGCGTCCCGTACTGCGACTGCCAGGAGAACCAGGGTCGATAGGCCGGGACGTCGAGCCAGTTTCCGGCGACGATCCGCGCCGAGGCGGCCACCGCCGCGTGCTCGTCCGTCTCCATCCAGAGGTGCCACTCCCCGAGCGGCGACGCCTCGCGCTCGGCCCACGCGGCCGAGCGCGCCCCGAGGACGGTCACGCCCGCCAGGAGCGCGGCGAGGAGAAGCAGCCGGCGGACCCGCGTGCCGGACCGGGGGAGGGTCCTGGCGCCCGGCTCACCTGTGGCGGAACGCGTCATGCCCACGGGCTCCTCAGTACGGCATCTCGTCGTCCTCGAGCCCGAAGTAGTGGCCGAGCTCGTGGCGGACGGTGTCCTGGATCTCCTTCACTGCTTCCCGGTTGCTCGCGCAGCAGCGAAGGATCGGGCCGCGGAAGACGACGACCTGCGGCGGAAGCCCCGGCAGCCCGTCGAAGCCGACCTCGGTCCGCATTGCCCCGCGATAGATCCCGAAGAGCTCCTCGTCGTCCGGCGTGTCCGTCTCGACGTAGTCCTCTTCCTCGGGCTCCTCCTCGACGGCGATGACGACGTTGTCGAGCATCGCCCGAAACTCCGCCGGGAGGCCCTCGACCGCCTCGGCGACGAGCTTCTCGAACTCCAGCATCGAGAGGCGGGGCGGACGCGGCGGGCGGCGTCTCACGGCGTCCCGAAGAGCTTCCGGAAGCTGGCGGTCGTCACGCGGGCGACCTGTTCGAGGGAGACTCCCTTCACCTCGGCGAGCTTCGCGGCGGTTCGCGTCACGAAGGCGGGCTCGTTCGGCTTGCCGCGATACGGGGCCGGTGCGAGGTAGGGCGCGTCCGTCTCGACGAGCATCGCCTCGAGCGGGAGCGCCGCGGCCGACTCGCGGACGTTGTCGGCCATGCGGAACGTGATCATCCCCGAGTAGCTGACGAGGTAACCGAGCGCGATCGCCCTCTCCCCCGTCGCCGTCGAGGCGCAGAAGGAGTGGAAGACGCCGCGCGGCTTCTCCGGGCTCCCTTTCGCGTGCGTCTCGAGGATCGCGAGGAGGTCCTCCTCCGACTCGCGGTTGTGGAGAAGGACGGGCTTGCCGAGCCTCTCCGCGAGCGCGAGCTGCGCGACGAGCGCTCGCTTCTGGTCATCCTTCGGGGCGAGGTCGTAGAAGTAGTCGAGGCCGATCTCGCCGATCGCGACGACCTTCGGCGAAGCCGCGAGCCGCTCGAGCGCCGGGATCACGCGCTCCTCGTCGAACCCCTTCGTCTCGTGCGGGTGGATGCCGACGGCCGCGCACACCCCGTCGAAGCGCTCGGCAACCTCGACGGCGCGCGGGGCGTCCTCGAGCGTCGTGGCCGGGACCAGTATCCGCGTCACCCCCGCGTCGCGCGCCCGCGCGACCTGCTCCGCCACCTCGGCGTCGGTCGCGGCGCGTGTCGGCCAGCGGGCCTCCGGGCCCGGGAATGCCATCGTCAGGTGGCCGTGGGAGTCGGCGAGCTCGATCACCCCGCGGAGGATAGCGGACCGTCAGCCGATCCCGTGGAACCGCGCGATCGCCTCCCACGCCTCGGCCGCCGTCTCGGCGTACGAGACGAGGCGGGCGTCCTCGGGCGCGATCGTCCCCTCCTCGACGAGGTAGTCGAGGTCGATCGCCTTCTCCCAGAACTCGCGCCCGAACAGGACGACGGGAACGGGCGGCATCTTCCGCGTCTGGATGAGCGTGAGCGTCTCGAAGAGCTCGTCGAGCGTCCCGTAGCCGCCCGGGAAGGCGACGAGCGCCTTCGCCCGGATCAGGAAGTGCATCTTCCGGGTCGCGAAGTAGTGGAAGTAGATGCAGAGGCCCGGCGTGATGTACGGGTTCGGGAACTGCTCGTGCGGGAGGACGATGTTGAAGCCGAGGCTCTTGGCCCCGACGTCGAAAGCGCCCCGGTTCGCGGCCTCCATCACCCCGGGCCCGCCGCCGGTGACGACGACGAAGTCCCTCCGGCCCTCCCTCAGGCAGGTCGTCGAGGCGATCCGCGCGAACTCCCGCGCCTCGTCGTAGTAATGCGCCTTCGCGAGGACGCGGCGAGCCCGCTCGACGACGCGACGGGCCTCCGCGTCGCCCGGCGCGGCGGCGGCCGCCGCCTCGGCCTCCGCGAGGCGGCGCTCGGCATCCGGCCTCTCGACGACGCGCGTGCCTCCGAAGACGACGACGGTCCCGGTGACGCCCGCCTCGGACATGATCGCCTCGGCCCGTTCCAGCTCGAGCTCGAGGCGCGAGCCGCGCATCTCGTCCCGCGCGAGCCAGGCCAGGTCCTCGTGCGCGCGGAGCGTGCTCGGCGAGGCGAGGATCTTCTCGAGGTTCTCGCGAACGGCGGGGTCTTCCGGAACGGGCGGGGCAGGCCGGCCGGTCACTACTTCACCTTCGTCCCGGAAGGGACGGACGGGTCGACCGCGAGGAGCGAAGGCTCGCCCGTGCCGGGCAGCGACGCCGCGAGGACCATCCCGTTCGACTCGACCCCCATCAGCTTCGCGGGGAGGAGGTTCGCCACGACGACGACCTTGCGGCCGACGAGCTGCTCGGGCGCGTAGGCCGTCGCGATGCCGGCCACGATCGTCCGCTCCTCCTCGCCGATCCTCACCGTCATCTTCATCAGCTTCTTCGACTTCTCGACCTTCTCCGCGGCCACGACCTCGGCAACGCGCAGGTCGGCCTTGAAGAAGTCGTCGATCGTGATGCGCGCGGGCTCGGCGGCGGGGGCCGGGGCCGCGGGGGCAGCAGGGGCCGCAGCCGGCGCGGGCTCGGAGGGAGCCGGGGTGGCGGGCTTCGTCTCTTCGTTCACGAGTGTCTCCTTGGCGGCGTCGGCGAAATACGCCTTCGCGTCGGCGCGGGGGAAGAGAGGCGCGGCGGGCGCGAGCGGTGCGGCGAGCGGCAAACCACCCCAGGCGAGGTCGGCGGGACGGAGATCCTCGGCCGCTTTCGGCGCGCCGAGCCGGGCGAGGACCTCGGTCGTCGCGCCCGGCGCGATCGGGGCGAGGAGGACGGCCGCGACGCGGAGCCCCTCGAGCGCGTTGTGGTGGATCCGGTGGAGGGCCGGAGTCACCCCTTCGGCCTTCACTTTCTTCCACGGCTCCTTCGCCGTGATGTAACCGTCGATGGCGCCGAGGAGGACGCGCACCGCCTCGGCCGCCTCGTGGAGCCGGCAGGCTCGGAATGCGGCGTCCCAGTCCGTCACGGCTTTCTCCGCCGCCGTCCTCACCTCGTTGTCGTCGCACCGCTCGGAAGGCGTCTTCCCGCCGAACGCGTCCGACGCCATCCGCACCGCGCGCGAGAGCGTGTTCCCGAGGCCGTTCGCGAGGTCGCTGTTGTAGCGGACGAGGAACGCCTCGTCGGAGAACGAAGCGTCCTGCCCGAAGCTCATCTCCGAGATCAGGTGCCAGCGGAGCGCGTCGACGCCGAACGCGTCCACGAGGGCGTCGGGGCGGACGACGTTCCCGACGGACTTCGACATCTTCCGCGCGTCCTTGAGCCAAAAGCCGTGCGAGACGACCTGCGTCGGGAGGGGAAGCCCCGCCGACATCAGGAACGCCGGCCAGAAGACGGCGTGGAAGCGGAGGATGTCCTTGCCGACGAGGTGGGTGACGCGCCGCTCGCCGCCCGCCGGCCAGTAGCGCGCGACGAGGCTCTCGTCGCCGCTCCCGAGACCGAGGGCGGTGAGGTAGTTCGTCAGCGCGTCGAGCCAGACGTAGACGACGTGCCCCGGGTGGCCCGGGAACGGGATTCCCCACTGAATCGCCGTCCGCGAGACCGAAAGGTCCTTCAGTCCCGCCGCCACGAACGAGCGGACCTCGTTGAGCCGCGTCTCGGGAAAGACGAACGGGATCCCCGGGACGCTCCCCTTCTCGTAGAGCTCGAGGAGCCGGTCCTGGTACTTCGAGAGGCGGAAGAAGACGTTCTCTTCCTTCTGCCACTCGGCGGCCGTGCCGTGGGTCGGGCACCTGCCGTCCTCCAGGTCCTTCTCGGGGTAGAACGCCTCGCAGCCGACGCAGTACCACCCCTCGTGGCCGGCGACGTAGAGGTCGCCGGCCGCCTCGAGGCGGCGGATCAGCTCCGTCACGCCGACGCGGTGCCGGGGCTCGGTCGTCCGGATGAAGTCGTCGTTCGCGACTCCGAACCGCTTCCAGAGGTCGCGGAACGTCGGGGCGTGCCGGTCGGCCACGTCGATCGGGGCGACGCCCTCCTTCTTCGCGACCTTCTCGATCTTCTGCCCGTGCTCGTCCGTCCCGGTCAGGAAGCGGACGTCCTCCTGCTGGAGCCTGTAGAACCGGGTCAGCGTGTCGGTGACGAGGGTCGTGTAGAGGTGGCCGATGTGGGGGCGGTCGTTGACGTAGTAGATCGGGGTCGTGAAGTACCGGGACATGGGCCGGCGAGGATATCAGGCGACCCCGTTCCTCCCGCCGGTTCCGCGCCCCGGACGGGCCTACATCAGGCCTTCCCGCCGGAACGAGAACCAGCAGCCCCGCCCGACGACGACGTGGTCGCGCACCGGCACGCCGACGGCGTCCCCGGCTGCGACGAAGCGGGCCGTCGTCGCCCGGTCCTCGGGCGACGGCGTCGGGTCGCCGGACGGGTGGTTGTGGTAGAGCACGAGCGCCGCCGCGCCCTCGAGGACGGCGATCCGGAGGAGCGGTCCCGGCTGGACCGACGCGGAGGTGACGCCCCCCCGGAAGACGACCGCGTCGTGAATCAGCCGGTTCTTCGCGTCGAGGAGAAGCCCTCCCATGACCTCCCGCAGCTCCGCGGCGAGCGCCGCCGAGAGGTACGCCCCGGCGGCCTCCGGGGCGTCGATCAGAGGGCGTTCCGAGACCTCGGCGCGCGCGAGCCGGCGGGCCAGCTCTGCCGCCGCCGCGATCCGGCACGCTTTCGCGAGGCCGATTCCCCGCGCGAGCTCACGCACGCGCCCGCGCTCGCTCCGGGCGAGAAGGCCCCGGAGGCCGCTCCCGCGAAGGACCTCCCGCGCCGTCTCGAGGACGTCCGCTCCCGCCCTTCCGGTCCCGAGGAGGATCGCGACGAGTTCTTCGTCCGTCAGCGCCTCGGCGCCCCGGGCGACGAGCTTCTCCCGTGGACGGTCTTCCGGTGCAAGCCCGGCGAGGCGGCCGCCTGCCGCGCCGGGCCGAGTCACCGCAGCGTCTCGCGCGGCGGGACGAGGCGTTCGATCCCGACGACGCGCGTCCGCTCGGGGAGCGTGAAGGATGGACCAGCCTCCCCAACGGGGCGAAGGACGAGGCCCGAGATCGTCCGGACGGCCTCGACCCTCGTCTTCAGCGGTCTCCGGCCTTCGGGAGGCGCGACCTGGACGCCGGGGAGCTCCGAGGACTGCTCCGATTCGGTCTCCACGACGACCGAGATCGGCCACCCGGGGATCGTGCCGAGCGCGGCCGCGACCTCCTGCCGGACGGCGCCGGGAAGGTCGAGCAGCCGATCGAAGCCGTCGAGCGGCGAGCGGACCTCCTCGCCGATCTCCTCGACCGCGACGACCGTCGCGACGAGCCGGGTGCGGGCCGTCGAGACGCGGCCGGGCGTCGAGGTCTCGAGGCTCCAGGTCGCCGTCAGCCGGTGGCGCCTCGTCGGGCGCCCCTCGAACGCCGGCCCGGCGGCGAACGCGAGCGGCTCGATCGCGAGGCCGCGGACCGCGCTCCGGAACGGCCCCTCCTCGCCGGCCGGGGCCGGCACCCAGAGCGCCGTGAGGTCTTCCGCCGTCGCACGGGCGGCCACGTTCTCGTCCCGCTCGAGAAGCCAGCCTCCCCGATCGCCGAGGAGGATCGTGCTCGCCGTCGAGCGCGGGAAAGTCCCGCTCTCGAGATCCCACCGCGCCGTGCCGTCACGGACGACGACGGTGCCGCGAACGGCGCTCGCCCGCTCCCCCGCGGGCGAGACGACGGTCCGCCCCTCGGCGAGGACGAAGGACGCCTCGCGGCGCGGACCGTCCGCGAGGGCTCCGGTCGCGACCAGCGAGGCGAGGACGATTGCTGCTTTTCGGAGCACGCCTCATCTTCGCATGTGGACCCGGAGGCGCGCCGGGACGAAAATGGCGTGATGTTCGCCGCCCCTGCCCCGATGCCGTATTCCCCCACCGCCGCGTCGGGGCACTTCGTCGTTCGCCTCGTCGGCGACGCCGACGCGGTCGGGTGGGTGACGACGAACCTGCGCGGACCCGGCTTCGGCGTGGAGCCGATGCCGTTCGAGTCGGCCCCGGGCCTCTCCGAGCTCCCCGGTCCGATCGTATGGGTGGCCCGCCCGGGCGAGCCCGAGCCGGGGCGGACGATCGTCGACGACGCCGCCGTCTGGAGCTTTCCGTGCCTCGTCGTCATCCCGCCCGGAGGCGCGCCCCCCGACATCATCGCCGGGCATCCTTCGGTCGAGTCGTTCGAGGTCGTCCGGGAGCCGGAGGACGCCCCGGTGCTCCGGATGCGTCTCGAGCGGCTCCTCCTCCTTCACCGGCGGCGCGCTCAGACGGAAGCGATCCTCCACGACCTCCCGGTCATCGTCTACACGCGGACGCTCGAGGGCGTCGTGACGAGCCTGAACGCCGAGGCGGAGACGTTCGTCGGGCGGAGCCGGGCCGACGTCGTCGGTCGTCCTCTCTCCGAGATCCTCCCCGACGGGATGGTCACGGAGAAGAGCGTCGACGAGATGAACGAGGGGCTCCTCGCCCGGGGGAGGCACCGGGTCCGGATCGTGGCGGAGACCCCGCAGGGACGGCGCTCGGCTCTCGACGCGCGCGCTCTCCTCCTGCGCGACGGGCACGGGATCCCGTGGGGCGCGCAGGTCGTCATGTCCGACCTGACGGACGAGGAGGCGACCCAGGAGAGACTGCGCGTCGAAGCCGACCGGAACGAGATCCTCGCGACGATCGCGACGGCGACGCGCGACGTCACGGACCTCGGGCGGGTCTTCGAGCAGGCGATCGCGATCCTGGGGCTCCGCTCCGGAGCCCGGAGCGTCGCGGTCCTCCTCCGGAAGGAGGGAAGCGACGACTTCGTGACCCGCCACTCCTGGCGGGTGTCGGAAGACCTCCCGTCTACCGCCGGCTCCGAGTGGCGCCCCGCCGAGATCGGCCCGCTCCGCAGCCTCGTCTCGGCCCGCGAGCCGTGGATCGTTCACGATCGCGCCGAGCCGGGAGTCCACGCTCCCGCCGCAGAGGCGCTCGCGCGCGTCGGGGCGAGGGCGGGGATCGTCCTCCCCGTCGTCCACGAGGAGGAGGTGCTCGCGTGCCTCGGGCTTTCCTTCGGCGAGCCGAGAGAGTTCCCGCCTGACGAGATCCGCTTCCTCACGCTCGTCGCCGACCAGCTCGCCCTCGCCGTCCGCGCCGCCCGCCTCTACCAGAGCCTCGCCGAGAAGCTGAAGGCCCTCGCGGAGGAGCAGCGCCTGCGCGAGCGCGCCGACAACGACCGCCAGCGGCTCCTGAGCATGCTCGTCCACGACCTGAAGAACCCGCTGGCCGCCGTCCTCGCGTCCCTCGAGCTGTCGCTCGAGCGAATCGCCGGTGACGATCGCCTCGAGCGGCTCCTCCGGACGTCGATGGCCTCCGCCCGCTCGCTCGCCGGGATGATCGACGACGCGCTCCTCGTCTACCGGACGGGGGACACCCCCGCCAGTCTGAGGAACGAGGAGGTCGCCTCCGTCCTCGCGCAGCCGTTCGAGGAGGCGCGATGGATGGCGGCGGCGCGGCAGGTGGACCTCTCGATCGACCTCCCCGACGGCCTGCCCGCCATCTCTCTCGACTCCGGTCGATATCGTCGAGCGGTGGCGAACATCCTGTCGAACGCCCTGAAGTTCAGCCGCCGCGGCGGCGACGTTCGGGTCACGGTCGACCTCGAGGAGGACGGCGGATCGTCCTGGCTCGTCCTCCGGGTCGCCGACTCCGGTCCCGGCTTTCCCGAATCGGTCATGGACCGCATCGGCGGCGCCTACCAGCGCTTCGCCGGGTCGGAGCGGATCCCCGGCACCGGGCTCGGGCTCACGGTCGTCGCGGCGGTCGCCGCGGCGCACTGCGGGCAGATGCGCGTCGAGCCCCGGGTCCGGCCCGCGGGCGGGTCCGTCTTTTCGTTGCGGGTCCCCGCGTGAGGGAGCTCCACGCGGGCCGCTACCTGCGCCTGGTCTCCAGGAACGGCTGGGAGTTCGTCGAACGGCCCGGCATCCGCGGGATCGTCCTCGTCGTCGCAGTGACGCCCGCGGGCGACCTCCTCCTCGTCGAGCAGCGGCGGGAGCCGGTCGACGCGGTCGTCCTCGAGCTGCCGGCCGGCCTCGCGGGCGACTCCGAGAGTCCGGCGGACGAACCCCTCGAGGAAGCCGCGCGCCGGGAGCTCGTCGAAGAGACGGGCTGGGACGCGCGCTCGATGGAACGGCTCGTCGAGGGGCCCCCCTCGGCGGGCGTCACCTCCGAGATCGTCACGCTCTTCCGCGCCCGGGAGCTCGAGCGGGTCGGACCCGGGGGCGGGGTCGAGGGCGAGTCGATCACGGTTCGCGAGGTCCCGCTCGCCGAGGCCGAGGCGTACCTCGAGAGGCGCGCGCGCGAAGGGGTCCTCGTCGACCCGAAGGTCTGGGCGGGCCTCCTCTTCGCCCGCCGTCCCTGAGACCGCCTACGCCGCGACCCGGACGACGACCTTCCCGAAGCCCGCGCCCGACTCGAGGCGCTCGTAGGCCGCGCGGACGTTCTCGAGAGGGAAGGAAGCGTCGACGACCGGCGCGATCCGCCGTCCCGCAACGGCCCGCAGGAGCGCCGCGAACTCCCCGTCGTTTCCCATCGTCGAGCCGAGGATCGAGAGCTGTTTCCAGAAAATGATCCGGATCTCCTCTTCGGGGTTCGGACCGCTCGTCGCACCACAGGTGACGATCCGACCCTTCTTCGCGGCCGCCGTGAGCGACGCGCGCCAGGTAGCCGCGCCGACCGAGTCGACGACGACGTCGACGCCGCGCTTGCCGGTCAGCTCGCGCACCTTCCTCCCGACGTCCGTCGACCGGTAGTCGAGGACGACGTCGGCGCCGAGCGCCTTCGCCTTCTCGAGCTTCCCCTCGTCGCTCGAGGTCGCGATGACGAGTGACGCCCCGGCGAGCCTCGCGATCTGGAGCGCGTAGGCCGAAACCCCGCCGCCGATCCCGTGGATCAGGACGCTTTCCCCCGGCCGAAGCTCCGCCCGCGTCACGAGCATCCTCCAGGCCGTCATCGCGGCGAGCGGGAATGCCGCGGCTTCCTCGTCGGTCAGGTGGGCCGGAGCCTTCCAGACGTTCGCGCGCGGCACGGCGATCCGCTCGGCGAGCGTCCCGGGCCCGTGCTCCCCGAGGATGCCGTAGTCGACGCACAGGCTCCGCTCGCCGTCCCGGCAGAACTCGCATCTTCCGCACGCCAGGCCGGGCTGCAGGACGACCCGCTCCCCGACCGCGACGTCCCTCACCCCTTCGCCGAGCGCCTCGATCGTCCCGCAGCCGTCGGCCCCGGGAACGTGAGGGAACGCGACCGGGACGCCCGGCATCCCGTTCCTCACGAAGAGGTCGAGCCGGTTGAGAGCCGCCGCAGAGATCCTCACGAGGACCTCGCCGGGACCGGGCACCGGGTCCGGGAGCGAACCGACGGAGAGGACCTCGTTTCCGCCGTGGGACTTCAGAAGTGCCGCTTTCATTTCTCCCCCTTCCCGTGGAAACTCCCGCCTTCGATGCCGAGCCTGCCGAAGCTTCCGTCTCTCTCCGCCGCTCCCGACCCCGCCACCGTCTGCCCGCCCTGCGGAAAGTGCTGCCGGTACGTCGCGGTCGGCATCGACGGCCCCGTGACCGTGAGCGGCGTCTCGACGGCGCTCTGGCTCGTTTACCACAGGAACGTCTCGGTCTACCAATCGCACGACGGCGAGTGGTTCGTCCTCTTTCCCGCCGACTGCGAGAACCTCCTGCCGAGCGGCCTCTGCGGCGTCTACGAGAACCGCCCGACCCTCTGCCGCGACTACGACGTCGACGGCTGCGAAGGGACGAGCGCGGAGGCGCCGGAGAAGGTTCGCTTCGACGACGGTCCCGCCCTCGGCGCGTGGCTTCGGTCCCGCCGCCCCGCCCTCTTCGCACGGTGCCTCGCGAAGGGGATCCTGCCGCCGGCCGTACGGGGCGACGCACCCTCCCGAACGTCGGGCGCTCCGCCCAGCGGGAAGCCCGCGAAGGGCCGCCGAGCCCCCGTCAGGCCTCGAGGCTGAGGAGCGCACCGAGCAGCTCGCCGCCGTCCTGGTAGCGCTCGGGGCGGTGACGGGCGATGGAGCGGAGGAGGACGAGCACCTCGTCCTCGTGCAGCCAGGGCGCGAACGGCCGCGGGTCGTCCGGGTCCCGCTCCAGCCGTGCAACGAGGACGTCGTCGCCGACGTACGGCCAGCGCCCGGCGGCGAGCGTGTAGAACGTGGCGCCGAGCGAGTAGACGTCCGAGGCGGGAGAGGCCGCCTCGCCCCGGAGGACCTCCGGAGGGAAAAACGCGGGCGTCCCGATCAGCTTCGACGTCGACCCGGAATCGGCCTCGGGCCGGGCCAGGCCGAAGTCCAGGATCCGGAGGATGCCGTGCTCGTCCAGCACGAGGTTCGCCGGCTTCAGGTCCCGGTGGAGGATTCCCTTGGCGTGGGCGGCCGCGAGGCCCCGGGCCGACTGGACGAAGTAGTCCTTCCAGCACTTCTTCAGGCGCTCCGGCTCGTTCTTCAGGAGCGTCTGCAGGTTCGGCCCCTCGAGGAACTCCATCGCGAGGTAGGCGCTCCCGAACCCTTCGCCGAAGTCGTAGAGGCCGACGATGTTCGGGTGCTTGAGCGCCGCGATCGCCCGCGCCTCGCGGATGAAGTAGCGCATCGCCGTCTCGTCGCCCCAGAGCTGCCCCGGGAGGATCTTGAGGGCGACGTGGCGCTCGAGCTTGTGATCGAACGCCTTGTGGACGATCCCCATGCCGCCGCGGCCGACCTCCGCGACGATCTCGTACCGCGCCTCGGGCCGGCCGGCCGCCGCGATCCCGCCGGGGGTCGCCATCGCCTGGAAGGTGCCGGAAGGATCCCGGCCGGTGGCTGCGGTGAGGGACGGGACGATTCCCGTCGGCACCGCCCGCGAGAGGACCGGACTGGAGGTCTCGACGGCCGGGGCGGCCTCGGCCGCCCCCTCGGCGAGACGCCGGTCGAGGGCGACCGCCCGCGAGAACGCGTTCCGGAACCCCGGCTGCACGTCCGCGATCTGGGTCAGCCTGGCGTGCGCGCCGGCCAGGTCGCCCGACGCCTCGAGGGCGCGGGCGAACGCTTCCTGCGCCTCGATCGTCGTCGCGTCGACCTGCTTGTGGCCCAGGAGCTCCCGGAGGACGTGGACCGCGTCCTTCGGCTCGCCGTTCGCGAGGTGCGCCTCGCCGAGCTCGAGGAAGACCTCGGCGACGCCCGCGTCGGCCCGCCGAACCGTCGTCAGGAGGTCCCAGGCCTTCTCCCGCGACCCGTTCCGGAGCGCGCTGCGCGCCGCGTCGAGGCTCCGGCCGGCACGGAGGAAGAGCGACGTCGCCTCCTCGAAGCTCCCCTGCTCCTGAAGGAGCTGGGCCGCCTCGGCGAAGCGCCCCGAGGCGCGGTAGAGGGAGATTGCGCGCTCCCACTCGCGGACTTCCTTGTAGAGCGCCGCCGCCGCGTCGGGCTTCGCCGCCGCCTCGAACGCCGCGGCCGCCTCGGCGAGGAGGCCCGCCTTCTGGAACAGCGCCGCCGCCCGCTCGTGGCGGCCCGCGCGGCCGAACGCCCGGGCCGCGTCCGCGGGCCGAATCGCCCGTTCGTACATGAGCGCGGCCTTCTCCCAGTTCCCGGCCTCGGCCCAGGAGTCGGCCGCCTCGCTCCACTCCGCCTGCCCTTCGGAGTTCCGCGCCCTCAGCTCGGCAGCCGTTTTCGTCTGCCCGGCGCGCGACCAGGCCTCGGCGGCCCCGGCGAGGTCTCCGCCCCGCTCCAGCTCGCGCGCCGCGTCCTGCGGCCGGTCGGCCTCGAGGAAGAGCATGCCCGCCTCGAGAGGCTCTCCCGCGTATCGGAACCCCTCGGCCGCCTCGAGCGTCCGGCCGGCGGCGCGGGCCGCCTCCGCGGCCCGTTTCCAGAGCGCGCTCCGACCGCCTCCGGATTTCGCGGCCTCCGCGATCTTGCGCGTCGCGTCCGCGAGGCCAGCGCGGTCCCCGGCCGCTTCCGCCACCTCGGCGAGACGGTCCCAGCGAGCGGTCTGGCGTGCCTCGACGAGGGCTCGGCTCCGGGCGATCTCGAACCTCGCAGTCTCTCCGGCCGCCTCCCAGGCGCGGGCCGCCTCCCAGGACCAGGCGTCTCCCGCCTCCTCCCAGAGCTCGGCCGCGGCGCGCGCGTTCCCCTGCCGGAGCTCGAGAGGCGCGACCCGTGCGGGGAGCTTCCCCTTGCGGAACGCCCGCTTCGCCTCGTCCACGTCGCCGAGCTTCAGGAAGAGCTCGCCCGCGCGGCCGAAGTCTCCGGCCCGGAGGGCCTCTTTCGCGGCGACGAGGTCCGGGCTCTTCGGACGGGAGGCGCGCAGCGTGAGGAGGAAGAGCCCGACGGCGACGAGGTCCACCCCGAGACGGGCGAGGCTGTAGCGCGAGAGGAGCTCGTAGACCGGCGCCCGGCGGAGGTGGCGCGCGGCGTCGGCCGCCGCCGGGAGGAACCGGCCCAGGAAAGCGACGAGCTGGTCCAGGTGGACGGCGACGACGACGAGGATCGCGAGGAGGAGAACGACGACCGCGGAGCGGAGGAAGTCGCGCACCCGGACCCCCTGCTCCTGAAGGAAGCTCCGGAACACGCGCAAGAGGAGCAGGAGGATCAGGATCCCGAGCAGCTGGGGCGCGTAGTAGAACTTGTTGTCGTACCACTGCCTCGCGATCGGCTGGGTGGCGAGGTTCGCGTTCGCCCAGTCGACGAACCGGAGCATCGCGACCTGGGCGAGCACGGCGACCGCGACCGGGATCAAATCCTCCTGCCAGCTCTTCTTTCGGCTCACGTCTGGCGATTATCGACGATCGCCCCCCGAACGGCCCGTGCCGTTACCATGGGGCCTCCGTGAAGCACTCTTTCCCGTCCGGCGCGCTCCTCGGCCTCGCCGCCGCGCTCCTCTCTGCCCCGGCCGCCGCACAGTCGTGGTCCGACCCCGGAATCGGCTTCGGAGCCCGGCTCGGGCTCGGCCAGGCGCGCTCCGCCGACTCCCCGTCGGCCGAAGGCGCAATCCACGTCCGCTACCGCCTGACGGGCTCTCTCGGCCTCGAGGGCTCCCTCGGTTTCCGCCGCGAGACGATCCGCGACGGCGAGGGCCCGCTCCTCCGCCTCACGGAGGTCCCCGTCACCGGCACCGGCCAGCTCTTCTTCTTCCCGCGCCGGCGTCTCCAGCCGTACCTCCTCGCGGGCGCGGGCCTCCACGTCGTCCGCGCCGAGCCGGAAGGGAGGAACCCGGCCTCGGGTGCGAAGACGGAGGCCCTGTTCGCCGTCCACGCAGGAGCAGGGATCGACGTCCGCCCGTCCCGGACGAGCGCCGTCCACCTCGACGCGCGCTGGACGTTCCTCGAGCCGACCTCGATCGGCGAGCTCGAGAAGGCGGGTTTCGACGTCGTGCCCGGCTACTGGACGGTCGCGCTCGGCGTCACGTTCTACCGCTGAACGTCAGGCGGGAAGTCCCGCCACGAGCTCGCCGAACCGCGCCGCGTCGACGTTCCCGCCCGAGAGGACCACGCCGACGCGCCTTCCTCCGACGGCGGGCACTCTCCCCGCGAGGAGCGCGGCCGCGGCGGCTGCGCCTCCCGGCTCCACGACGAGCTTCATCCTCGAGAAGAGGAAGGCCATCGCCCGTCGAAGCTCGAGGTCGCTCACGGTGAGGACGCCTTCGACGAGGGCCGTCAGGATCGCGAAGTTCCTCTCGCCGACGCGGGTCGTCTGGAGCGAGTCGGCGATCGTCTCGGGGACCGGGATCGCGACGCGACGCCCCTCCCGGAGCGAGCGGGCGACGTCGTCGCCCGCCTCCGGCTCGACTCCGAGGACGCGGATGCCGGGGCGAAGGGCCGTCGAAGCGACCGCCGTCCCGGCGAGGAGCCCGGCGCCGCCGCAGGGCGTGAGGACGACGTCGAGGTCGGGCACCTCCGAGAGGAGCTCGAGCGCGGCCGTCCCCTGCCCGGCGATGACCGCCTCGTCGTCGAACGGCGGGACGAGGGTCACGCGTCGCTCCTCGACGAGTCGGGCCGCGATCGCCTCGCGGTCCTCCCGCCGCCGGTCGTAGAGGACCACCTCGGCGCCGTATCCGCGCGTCGCGGCGAGCTTGAGGACCGGCGCGTCGTCGGGCATGACGATCGTCGCCGGCACGCCGAGGTCCCGCGCGGCGAGCGCGACCGCCTGGGCGTGGTTGCCGGACGAGAACGCGACGACGCCGCGCCGCTTCTCTTCCGGCGACAGGAGCGTCAGGCGCGAGAACGCGCCGCGCGCCTTGAACGCCCCGACGCGCTGGAACGTCTCGCACTTGAAGAAGAGCCGCGCTCCCGCGACGGCGTCGGCCGTCCGCGACGTCAGGACCGGGGTCCGGTGGACGTGCGGCGCGATCCGCGCCGCGGCGGCCCTCACGTCGTCGAGGCAGACCGGGAGTCTCGTCACGCCCTCACCTCCGTCGTCGCCTCTCCCGGCCTCGGCGCCCGCTCCCGCGGAGCGGAGACGACACCGCACAGCCGGTCGGCCTCGTCCGTCATCGCGTCGATCGCGGCGTCGACGCGCGCGAGGAACGCCTCGTCGCTCTCCCCGTCCGCCCGCCGGAGCCCTTCGCCGAAGACGACCGCGCAGCGCGAGAACGGCATCGGGACGAGGTAGCGGTCCCAGGAGCGGAGGAACCGCGGGCGCGTCGACGACGCGCCGACCGGCATGATGGGCGCGTCCACGGCCTCGGCGAGGCGGAGGACACCCGTCTTGCAGCGCCGCGCGGGCCCGCGCGGGCCGTCGGGCGTCAAGGCCGCCCAGCGCGTCGTCCCCTTCAGGACATCCACCATCTCGCCGAGGGCCTCCTTGCCGCCGCGCGAGGAAGAGCCGCGAACGGCGCGGTAGCCCCACCAGAAGAGGAAGCCCGCGATGACGTCGCCGTCCCTGCTTTGCGAGGCCATCGTCACGACGCCCCGGTACGGGAATCGGAAGATCCCCGCGACCATCCGCTGGTGCCAGATCGCGTGGAGGACCGGACGCCCCGACCGCTCGATCGCGTCGCGGTGCTCGCGGCCGACGAGGCGAATCCGGAGCGTCGCCCGCCAGAGGGCGATCACGAGGAAGAGCGGGAAGCCGAGGAGGAGGCCGCGCACCCGCCGATTCTCCACGACACGCGCCCCCTGCGCCCTCCCTGTATCCTCCCCGCCCGTGCGCCTCGTCGCCGAGAACGTCTCCCGCTCCTTCGGGCCGCGTCGGGTCTTCGGCCCTCTCTCCTTCGCGACGGAGCCGGGGAAGGTCCTTGGCGTCGCCGGCGCGAACGGCTCGGGGAAGACGACGCTCGTCAAGGTCCTCGCCGGCCTCATTCGCCCCTCCGCGGGGAGCGTGCGGCTCGAAGGTCCGGCTCACGCGCGGCTCTCCGTCCGCGAGGCGGAGGGCGCGATCGGCTGGTGCGCTCCCGACCTCTCCCTCTACGGCGAGCTGACGCCGGCCGAGAACCTCGAGTTCTTCGCCCGCGTGGGGGGGCGCCCGATCGACCGCGCAGACGCCGAGCGACGAATCGCTCTCGTCGGCCTCGACCCGAAGCGCCTCCGCTCGATCCGGACGCGCTTCCTCTCCACCGGACAGAGGCAGCGCCTGAAGCTCGCGTATTCGGTCCTCTCCTCACCCGCGGTCCTTCTCCTCGACGAGCCCGGCTCGAACCTCGACGAGGCGGGGCACCGCGCCGTCGAGGCGATCGTCGCCGGGCAGCGGGAGCGCGGCAGCGTCGTCCTCGCCACGAACGACCCGGCCGAGCTCGCCCTGGCCGACGAGCGGGTGACGCTGTGATCCTCCGCGCGGCCGCGGCGGTTTTCGTGAAGGACCTCCGAACCGAGTGGCGGACGCGGGTCGCGCTGAACGCCCTCCTCCTCTTCGCGTTCTCGGTCCTCGTTCTCGTCGGCTACGCCGTCGGCCCGACGCGCCTCACGCTCGAGGACCGCCCCGTCGTCAACTCGGTCCTCCTCTGGATCGTCCTCTTCTTCTCGGCGATGACGGGGCTCTCGCGCTCCTTCGTGAACGAGGAGGAGACCGGAACGGCCGCAGCGCTCCGCCTCTCGGCGCCGCCGGCGTCCGTCTTCCTCGGGAAGCTCCTCGCGAACCTCGCCCTCCTCGCCGTCGTCATGGCCGTCGTCGTCCCGCTCTTCCTCGCGCTCATGTCGTTCGGGATCGCCGCCCCCGGCCTCTTCCTCGCGGTCCTCGCTCTCGGCGGCGTCGGCATCGCGGCGGCTTCCACCTTCATCGCGGCGATCGTCTCCAAGACCGCGGCGAAGGGGGCCCTCTTCGCGGTCCTCGCGACCCCGCTCCTCCTCCCGCCCCTCGTCGCCGCCGTCACCGGGACCCGGATCGCCGCCACGGAGCCGGAGCTCGCGGCCGGCCTCGACGTCGTCCGCCTCCTCTTCGCCTACGACGGCCTCATGGTGACCGCTTCGTTCCTCCTCTTCGACGCCGTCTGGCGGGAGTAGCCGACCCTCCACCGGGGCGAATCAAGCGCTCGTTCGGAGAGAGTTCGGAAACCGACCCCGAAAAGGTCCGGTATGGGGCTTCCCTCCCGTATCATCCCGGCCGATGCAGGTTCTCGGCACCGCCGGGAAGGTCGCTCTGGGCCTCGGGATGGCGCTCGTCCTCTGGGCCGCCTTCCTCTATGCCCACCCCGCGGAGAGCTTCGTGGGCGAATCTTCCCGCATCGTCTTCTTCCACGTCCCGACGGCCTGGATCTCCGCCCTGGCCTTCCTCCTGGCCGCGATCCACTCGGGCCTCTACCTGAAGACCCGGAAGATGGAGCGGGACGACGCGGCGGCGGCCGCCGCGCGCCTCGGGATCCTCTTCTGCGTCCTGGCCACCGTCACCGGCTCCCTGTTCGCGAAGGTGATGTGGAACTCGTACTGGAACTGGGACCCGAGGCAGACCTCGATCGTCCTCCTCCTCCTCGTCTACGGCGCCTACCTCGGCCTCCGCCAGGCGATCGAGGAGCCGGAGCGGCGGGCGACGCTCTCGGCGGCGTACGCCCTGATCGCGTTCGTCTCCGTGCCGTTCCTGATGTTCGCCGTCCCGCGCATGTACGCCTCGCTCCACCCCGACACCGTGATCAACGCTCGGGGCCGGATCGAGATGTCCCCCGACATCAAGCTCGTCTTCTTCTCCTCGATGATCGCGTTCACCGCGCTCTTCGCCTGGATGTACGCCCTCGACGTGAAAGCGACCCGGCTCGTCCGGCGCCTCTCGGAAAGGGCCGGAGGCACCGAAGCATGACCCCCGACGCCCCGACGGCCGCCGTCTCGCACGGCGCGCTCTTCTACGTCGCCGCCGTGAACATCATCATCTGGGCGGGGCTCCTCGCGTACCTCGTCCACCTCGACCGAAAGGTCCGCGCGGCGATCGCGCGGCAGACCCCGGAGGACCCGTCGTGAAGAAAGCCTACTGGGCCGGCGCCGGCCTCATCGTCGCGTTCCTCCTCCTCGGCCTGACGACCTTCTCCTCCTCCATGACCCCGTACGTCACGTTCGACGAGGCGCTGACCTCGCCGCGCGTCTGCCAGGTCATGGGCGGCCTCGAGCAGGGCTCCTCGAAGTACGACACGACGACTCAGACGCTCCGGTTCAACCTCGTCGACCTCGAGACGAAGAAGGTCCTCCCGGTCACCTACCGCGACGTCAAGCCGGCGAACTTCGAGGAGGCCGTCTCCATCGTCGCGATCGGGAAGTACCAGGGCGAGGCCTTCCACGCAGAGAAGCTCCTCGTGAAATGCCCCTCGAAGTACCAGGGCGAGGAGGCCGAGAAGCACTACGGCTCCAAGGTCTCGGTGAAGTCCTGATGCCGGCGCTCGGCTACGCCCCGGGGACGCTCGCGCTCTGGTTCGCCCTCGCTTCCGGGATCGCGACGATCGTCGTCTACGCGCGCGCGCTCGCGCTCCAGAAGGAAGGAGGCCCGGCGTACGAGTCGACCCTCCTCCTCGGGCGGCGCCTCTTCTACGCGCACGCGGCCGCCATCGTCCTCGCGACGCTGATCCTCCTCTGGCTCCTCCTGAACAACGACTTCCGGCTCTCCTACGTCACGTCGTACTCCTCGCGCGAGCTTCCCTTCCGCTACCTCTTCTCGACGCTCTGGGCGGGCCAGGAGGGCTCGTTCCTGACGTGGCTCTTCTTCGGCGCGGTCATCGGGCCGTTCGTCGTCGCGACGGCGAAGGAGCAGGAGCCGCCCGTCATGGCGGTCTACGTCCTCTCCTTCCTCGGCATCGTCGCGATCCTCGTCAAGCAGTCGCCGTTCCGCTTCCTCGCCGAGGTCCCGCCCGACGGCCAGGGGCTGAACCCGCTGCTTCAGGACCCGTGGATGGTCATCCACCCGCCGGTGATGTTCGCGGGCTTCGCCTCGCTCTCCGTACCGTTCGCGTTCGCCATCGGAGCGCTCTGGACGAAGCGCTGGGACGGCTGGGTCGTCCGCGCGATGCCGTGGGCGCTCTTCACGTTCGTCTGCCTCGGGACGGCGATCCTGATGGGCGGCTACTGGGCCTACAAGACGCTCGGCTGGGGCGGCTACTGGGCCTGGGACCCGGTCGAGAACACCTCCCTCGTCCCGTGGCTCGCGACGACGGCCCTCGTCCACGGGATGTACCTGCAGAAGACGCGCGAGAAGCACCGGAAGATCAACGTCATCCTCGCGATCCTCGCCTTCTGCTGCATCCTCTACGGCACGTTCCTCACCCGCTCCGGCGTCCTCGCCGACTTCTCCGTCCACTCCTTCGTCGACCTCGGGATCACCGGCTGGCTCGTCGCGATCATCCTCGTCTTCCTCTTCGGCGGCCTCGCGCTCCTCGCCTATCGCTGGAGGGAGATCCCGGTCGTCAACGAGATCGACCCCGCTACCGGGAAGGAGAAGGAGGAGCCGTTCCTCTCGCGCTCCGTCCTCTTCATCCTCGCGGTCACGCTCTTCTGCGCCTCGGGCCTCGTCATCCTCCTCGGGACGTCCGCGCCGATCCTCACGCGCATCGGCGGCAAGGCCTCGCAGGTCGCGACGAGCTTCTACGACGTCACTCACACGCCGCTCGCGATCGTCATGGCGCTCCTCATCGCCTTCGTGCCGTTCGTCTCCTGGCGCGGCGAAACGTGGGGGGCCGTCGGGAAGAAGGTCGCCCTCCCGGCGCTCCTCGGCGTCCTCGGCGCCGTTCTCTTCCTCTTCCTCGGCGTGAGGAAGCCGGTCGACCTCCTCTTCCTCGGCGCGGCGGTCTTCGGCCTCGCCTCCTCCGCCGAGATCCTCGTCCTCTTCGTGAGGCGCAAGGCGATCGCGAGCGCGGGGGGCTACCTCGCCCACGTCGGCACGGCGATCATGCTCGTCGGCATCCTGATCTCGGGCGCCTACGAGGTGAAGACCCAGGTCACGCTCCACCGGAACCGTCCGCTCGTGATCGAGCAGCACGGCCGCCCGATCAGCTTCACGTTCACCGGCCTCTACTTCGTCAACGACGACGGCGTCGTGAAGACGCAGTCCCAGCTCGACCTGACGAAGCTCGCCGACCGCCGCGCCAAGCAGGCGATGGAAGTGACCGTCAGCGACGGCAAGGCGACCTGGAAGGCCTACCCGAAGCTCTACACGAACGAGAAGTCGGGTCAGCTCATGGCGAACCCCGACGTGAGGAAGTCGTTCTTCTTCGACCTCTACGTCTCGCCCCAGGCCTACGAGCCCGGCGCCCCGCCCCGCGCGGAGGGAGCGCTCGCGGTCCTTCGGAAGGGCGAGGAGAAGACGGTCCACGGCGTGAACGTCCGCTTCCTCGAGTTCTCGACGGAGGGCGCCCACACCGAGGGCGGCGCCTTCACGATCGGGACGAAGCTCGCCGTCACCTCCGCGGGCGCGACCTCGGAGGTCACCCCGAAGTTCGTCGTCACGCTCGGAGGCGGCGAGGGACAGCGCTTCGAGAACCCCCTCTCGCCTCTCCCCGGCACCGACGCCGGTCAGGTCCGCATCCGCCGCGTCTCCCCGAACGACGCCGCCGTCGAGCTCGAGCTCCTCGGCCTCGACCCGGCCGGCGACCTGAGACCCGCCGTCCCCGAGTCCTTTTCCATCGACGTCACGACGAAGCCCCTCATCGCCCTCGTCTGGGCCGGCTTCTACGTGATGATGGCCGGAGGCCTCGTCTCCATGATCAAGCGCGCGAAGGACGCGAGGCAGGCCGCCATCGCGTGACCCGGGCGGGGACGAGAGCCCCGGCAGGAATCCCGCGGGGCCCCGCACCAATTCGACGACGGCCCGGCAGGAACGCCGGGCCGTTTCCGTCGGGGGCGAAGCGCTCGTCCACGATCCAGGGGCGCGAGGGAGGGATGCGCCCCGCTCGCTCACTCTGCGCGCGCGCGACCCGCATCGACTCCGCTGCGCGGGCCGCCGGGGCCCGCGCGAACTCGCTTCGCTCAAACAGCGCGCGGGCCTGACCCGGCG
>CAYVPO010000006.1:0-10270 GCA_964453825.1 uncultured Holophagales bacterium
ACCACGGCGAGGGGCTCGGCGACCACGGCGAGGAGGAGCACGGCGTCTTCCTCTATCGCGAGGCGCTCCAGGTGCCGCTCCTCGTCAAGCTCCCGTCGGCGAAGGCGGGGGAGCGGCCGCCTCACGCCGGGACGCGGGTGGAGACGCCCGTTCAGCTCCTCGACGTCCTCCCGACGGTGGCCGACGTCGTCGGCCTCCCGGGCTTCATCCCGCCGGAGGGGACCGTCTCTCTCGCCCGGCTCGCCGCGGGCGGAGCCGCGCCGGAGCGGCGCCTCTTCGCGGAGACGTTCTATCCGAGGATCCGCTTCGGCTGGAGCGAGCTGCGTTCCGTCGTCGACGGGACGTGGCACTTCGTCGACGCTCCCCGCCCCGAGCTCTACGACCTCGCAACCGACCCGGGGGAGACGAAGAACCGGATCGAGGAGAAGGCCGGCCCCGTGCGGGCGATGATGGCCGAGGCCGAGAGGCGAAGGAGCCCGTTCGTCGAGCCGTCGGCGGTGGGCGAGGAGGAGGCGAAGAAGCTCGCCTCCCTCGGCTACGTGACGATGACGACGGCCGGCGGCGGCGCGCTCCCCGATCCGAAGGACGAGATCGGCACCCTGGAGCAGCTCAAGCGCGGCCTCGGCCTGCTGAAGGGGGGACGGACCGTCGAGAGCGTCGAGACTCTCGGAATGCTCCTTCAGAGGAACCCGCGCCTCGTCGACGCCTGGGAAGCGTACGCGCAGGGGCTCGCCCGCCTCGGACGGACCGACGAGGCCGTGGCGGCGATTCGGAAGACGGTGGAGCTCTCGCCGGCCGACCGGACGAACTACCTCATCTCCGTCGCGAACCTCTGCCTCCAGGTGGGGCGCCCCGCGGAAGCGATCCGCCACGCCGACCTCGCGATCGCGCGCGGCGACACGGGCGGGCACGAGGTGAAGGCGCGGGCGCTCCTCGGCACGGGCGACCTCGCCGGCGCCGAGGCGGAAGCGCGGAGGTCCCTCGAGACCGGCCTGGGCCGCAAGCGCTCCTGGCTCGTCCTGGCCGACGTCCTCGCGAGCGGCGGGCGCTTCGAGGAGGCTCTCGCGATGACGGACGAGCTCCGGAAGAGGGTCGGCGAGCGCGGGCTCGACGACCTCGCGGGCTACCGCTTCCTGCGCGGGAACCTCCTCGGCCGGCTCGGCCGGTGGGAGGAGGCGGAGGCGGAGATCCTCGAGGAGACGCGCCGCTTCCCCGGTTACGTCCCGGCCTGGCAGACGCTCGTCCTCCTCAGGGCCAGCCGCGGGCGGGGCGCCGAGGCGCGGAAGACGGTGGACGAGATGGTCGCCGCCGCCGAGGGCCCGGCCGCGTACGCCGCGGCCGAGGAGCTCCTGGAGAGGCTCGGCGACGCGGCCGGCGCGAGCCGCCTCCGGGCCGAGGCCCGCTCGAGACCCGGCGCCGCGCCGGGCGGCCGGAGGACGCCGTGAAGAACCGTCTCGCCTCGCTCCTCCTCGCTGCCGTCGCCCTGGCGGTCCCGGCCTGTCGGCGCGGCGGCAACGCCCCCGGCGGCGTCGGGACCTTCCCCGACGCTCCGGTCGTCCTCGTCTCCATCGACACGCTCCGCTCCGACCGGCTCCCGGCCTACGGCTGGGGGAAGGTCCGGACGCCGCACCTCGACCGGCTCGCCGCCGACTCCTGGCTCTTCGAGCAGGCGTTCGCGCCGACGCCGATGACGCTCCCGTCGCACACGTCGATGCTCACCGGAAAGATTCCTCCCGAGCATGGCGTGAGGAACAACTCCGGCTTCACGTTCCGCGGCGAGTCCCACCCGAGCCTGCCGCAGCTCCTGAAGGAGCGGGGCTGGGCGACGGGCGCGGCCGTCTCGGCGTGGGTCCTTCGCCGGGAGACCGGGATCGGCCCGCTCTTCGACGACTACGAGGACTCGGTCCCGACGGACCCCGGCGTCGCCACGGTGCGCTACCAGCGCCCCGGCGCCGCGACGCTCGCGTTCGCGAAGGAGTGGATCTCGGCCCGCGCCGGGAAGCCCTTCTTCTACTTCTTCCACATCTTCGAGCCGCACCTCCCCTACGAGCCGGCGGAGCGGTTCCTGGCGGAGTACGGCCCGACGTACGAGGCGGAGGTCGCGACGGCCGACGCGGTCGTCGGCGACCTGCTCGACCACCTCCGCGCGCTCGGGATCTACGAGAAGGCGATCGTGATCGTCACCTCGGACCACGGCGAGGGGCTCGGCGACCACGGCGAGGAGCAGCACTCTCTCCTCCTCTACCGCGAGGCGCTCCAGGTGCCGCTCTTCCTGAAGCTCCCGGGGAGCGCCGGCGGCGGGCGCCGCGTGCCGGCGCCGGTCCAGCTCTCCGACATCCTCCCGACGGTCACGTCGCTCCTCGGCCTGCCGACGCCCCAGGGTGTGAGCGGACGCTCGCTCCTCGTGAGCGCGGCGGAGGGCGCGTCGCCGAGGACGCTCTACGGGGAGACGCTCTACCCGCGGCTCCAGCTCGGATGGGCCGACCTGAAGAGCGCGGTCGACGGGCGGTGGCATTACATCCACGGCCCCCGGCCGGAGCTCTACGACTACGTCGCCGACCCGGCCGAGAAGAACGACCTCGTCGCGTCGGAGAGGGAGGCCGCGGCGCGCCTCGCCCGCGAGCTCCTCCGCTTCCCGACGGGGAACGAGACCCCGGCGCCCGAGGACGAGGAGACGCTGAAGCGGCTCGCCGCGCTCGGCTACCTCGGAGGCCTGCGCGACCGCGGCAGCTCGGCCGATCTCCCGAACCCCGTCGACAACGTCGCGAACCTTCGGAAGATGGAGGAAGGGTGGCGCCTTGCGCGCGAGGGGAAGATCGAGGATGCGGTCGCGCACCTTCGGGGAATGCTCGCGGAGAACCCCGGGATGACCGAGGCGCGGATCAAGCTCGCCGAGCTCCTCGTCGAAGCGGGGCGCGACGAGGAGGCGGCCGCGGCCTACCGCGAGACGCTCTCGCGCTCGCCCGTCCCGCTCCCCGACATCACCGTCTCGCTCGGCCTGGTCGAGCTTCGCAGGAAACGATTCGACGACGCGGAGCGGCTGGCGCGCGAGGCGGCGCGCGCGCTCCCGGTCGGCGGCCGGGTCCTCCTCGCGCGCGTCCTTCTCGCCCGGGGGGACCTCGCGTCCGCAGAGCGTGAGGCGCGGGCGGCGTCCGGCGAGGGAAGAGGGGAGCCGGCGGCCCTTCTCGCCCTCGCGGAAGTGCTCTCCCGCGCCGGGCGACAGGCCGAGGCGCTTGCCGAGGTCGAGCGAGCCGCCGCGCGGGCGAAGGAGCTGCGCCTGCCACGGGTCTGGAACCTCGAGCTTCAGCGGGCTGACGCCCTCGCCCGCCTGAACCGCCTCCCGGAGGCCGAGGCGGCGTTCCGCGCCGAGATCGCGGCCTACCCGGGGAACACGCAGGCCTACACGAGCCTCGCCGTCCTCCGCTTCCTCGCGGGCGACCGGGCGGGCGTCGACGCCCTCCTCGAGCAGATGTACCGGGCGAGCCCGTCGCCGCGGACCGCCCTGGTGGCGGCGAGCACGTTCGACGCCCTCGGGGCGAAGGCGAGGGGCGACGCCTGGCGGAAGCGGGCCGCGCGCGGCCGGGGCTGAGCGTTCCGGGCGGGGGGCGACGCCCGCGCGCCCGGTCCGCCGAGAACGAGAAGGGGGAGGCGTCGTCCGCCTCCCCCTTCCTTCCTGCCGGCCCGGCGCCGGTCAGTGCTTGTCGAACTGCTCCTCTTCCGTGGAGCCCTTGAGCGCCGCCGTGGCGACCTCGCCGCCGGCGACCGTCTGCTGGATCTGGTCGAAGTAGCCGGCGCCGACGAAGCGCTGGTGCTTGATCGCCTTGAAGCCCCACTCGCGCTCCATCTGGAACTCCTCCTCCTGGAGGTCGACGAACGCGCTCATGCCGGTCTTCGCGTAGTTGTAGGCGAGCTTGAACATCGAGGCGTTCAGCGTGTGGAAGCCGGCGAGCGTGATGAACTGGAACTTGTAGCCCATCGCGCCGAGCTCCTCCTGGAACGCGGCGATCTCCGAGTCGGAGAGCTTCTTCTTCCAGTTGAACGACGGCGAGCAGTTGTAGGCGAGGAGCTTGCCGGGGAACTTCTCGTGGACCCCCTGCGCGAACGCGCGGGCCTCGCCGATGTCGGGGGTCGAGGTCTCGCACCAGACGACGTCGACGTACGGCGCGTAGGCGCAGGCGCGGGCGACGGCGTACTCGAGGCTCCCCTTGACGATGTAGAAGCCGTCCGACGTCCGCTCGCCGGTCAGGAACTCCTGGTCGACCTTGTCGATGTCGCCGCGGATGAGGCTCGCGCCGAGCGAGTCGGTGCGGCCGATGAAGACCGTGGGGACGCCGAGGACGTCGGCCGCGAGGCGCGCCGCGATCAGCTTCTGGATGAAGTCGTGGATCGGGACGAGGACCTTCCCGCCCATGTGGCCGCACTTCTTCAGCGAGGAGAGCTGGTCCTCGAGGTGGATGCCGCCGGCACCCGCCTCGATCATCGACTTGATCAGCTCGAACGTGTTCAGCGGGCCGCCGAAGCCGGCCTCCGCGTCGGCCACGATCGGCGCGAAGTAGTAGACGTCGGACCGCCCCTCCATGTGCTGGATCTGGTCGGCCCGCATCAGCGCGTTCGTGATCCGCCGGATGACGGTCGGGACGCTCGTGACCGGGTAGAGACTCTGGTCGGGGTACATCGTCAGGGCGTCGTTCGCGTCGCCCGCCACCTGCCAGCCCGACATGTAGATCGCCTTCAGCCCCGCCTGCACCTGCTGGACGGCCTGGTTGCCGGTCAGCGCGCCGAGGGCCCGGACGAACGTCTCGGTGTGGAGGAGGTTCCAGAGACGCTCGGCGCCCATCCGGGCGACGGGGTAGTCGATCTGGATCGTGCCGCGAAGGCGGTCGACGTCCGCGGCGCTGTACGGGCGGACGATTCCCCGCCAGCGCAGGTCGTTGGCCCAGGACCGCTCGAGCTCCGGGATGGACTGGCTACGGTACATGAACGCCTCCTCGTCGTAGGTGGACATGGAGGGCACTCTATCGGAATTCTGCAATGCAGCACAACACGGGATCGCCTGTCAACTCCGGAAGGACTCGCCGGAAGGGCGTGCGAGCCGGGACCGGGGCGTGGCGGCCGTAGGCCGGTGGCGGAGCATTGCCCGGGTCGGCGGAGGGCGGCCGTCGCCGTCTCGCGGGCCCCCTCGCGGGCGCTTCGGGAACCATTCGGGAAAATGGGGGAAAATCCTCGCTTCCGCGCGAGGGAAGCCGACCGGAATCGAGGGGCCCCGGCCGCGCGAAGAAAGACGCATGCCCGAACAACCTTTCCTCTCGGTCGTCATTCCGGCCCGGAACGAGGCGGAGAACGTCCGCCCCCTCGTCTCGGAGGTCCGGCAGGCCCTCGACGGGGCCTTCGAATACGAGCTGATCTACGTCGACGACGGCTCGACCGACCCGACGTTCGAGACGCTGAAGGCGCTCGCCGCGGAGGGCTTCGACCGCCTGCGGGCGCTCCGGCACGAGCGGAGCACCGGCCAGAGCTTCGCGGTCCTCACGGGGGCCCGCGCCGCGCGGGGCGAGTGGCTCGTCGTCCTCGACGCCGACGGCCAGAACGACCCGGCCGACATTCCCGGGATGGTCCGGACGGCGCTCGAGGGGAACGCCCGCGACCCGCGCGTCGTCGGCGTCATCGGCCACCGCGTGAACCGCCGGGACGACTGGGTGAAGCGCGCCAGCTCGAAGGTGGCGAACGCGTTCCGGAACGCGATGCTGAAGGACGGCGTCCCCGACGTCGGCTGCGGCCTGAAGGCCGTCCGCCTCGACTGGTACCTGCGCCTCCCCGCGTTCGACCACATGCACCGCTACGTTCCGACGCTCGTCCAGTCGCTGGGCGGCGTCATGCTCGTCCACCCCGTGAACCACCGCCCCCGGATGGCCGGCCGATCGAACTACGGCGTCTGGAACCGGCTCTGGGTCGGCCTCGTCGACGTCCTCGGCGTCGCCTGGCTGAAGCGGCGGGCGAAGTCGCCGGTCGTGAAGGAGGCCCTCCCGTGACCCCCACCGTCGAACGGCTCTGGGTCGGGCTCGGCCTCCTCGGCCAGCTCCTCTTCAGCGCCCGCTTCATCATCCAGTGGATCGCCTCCGAACGTCAGAAGCGAAGCGTCATCCCCGTCGCGTTCTGGTACTTCAGCCTCGGCGGCTCGGCCCTGCTGCTGGCCTACGCGATCTATCGGAAGGACCCGGTCTTCATCCTCGGCCAGAGCGCGGGGGCCGTCGTCTACGTGAGGAACCTCTGGCTCATCAAGGCGGCGCGCCACCTGGAAGCCGGGACCGACCCCGGGGACGGGGCGTGACGCCCGACGAGAGGCTCCTTACGGGGCCGACGGACGATCGCCGCGCGCTCCTCTTCCTGCTCCTGCTCGCGACCGTCCTCTTCGGCGCCGGCCTCGGCCTGCGCGACCCTTGGCCCGCCGACGAGCCGCGTTTCGCGCTCGTCGCGCGGCAGATGGTCGAGAGCGGGGAGTGGCTTTTCCCGGTCCGCGGCGGCGAGCTCTACCCCGACAAGCCGCCCGTGTTCATGTGGGCGATCGCGCTCTTCCTGAAGCTGACCGGCTCGCTCCGCGTCGCGTTCCTCCTCCCCTCGCTCCTCGCCGGCCTCGGGACGCTTGCCCTCGTCTTCGACCTCGCGCGGCGCCTCCACGACCGCGCCACGGCCTGGCGCGCGGGGCTCCTCCTCCTCCTGACGGTCCAGTTCACGCTCCAGGCCCGCACGGCGCAGATCGACGCCCTCGTGACGCTCTGGATCACGCTCGGGGTCTACGCGTTCGTCCGCTTCCTCCTCCTCGGGGGAGGGTGGCGCTGGTATTACCTGGGGTGGTTCGCGGCGGGGCTCGGCATCATCACGAAGGGGGTCGGTATCCTCGCCCTCTTCGCGCTCCTCCCGGCGCTCTACACGCACCGCGCCGAGATCCGGCGCGCGCCGCTCTCGTCCTGGCTGAAAGCGCTCGCCGGGCCGCTCGCCCTCCTCGCGGCCGTCTCCCTCTGGGGCGTCCCGATGCTCGTCGCGGTCGCGCAGAGCGGCGACCCCGCGCTCGAGTCCTACCGGAACAACATCCTCTTCAAGCAGACCGTCACGCGCTACGGCGCCGCGTGGCACCACGTCGAGCCGTGGTGGGACTACCTCGTGAAGGTGATCCCGCCGTTCTGGCTCCCGCTCTCGCTCCTCCTGCCGTGGCTCGTCCCCGCGTGGGTCCGCGAGGCGCGCGCCGGGGACCGCCGGGTCCCGGTCCTCCTCGGCTACCTCCTCCTCGTCCTCGTCTTCTTCAGCGCCTCGCCCGGCAAGCGCGGCGTCTACATCACCCCGGCCACTCCCGCGCTCGCCCTCCTCGCCGCGCCGCTCCTGCCGGAGCTCCTCCGCAAGGCCTGGCCGCGGCGGCTCTTCACGGGCCTTGCCGCGCTCGTCGGGGTCCTCGGCCTCCTCGCGGCTCTCGCGGCGCTCCTCGTCCCGAAGGTGGGGGAGAAGCTCGCGTCCGAGGAGATCGCGAACCCGTGGCCCGCCGCGCTCGTCCTCGGCGCCGCCGCGACGGCGCTCTTCCTGCGATTCCGCCGCTTCCCCCTCGCCGCCGTCGCGTCGGTCCTCTCCGTCGCGTGGCTCGTCGTCGGCTTCGGCGTGAACCCGCTCCTGAACGCCTCGCGGACGCCGAGAGCGGTCGTCGAGGCCGCGGAGGCGCGCGTCCCGCCCGGAGAAGCCCTCGCGATCGTCGCGTACCGCGAGCAGTTCCTCCTCTTCGCCCGGCGGCCGACGAACCACTTCCCTTACCTGATGCCGCCCGAGATGCAGGGGGCCGCCGCGGCCCGCTGGCAGGCGGGCGAAGCGGGGCGGTGGGTCCTGGGGCCGGACAAGGCCCTCGCCGACGCCTTCGACCTCTCCTCGGCGACGGACCTCGGGAAGCGCCACGGGCGCCGGTGGCTCCTCGTCCCGCCGGGCTCGGGTCGCCCCGACGCGGCGGCCCCGGACGGCCCCGTCTACCTCTACACTCCTCCGAAGACCGCACCGTGAAGACCCTCCTCACCGGCGCCGCCGGCTTCATCGCCCTGCACGTCGCCCAGCGTCTCCTCGACGCCGGACACGAGGTCGTCGGCGTCGACAACCTGAACGCGTACTACGACGTCTCGCTGAAGGAGGCGCGCCTCGCGCGGCTCCTCCCGCGCGAAGGCTTCCGTTTCGAGCGGCAGGACCTCTCCGACCGGGAGGGGATGGCGGCCCTCTTCGCGCGCGAGCGCTTCGAGAAGGTCGTCCACCTCGGCGCGCAGCCGGGCGTCCGCCACTCGCTCGACGCGCCGTTCGACTACGTCGAGTCGAACCTCACCGGGCACCTGACGGTCCTCGAAGGCTGCCGGCGGACGCGCGTTGCGCACCTCGTCTACGCGAGCTCCAGCTCCGTCTACGGCCTGAACGCGACGCCGTTCCGCGCCTCCGACCGGACGGACCATCCGGTCAGCCTCTACGGCGCGACGAAGAAGGCGAACGAGGTGATGACCCACGCCTACGCGCACCTCTTCGGCGTGCCGGCGACGGGCCTCCGCTTCTTCACCGTCTACGGCCCGTGGGGCCGGCCCGACATGGCGACGATGAAGTTCACGCGCGCGATCCTCGCGGGCGACCCGATCGACGTCTACGGCCACGGCGAGATGAAGCGCGACTTCACCTACGTGGGCGACATCGCCGACTCCGTCGTCGCCCTCCTCGACCGCGCGCCCGAGGCCGACCCCGCGTGGACGCCCGAGGCCGGCGACCCGGCGGCGAGCAGCGCCCCGCACCGCGTCTTCAACATCGGCAACGGCGAGCCGGTCCTCCTGATGGAGTTCATCCGGACGCTCGAGGAGCTCCTCGGCCGAAAGGCGAACCTCGTCCTTCGTGAGATGCAGCCGGGCGACCTCGTCGAGACGAGCTCCGACACCGAGCCGCTCGCGCGCCTCCTCGGCGCGGCGCCCCACACGCCCCTCGCCGTCGGCCTCGCCCGCTTCGTCGACTGGTACCGCGAGTTCTACCGGGTCTGAGGGAGGCGATGCGGCGACTGCAGACACCGGAGTCCGGAACTCGGCGTGAGCGGATCGACACCGGCCTGCGCGGCGCGGGTTGGAGCGTTACCGCCTGGCGCCCCGCGACCGACCTCTCCCGATGAAGCCCCCGGCCCCGACACACGCCGACCTCGTCCGTCGTGTCGCGATCCGGGCGATGGCGGAGGCCGGGCGCGAGATCGGGCTGCTCGTCCTCAAGGGCGGCAACGCGCTGGCGGTCGTCTACGGGATCGGGGGACGGACCTCGCTCGACCTCGACTACTCGCTCGCCTCCGACTTCGCGGACGTCGGCATCGCCGAGGAGCGGATCACGGCTCACCTCGCCGCGTCGTTCCGCGACGCAGGCTTCTCGGTCTTCGACGTCCGCTTCCTTCTCCGGCCGCCGGAGCCGGAGGCCGAGTGGTGGGGCGGGTACGAGGTGCAGTTCAAGCTGAGCCCGGCGGCGGCCGCCGCCCTCGACCTCGAGGTCCGACGGCGATCGGCGACGGTCGTCGGTCTCGCGCAGGAGCGGACGTTCAAGATCCAGATCAGCCGTCACGAGTACGTCGGCGACGCGCTCGAGGAGAACGTCGACGGCGTGCCGATCGCCGTCTACTCCCCGGCTCTCCTCGCCGCCGAGAAGCTCCGGGCGATCTGCCAGCAGATGCCCGAGTACCCCTACACGCATCATCGGCGGGCGAGGGCGCGGGACTTCTTCGACATCCGGTCGATCTGCCTGGAAGCGAGCGTGGACCTCGCGACCCCCACGAACGTCGCTCTCGTCGCGAAGGTGTTCGCGGCGAAGAAGGTCCCGCTGGAGCTCCTCGGCCGCGTCGAGTCGGCCCGGGAGTTCCACCGTCCCGACTGACCCGCCGTCGAGGGCTCCGTCCGGTCGCTCGAAGGAGGCTTCGACCTCTACTTCGACTTCGTCGTCGAGGTCTGCCGAAGGCTAGAAGCCGCGCGGCACGTGTAGGCGCCAGGCCGGGACGTACTCGGTGTCGCGGAGGCCGTGCGTGAGGTAGAAATCCCACGCGAGGCCGCGATCCCGGAACGGCTTCGTCTCGGGCTCCGGCAGGCCGGCCTTCTCGAGGTAATAGCCGACGACCTGGTGGTACGGGTAGACGTAGTCGAGCCGGTCGAGGGTCTCGAGGATGCGTGCGATGGAGAGCCGGCCGAGCGCCGTTCGGTACGCCTCGAGGACTTGGAAGACGCCTCCGGAATAGGCCGGCCGGACG
>CAYVPO010000006.1:10280-37621 GCA_964453825.1 uncultured Holophagales bacterium
GGACGGCGATGTCGACGAGCGTCCGGTCGAGCCCGGTCACGCGGAGCGGCTCGCCGTTCGGCCCCGGCCTCTCCTCGACTCCGAAGTCCCGGGTGTTCTTGCCGCTGAGGAGAACGAAGTGCGTCTCGCCGAAGTGGTAGACGTAGTTCGACCGGCGAGGCGAGGCGCGGAAGGCGCGGTCGATCCGGTCCTGCGCAAGCGGCGTCGAGGGAACAGGCTTCGGCGTCTGCTCCTTGTTGACGTAGAGCGTCTTCGGCAGCTGGTCGTTCAGGCCGAGCAGGAAGACTGCCGATGCGTGCGAGAGGTAGGCCCCTCCTCGAAGGCTCAGGCCGAGCTCGAACGGTGACGGCGCGCCGACGGCGTAGCGGCGGATCGGGGAGTAGTCGGGCGATCGCAGGACGATCTCGGTTACGGCTCCTGCCTCGCGGAGCTTCCCCAGGACCTCGCGAGGACGGTGGGAGGAGCCGATGCTCTCGAGAACCTCGCCGATGGCGGCTGCCAGATGAGCCTCCGCGTAGATCTTCCTGTTTGACTTCCGGAGCGCCTCGGCGACGATGTCGGGGATCGACTCGGGCGGTCTCTGGATTCGTGGCATGGCAGGTCCCTGTCACAGTGTCGGCCGCTGATAAAGAAGCGTCAAGGTATATATACCTTGACGCAGAGAGTCACGACCCCGCGGGTCGTTTTGATGCTAGGTATATATACCTAGCATCCGGATGATCCTCGTCGTCAGCGAAGCTCATCGGCAGGAGCCACCGCCTGCTTTGCGGCTCGCCCGTGGACACCCCCCAGACGAAACCGAAGCGCGCAGGCCCCCCTCACGGCCCGTCCTTCCCGATCTCCACGCGGCATCCCTCGAGCCCGCCCGGAGGCACCTCGCACGCGGCCGCGGCCGAAAGCGGGCTCCCGCCGGCCGAGAGGAGCCAGAGGCGGGGCGACGGGACGCGCGCGAAGAAACGTCCGGAGCCGTCGGTGACGGCGTCCGTCGCGGGCGCCCCGGTCCCGCTCGAAAAGCTGACGATCTCCGAGGAGACGGGGCGCCCGTCGCGCAGGAGGAGGCCCGACAGGGGAATCCCGTCGCAGCCGAGGGAGACTTCGGCCGTCTCTCCCTCCTTCACGTCGACGTTCGCGCGGACGGCGCCGCTCCACTCCCAGGTGGAGCCCGGGTTCGCCGGGCTCCGGAAGCGCCAGCTCCTCGCGAACGTCAGCGTGCCCGCCTCGGCGTTCTCGAGCGTGAACCGTCCGCCGGAGTCGACGACGGCCTCGTTCCGGTTCGAGATCGCGCCGTCGGGTCCGTACCAGACGGCCGCCGAGGCGAGCTCCCACGTCGTTCCGCAGACCCGGCCCCGCACGCGCCCACCGCGGGAGAGGAGGACGTCGACGGAGTCGGCCTCCGGGGCGATCGCGAGCGTCCGCGGAGAGAACCCTCCCTTCCGCGCCGTGAGCGTCACCTCCCGCCCCGGGAGGATCGCCTCGATCCGGAACGAGCCGTCCGCCTCCGAGAGGCCGCGCGCGGAGCCGAGGGCCCCCGCCTCCTCGCCGGACCAGCTCGCCTCGAGCTCCGCGCCCGCGACGGGCGCGCCGCCGTCGGCCTTCGCGACGCGTCCCGTGAGCGTCCGCCCGGCGCGGAGGACGAGGTCGCCGAGGTCCAGCTCGCCGCGGACCGCGTCGGCGGGGAGCGGTTCGAGCGTCCGCGTCTCGGGGAGGCGGCCCTTCACTTCCGGCGCCACCTGGACGGAGGCCGGGAGGCGGCGAAAGAACGAGAAGGCCCCGTCCTCGCCCGAGACGACGGGGCCGGGGTGCCCCTCGACCATCGTGAAACGCCGCTCGTTCCCTTCGGAGTCCGTCGTCCGCTTCTGCGTGACGTACGAGACCTCGATCCCGGCGCCGGCGACCGGCTGCCCCTCCTCGTCGACGAGGCGGCCGAAGACGCGCTGGGCGCGCGTCAGGACGATCTCGAGCCGCGTCTCGCCGCCGAGCTCGCCGCGCGAGACCTCGTGCTCGTCGGTGCCCGCGTCCCACGAGAGGGTCTCGTCGAGGGGGAGGCCGTGAACGACGAAGCCCCCGTCGCTCCCGGTTCGTGTGATGCGCTCCGTTCCGACCGGCCGGCCCGTCGCGGGGCCGCCCGCCCGGAGCCGGACGCGTGCGCCGGGGACGACGATCCCGAGGTCGTCCCGGACGCTGCCCGAGATCGCCCAGCCCCGAACGAGCGCGACGGAGCCGGCGTCGGTCCGCGCTTCGGTCACCTTCACGATCTTCGTTCCGGCCGCGATCGACGTCCCCTCCCATCCGAGGACCCAGTCCCCCGGCGGGACGTCGTCGAGGACGACGGCGCCCGTCGCGGGGCGGGGCGGCACGTCGACGTGCCTCTCGGCGAGGAGGCGGCCCTTTGTTCCGGCGTTCGGGTCGATCGTCTCCTTCAGCGAGACGGTCAGCCGCGTTGTCTCCTTCCCTTCGGGAGCGAGGAACGCGACCCGCACCGAGCCCTTCGCCTTCAGCGTCGCTTTCGCCGCCGTCGCCTCGGGGGCGACGACGAGGTCGGCGGGCTCGAACGAGCGCGCGGTGAGCCTCAGCGTCACGGGAGCCCCTCCTTCCGCCACCTGCGCGACGTAGCCCTCCTTCTCCGCTCGCCAGGCGACCTTCGTGCACGCCGGAAGGAGGCACGCCGACACGTCCGCCACCGGCCTCTCGAGCCGGTCGACGACGCGGAGCGCGACGGTTCGTGTCGGAGGCGGCTCTTCGGCGAGAGAGCCGAAGACGGCGAGGAGCGGCACGAAGATGACGAGCGTGCGAACGGCGTGCAGGAGGGGGAAGGGCGAAGCGCCCCTGCGGGGCGTCGCGGCCGGGCCTGCGGTGCGGGTCATGGTCCGGAAAGTCTAACTTCCGTCCGCGGGCGGCGGGGCCGCGCCTGCGGCCCGGGGGTCAGGCGTAGCGCCCTTCGATGTACTCGGCGGTGCGCGCGTCCTTCGGGTTCAGGAAGAGGTCTTCCGTCCGCGCGTGCTCGACGACGTTCCCCAGGAGCATGAAGATGCACTCGTCGCTCGCCCGCCGCGCCTGGGCCATGTTGTGCGTCACGATGACGATCGTGTAGCGCCCGGCCAGCTCGAACATCAGCTCCTCGATGGCGCGCGTCCCGCCGACGTCGAGGGCGGAAGCCGGCTCGTCCATCAGGATGACCTCGGGCTTGAGCGGGAGGAGGCGGGCGAGGCAGAGCTTCTGCTGCTGCTCGAGGAGGAGGGAAGTCGCCTTCGCGTTCAGGCGGTCCTTCAGGTCCTTCCAGAGGCCGACCTCGGTGAGCGCCTTCTCGACCGCGTCGTCGAGGACGCTTCGCCTCAGCTCGGTCCGCGGCGTGTGGACCCGGAGGCCGAAGACGACGTTCTCGTAGACGGAGATCGGGAGCGGGTTCGGCCGCTGGAAGACCATCCCGACGGCCTTCCGGAGCTCGACGAGCGAGACGGAGGGGTCGTAGATGCTCTCCCCCAGGATCCGGATCTCGCCGGCGGTGCGGACGTTCCCGTAGCGCTCGTTGACGCGGTTGAAGCAGCGGAGGAGCGTCGTCTTCCCGCAGCCGCTCGGGCCGATGAGGGCGGTGATGATTCCCGTCTTGATGTCGGCCGAAACGTCGAAGAGCGCCTGGAAGCCGCCGTACCAGAGCGAGAGGCCGCGGGTCTCGATCGCGTGGTCGGGCCCGGCCGCGGGGACGCCGCTCACCCGAACACCCCCGCGACATAGTCGCGCGTCTTCGGGCTCTTCGGCTCGCCCGAGAAGATCACCTCGGAATCGTCCAGCTCCACGATCTCGCCCTCCAGGAGGAACATCGTCCGGTCCGAAAGGCGGCGGGCCTGCTGCGTCAGGTTCGTGACGAGGACGATCGAGATCTCGTCTCTCAGCTCCTTCAGGACGTCCTCGATCCGCATCGTCGTCACCGGGTCGATCGCAATCGAGAACTCGTCGAGGCAGAGGATCTCGGGGCGGTGGGAGAGGGCCCGGGCGATCGTGAGGCGCTGCTGCTGGCCGCCGGAGAGGGCGGTGCCGAGGCCCCCGAGACGGTCCTTCACCTCGTCCCAGAGGGCGGCCTGGCGAAGGCACTTCTCGACGACCGGGTCGAGGTCCGCGCGGTTGGTCACTCCGGCGCAGCGGGGGGCGAAGGCGACGTTGTCGTAGATCGAGAGGGGGAGGCCGACCGGGAGAGGCGCGACCATTCCGATGCTCCGGCGCAGCCCGAAGACGTCCTTCGTCTTTCGGACGTCCTCTCCGTGGACTTTCACGCTCCCCGAAACCGAAGCCGTCGGGATGAAGTCGATCGTCCGGTTCAGGCAGCGGAGCATCGACGTCTTCCCCGACTGCGCGGGCCCGATGACGGCGAGGATCTCGTTCTTCCGGAGGTCGAAGGAGATCCCGTGGATCACCTCGCGCCCGCCGTAGGAGAGCCGGAGGCCGTGGACCTCGATCTCCGGCGGGGCGGTGCTCCCGGCTACCACTTCTTCCGCCCCCGGAGCCAGATGCGGACGGCGATGGACGTGGCGTTCACGAGGAGGACGGTCGCGAGGAGGACGATCGCCGTCGCGTAGGGGAGCGCCTCCTTCACGTTCGGGACCTGCGTCGCGAGGGTGTAGAGGTGCATGGAGAGGGCCATGCACTGCTCGCCGAGGCCGTACGGGAAGAGGTCCCCCCTCTCGACGGCCTTGAAGAAGACGGCCCCCGTGAACATGATCGGCGCCGTCTCGCCCGCCGCGCGGCTCACCTGAAGGATGACGCCGGTCAGGATGCCGCTGATCGAGTTCGGGAGGACGACGGCCCGGATCGTCTGCCAGCGGGTCGCGCCGACGTTCCAGCAGGCTTCGCGGAAGGCCGTCGGCACCGAGGCGAGCGCCTCGCGCGTCGACGCGATGATGACGGGGAGCGTCATGATGGCGAGAGTCAGCGAGGCCGAGAGGATCGAGTAGCCGAACCTGGCGGCGTAGACGAACGCGCCGAGCCCGAAGAGGGCGTGGACGATGCTCGGGACCCCGGCGAGGTTGATGACGGCCAGGTTCACGAGGCGGTTGAACCAGCTGTCCTTCGCGTACTCGTTCAGGTAGATCGCCGCGAGGACCCCGATCGGGGTCGAGACGACGAGCGAGATCCCGACGAGGTAGAGCGTCCCGACGAAGGCGGGCCAGATCCCGCCGTCGCGCATCCCGTTCTTCGGGACGTCGACGAGGAACTCCCACCCGAGCGCCGGCCAGGCGAGGACGACGAGGTAGCCGACGATGAGGAGGAGCGGCAGGATCATCGCCGAGGCCATCAGGCCGAAGACGGCCTTCGCGAGCGCTTCCGTCCTCTCCTTCCGCAGGCCGTGCGGGGTCTTTGCGAAGCGGCCCGCCACCTTCATTTCCTCCTCACGCCGCGGACGGCGAGGTCGGCGGCGAGGTTGACGACGAACGTGATGAGGAAGAGGAGCGTCCCCGTCAGGAAGAGGACGCGGTAGTGGGGCGAGCCCGAGGGGGCCTCGCCGAGCTCGGCGGCGATGTTCGCCGTGAGGGTCCGCACCGGCTCGAGGACCCCGCCCGGGATGTTCACCGCGTGGCCGGTCGCCATCAGGACGGCCATCGTCTCGCCGACGGCCCGGCCGACGCCGAGGAGGACCGCCGCGAGGAGGCCGTTCTTCGCGGCCGGCAGGAGGACGCGCCAGACGAGCTGCCAGCGCGTCGCGCCGAGCGCGACGCCCGCCTCGCGGTACGAGTCGGGGACCGCCTTCAGCGCGTCCTCGCCGATCGAGACGATGACGGGGACGCTCATGAGCGCGAGGAGGATGCCGCCGTTCAGGAGGTTCACCCCGACGGGGGCGCCCGTCACCGAGACGACGAGCCGGCTCATGACGGTGAGGCCGATGAACCCCCAGACGACGCTCGGGATCGCCGAGAGGAGCTCGATGACGACCTTGAGCGTCTCGCGGAGGCGCGGCTTGCAGAACTCGGAGAGGTAGATCGCGGCCCCGAGGCCGAACGGGACGGCGATGACGATCGCGAGCGCGGTGACGCTGAGCGTCCCGATCGTGAGCGCGAACGTGCCGTAGCGGACGTTCCTCGCCGAGGTCGGGTACCACTCGGTCGAGAAGAGGAACTGCGTGAGGGAGAACCTCTCGTTCGCGAGGACGGGGAAGGCCTCGCGCAGGACGAAGAAGAAGATGGCGGCGACGAAGAGCATCGCGCTCACGCCGGCGAGGCGGATGAGCGTCTCGAGCGCCTTCTCGCCGAGGACCCGAATGCGGGGCCGCTCGGGGCGGGGCGCGGCGACCGGCGTGGCGCTCATCGCGCCGAGGCGGCCTCCGAGGCCGTTGCGGACGGCGGAGCCGGAGCCACGACGGCGGGAACGTACCCGGCCACCCGGACGACCTCCTGGCCGGCGGGGGAGAGGATCCACTCGACGTAGTCCTTCACCGCGCCCTCGGGCGGCCCGAGGGTGTAGAGGTGGAGCGAGCGGGCGAGGGGATAGGTCTTGTCGTGGACGGCGTCGACCGTCGGCCCGACGCCCGGGACGCCCGCCGCGGGAGAGACACGGAGCATCTTCACGTGGTCCGTCGCGTAGCCCATCCCGCTGTAGCCGATCGCAGTCGGCGTGACCGAGACGAGCTCGACCACCTCTTTCGAGCCGTTCAGGTCGAGCGAGCCGAGCCGGAAGTCCTCGTCGTCGAGGGCCCGGCTCCGGAAGAACTCGTAGGTCCCGGAGCTCGACTGTCGGCTCACGCGGACGATCCGGTCGTCCTTCACGCCGGGGATCGTGACGCCGAGGTCCGACCAGCGGAGGGCGCGCCCCCCTTCGGCGTAGATCTCCTTCAGCTGCGCGAGGGTCACCTCCTCGAGCGGGTTGTCGCGGTGGATGAAGACGGCGAGGGCGTCGTAGCCGACCTTGAAGTCGACCGGCGCCTTCCCCGAGTTCGCGAGCGCCATCTCGGATTCGCTCGGCTTGATGTCGCGGCTGGCGTTCGCGATGTCGACCGCCCCCTTCACGAGCGCGGCGATCCCGACGCCCGAGCCGCCGCCCGAGACCTCGACCTCGACGTCCGGCGCCGCCTTGCGGTACGCCTCCGCCCAGACCTGGGCGACGTTCACCATCGTGTCGGAGCCCTTGTTCTGGATGACCTCGGCCGGCGCGGGCCGACCCCGGCCGCCGCACGAGGCGGCGAGGCAGGCCGCGGCGACGGCGAGAAGGGTCCGGGTCGGCCTCGGGGTTCGGGTCATGGCTCCTGGGGAAGCGGCCGGCGGGCTCAGTCGAGGTCGACGCCGAGGACGGCCTCGACGAGGTCGCGGATGTTCCGGGAGAGGAACTCGTACGCGGTCTCGTAGGCCGCCCGGACCTCCTGCGGCGAGCCCTCGACGCGTGACGGGTCGTCGATCGACCAGTCGATCGTGACGAGGTTTCGGGGCGTCCGCGGGAACGCCTCGCGGGCCTCCGCGGCGACGGCGACGATGACGTTGTAGTAGTCGAGGTTCGGGATCTGGTCCGTACCCTTCGGGGCCATGCGCGAGACGTCGTGCCCCTTCTCCTTCAGGAAGGCGAAGGTCCGCGGGTCGATCGCCCGCGGGTCGAGGCCGGCGCTCGAGAAGACGAAGCGGGGCTGGTCGAGCGAGCCTGCGATCGCCTCGGCGATCTGGCTCCGGCAGGAGTTGTGCTCGTCGACGAAGAGGACGCGGAACGTCTCGGCCCCCGGATGCTTGGCGATCTCGCCCGTGCACATGTAGAGGGTCTCCATGCAGACGTTCCGGGCCTGGTCGGCGACGCGCTCGAAGCGGCGACCGATCGTCGAGAGCGTGATGAGGAGCTCGGCGGAGATCTCTCCTCTCCGGAGGGCCTCGACGAGCTCGGTCACGAGCTTTCCGAGGAGCGCGTCGACGGCCGGCTCGACGAGGGCCGCCGTCTTCGCGAGCTCGGCGTCGCGCGCCGCGAACGCGGCGGTCGCGTCGTGCAGCATCGGGATGGAGAGGTCGGCCATCTCGACGAGGCGGCGGCGGTGCGCGTCGGGGACCTCCGGGAGGGAGTCGAGGCGGAGGACCTGCCGCGCGATGCTCTCGGCGTAGTCGCCGACGCGCTCCAGCTCGAGGTTGATCTTGATCGCGCTGAAGGCGAAGCGGAGGTGGACGCCGACGGGCTGCTGCCGAAGGAGGAACTCGAGGCAGAGCCGGTCCGTCTCCTTCTCCTTCTCGTCGATGAGCTGGTCGCGGAGGACGACCGCGTAAGCCTTTTGCCGGTTCCCGCCCGTGAGCGCCTCGACGCCTTCGCGGAGGTTCCGCTCGGCGAGCGCCGACATCTCGAGGAGCTGCTGTCGAATCCGTTCGATGTCGCGTTCGAGGGAGAGTTCCAGGCGGGTCGACATCCTCTGCTCGTGAGCGCGGAAGGGGCCGGCCCTCCCCCGCTATCTCCTTGCAGCGGCGAACCATAACAGACGAGAGGAGGGTGTCAATCGGGGGCGGGAGCCGGGGGGGAGCCGCGGAACGCCAGCTCGCAGCCGCGTCGGGAGGAGCGCGCCGTCGTCGCGGCGGATCTCCGGAGATGAGGGATCATCGCGACGAGCCGCCGCGGCCCCTGTCCGGGGTGCGGCGGGCCGAGGAGGCGAGGGATGACGGACGGACGCGCGGACATCGGCCTGATCGGGCTCGCCGTGATGGGCGAGAACCTCGTCCTGAACCTCGAGAGTCGCGGTTTCCGGGTGGCCGTCTACAACCGGACGGTCGAGAGGGTCGACGCGTTCGTAGCGGGGCGGGCGAAGGGGCGAAACGTCGTCGGGACGCGCTCGGTCGCCGAGCTCGTCGCCGCGCTTTCGGTCCCGCGCCGGGTGATGCTGATGGTGAAGGCCGGCGCGGCCGTCGACGGTTTGATCGACGCGCTCGTCCCGCACCTCTCGCCGGGCGACGTCCTGATCGACGGCGGCAACTCCCGCTTCGAGGATTCGGCGCGGCGGGCCGGCGAGCTGGAGGCGCGCGGGCTCCTCTACGTCGGCGCGGGGGTCTCCGGGGGCGAGGAGGGGGCGCTCCTCGGCCCGTCGATCATGCCGGGGGGCTCCGAGGCGGCCTGGCCGCTCGTCGCGCCCCTCTTCCGCGCGATCGCCGCGCGGGCCCCCGACGGGACCCCCTGCTGCGACTGGGTCGGGAGCGACGGCTCCGGTCACTTCGTGAAGATGGTCCACAACGGGATCGAGTACGGCGACCTGCAGCTCCTCGGCGAGGCCTACCACCTCATGTCGCGTCTCCTCGGCATGGACGCCGCCGCGATGAGCGGGATCTTCGACCGCTGGAGTCGCGGGGACCTCGACAGCTACCTCGTCGAGGTGACGCGCGACGTCCTCGCGGTGCGCGACGCCGACGGCCGTCCGCTCGTCGACGCGATCCTCGACGTGGCGGGGCAGAAGGGGACGGGGCGCTGGACGAGCGCGACCGCCCTCGAGCTCGGCGTGCCGCTCGGGCTGATCGACGCGGCGGTTTCGGCCCGGTTCCTCTCGACGCTGAAGGACGAGAGGGTCGCCGCCGCCCGACTCCTCCCCGGTCCGTCTCCCTCCTTCGCGGGGGACCCCGCGGCGTTCGTGGACGACCTCGGGAAGGCGCTCTTCGCCTCCAAGCTCGTCTCCTACGCGCAGGGGTTCGCCCTGATGCGGGCAGCCTCCGAGAGCCGGGGCTGGGGGCTCCGCTACGGCGGGATCGCGCTCCTCTGGCGGGCGGGCTGCATCATCCGCTCCGCCTTCCTCGACCGGGTGAAGGAGGCGTTCGACGCGCAGCCGGCGCTCCCGAACCTCCTCCTCGACCCCTGGTTCCGCGGCAAGGTCGGGGAGGCCCAGGACGCCTGGCGCCGCGTCGTCTCGGTCGCGGCCCTCTCGGGCGTCTGGGCGCCCGGGCTGTCGACGGCGCTCGCCTGGTACGACGGGTACCGGAGCGAGCGCCTCCCCGCGAATCTCCTCCAGGCGCAGCGCGACTACTTCGGGGCGCACCAGTACGAACGGGTCGACCGCCCCCGCGGCGAGCTCTTCCACACGGACTGGACGGCCGCCCGGGACGACGAGGGCTCTCCTCCCGGTCGGGGCTGACGGCCCCTCAGCCCCCGGTCTTCAGCACGGCCCGGAGCACCTCGCCGACGCTCCAGGCCTGGGCGACGCAGCCGCCCGCGCGGTGCGGAGAGTCGCCGTCGAAGACTTCCGGCAGGTGGCCGAGCCCCGGCCCGAGGAGGTGCTCGAGGAGCGGCGCAAGCCAGGCCGAGGCTCGCCGGCGGCTCTCCGGCCTGTTCCCGCGGACGGCCAGGTGGGCGTCGACGAAGGGTCCGAGGAGCCACGGCCAGACGGTCCCCTGGTGATACGCCGCGTCGCGTTCCGCCGGCCCTCCCTCGAAGCGGCCGCGGTAGTCGGGGTGCGCGGGGTCGAGAGTGCGCAGGCCGTACGGAGTGAGGAGCTTCTCCTCGATCGCCGAGAGCGCCCTCTCGGCCCGCCGCCCGGTGACGAGGGGCCTGTGGAGCGACAGCGCGAAGAGCTGGTTGGGGCGGAGGGAGAGGTCGCGCGTCCCGTCCGGCGCGACGACGTCTGCGAGCCAGCCGACGCTCTCGTCCCAGAAGAGGGCCGAGAAGCTCTCCCGCGCCTGGTCCGCGAGCGCGAGGAGGCGAGCCGCCGTGAAGGCGTCGCCGAGGTCGGCGGCGTAGAGCGTGACGACGCGCAGCGCGTTGTGCCAGAGCGCCTGCACCTCGACCGGCTTGCCGGCGCGTGGCGTCACGACCCGCCCGTCGACGCGGGCGTCCATCCAGGTGAGCTGCTGGCCCGGCTCGCCCGACGAGAGGAGGCCGTCCACGTCGCAGCGGATTCCGAAGCGCGTGCCGCGCAGGTGCCGCTCGACGATCTCGACGAGGAGCGGGTAGACCTGCCTTCGGAACGTGTCGTCGCCCGTCGCCTCGAGGTAGGCGCGGACCGCCTCGACGAACCAGAGCGTGCCGTCGACGTTGTTGTACTCGGGCTCGGTCCCTTCGTCGGGGAAGCGGTTCGGGACCATTCCGCGGTCGACGTGGTGGGCGAACGTCTCGAGGACCGACCGGGCGGCGTCGAACCGGCGCGTGGCGAGGAGGAGCCCCGGGAGCGCGATCATGGCGTCGCGCCCCCAGTCGGTGAACCACGGGTAGCCGGCGATGATCGTCCACCCCTCGCCGCGCCGCGCGACGAACCGGTCGGCGGCGCACCGGAGGACGCGCAGCGCGCGGCGGTCGGAGCCGGCTCCCTCGACCTTCCTCCGCCGCCTCTCTTCCGCCTCGGCCAGGTCGGGGGCGTCGGCGGCCGAGCGGCCGGCCAGCGTCGCGACGAGCGTCGCCACGGGACGGTCGGAGAGGTCCCAGGCGAAGGCGAGCGGCGAGAAGAGGTCCTCGGTGAACTCGAACCCGCGTGCGCGGTCCAGGTCGTACTCGAAGCCGCGGTACCAGAAGAAAGTCTCGACGGCGGAGGCGGCGTCGTGGGCGAGCCGGAGCGCCGGGAGGGCGCAGACGGGAGAGAGGTTCACGGCGCCCTCTTCCCGCGCGAGCGCGGGGTCGCAGGGCGTCTCGACGCCGCGAAGGCCGTGGTGGTCGCGGTAGGCGAGGAGAGGCCGGACCTCCAGCCGGACGGGGCTCTCGCCGCCGGAGAGGAGCTCCCACGTCACGACCGCCGTCGGCTCGCCGTGGACGAGGAAGAAGGTGCGGCGCAGGCGCGCCCCGCCCGCCTCGTACTCCCAGGTCGGGAACGGGTCGACGCGGAAGGAGCGGAGCAGCAGGTCGCCGCGCGGGTGGAGCTTGCCGCCGTAGTGGTTGACCGAGAGGTCGAAGCGTTCCTCGCCGACGACGAGCGTCTCCTCCAGCTTCGAGAGGAGTACGGCGCGGCCGGTCGGCGGCGTCGCGGCCGACACGAGGAGGCCGTGGTAGCGGCGCGCGTTCCGCCCCGAGACGGTCGACAGCGCATAGCCGCCGAGACCGTCGGTCTCGAGCCACTCGGCGTCGGGGAGGAGCGGAAAGCCGTTCATCGTCTCGGAAGGTGCGGAGGAACGTTACACCGGGTTCCCCCGGGCGTGCACCTCAACGGACCCACACGGTCGTCCGGAAGGTCCGCTCGGGAGGCGCTTTTCGCGCCGTCGCGTAGAAGGCGACGAGGTCCGTGACGCCGGAGCGGAGCGCCTCGAACGGGATCCGGACCTTCCCGTCCGCGACCTCCTCGGCTGGCCCCTTCCGCCTGAGGACCTTCTCGTCGACCTCGACGACGTACCAGCGCGCCTCCGAGCCGGAGTCGACGGGGAGCTCGAGGAGCACCTCGTCGCGGGCGTTCGCCTCGAGCGTCTTGCCCGCCGAGGCTTCGGTGGCGAGCCAGACGTTCCTCCCCTCCCAGACGCAGCCGCAGCCTGTGACGAAGAGCGATGCGAGGAGCAGAACGGCGAGACGGCTCGGAGGACCCATGACGTCACCTCTCCCCGGCGCGGACCGGGGCCGACCGGGCGGATCGTACGCCGAGGACCCTCACCCCGGCGTCGTCCCACGCGCTATCGTCGGGTCCGATGACTCCGCCCGAACGCCTCTCCATGAAGCACCGCGTCGTCGCGGGCGATCCTCCGGGCGCGGCCGACGTCCTCGCTCGCGTCTCGGGCCTCTCGAAGGGGGTCGTGAAGGACGCGATGCGGAAGGGGGCGGTCCACGTCGGCCGCGCCGGGCGCACCCCGAACCGCCTCCGCCGCGAGACGGCGACGGTGCGGCCCGGCGACGTCCTCGAGATCCACTACGACGCCGCGCTCCTCGCGCTCGTGCCGCCCGAGGCGCGCCTCGTCCGCGACGCCGTCCGCTGGTCGGCGTGGGACAAGCCCGCGGGCCTCCTGACGCAGGGGACGCCGTTCGGCGACCACGCGACGCTCCTCCGACAGGCGGAGAAGGCGCTCGGCCGTCCCGCGCTTCCCGTCCACAGGCTCGACCGCGAGGTCTCCGGCCTCGTCCTCGTCGCGCACGACGAGAGGGCGGCCGCGGCGCTCTCCGCGCTCCTGCGCGACGGGCGCGTCGTGAAGCGCTACCGCGCCGAGGTCCTCGGCGACGTCGCCTCCTCGCTCGGCCGCGAGGGCGTCGTCCAGACGCCGCTCGACGGCAAGAGCGCTCGGACGCTCTGGCGCGTCGTCGCGCACGACACGGAGCGCGGCGCGACGACGCTCGACGTGACGATCGAGACCGGCCGCCAGCACCAGATCCGCCGGCACCTGGAGTCGATCGGCCACCCCGTCCTCGGCGACCCGCGCTACGGCGCCGGGAACAAGAACCGCGACGGGATGCGCCTCGCCGCGGTCTTCCTCGCGTTCGAGGAGCCGTTCACGGGGGAGGCCGTCGAGCTGGCGCTCGGGCCGGGCTGATCGCGCTCAGAAGACCGAGAGGGCCGTCTTCGTCGTCAGGAGCTCGAGCGCCATCGTCCCGGCGAGGGAGTTGCCCTTGTCGGAAAGGCAGGGCGACCAGACGGCGGTCACGAACCGGCCGGGCATCACGGCGACGACGCCGCCGCCGACGCCGCTCTTGGCCGGGAGGCCGACCCGGTACGCATAGTCCCCCGCCTCGTCGTAGACGCCGCAGGTCAGCATCACCGCGTTCACCCGCTTTACCTGGCGCGCGGTCGCGACCTCCTCGCCGCTGGCCGTGAGTCCTCCCGTCGCGAGGTACTGGAACGCGGACGCCAGCTCGGAGCAGCTCATCGAGATCGAGCAGAGGAGGAAGTAGGCGTCGAGGACGTGGTCCGGGTCGTTCCTCAGATTTCCGAACGACTTCAGGAAGTGGGCGAGGGCGCGGTTCCGGTGCCCGGTCGCCCGCTCGACCGCGGCCAGCTCGGGGTCGTAGCCGACGGTGGGGTTCGCAGCGGCGCGCCGGACGAAGTCGAGCACGAGGTCCTCTCCCTCCCGCTGGTGGCTGAGGACGATGTCGAGGACGACCAGCGCCCCGGCGTTGATGAACGGGTTCCTCGGGATGCCGTGCTCGAACTCGAGCTGGACGAGCGAGTTGAAGGCGGTTCCCGAGGGCTCGCGGCCGACGCGCTCCCAGACGCCGTCCCCCTCGAGCCGGGTCGCGAGCGTCAGGCTGAAGACCTTCGCGATGCTCTGGATCGAGAACCGCTCCTCCGCGTGACCGACGGAGAAGACCTCGTTCCCGACCGTTCGGAGGACCATTCCGAACCGGTCGCGCGGAACGTCGGCGAGGGGAGGGATGTATTCGGCGGTCCGCCCCTGCCCGACGAGAGGCCGCACCTCTTCTTCGATCTCCGCGAGGAGGCGCGGGTAATCCACGGGCCGATCTTACCGGCGCCGGCGAGCGGGTCGGTCACGGCGAGCTTCGGTCGTCGAGAGCGTCGGCGATCGCCGGGGAGAAGCTCGAGGCAGGGGCCGCCGAACGGGTTAGACTCTGGTTTCGCGGTCGACATGACGAGGGTGACCTTCTTCCGACGCCTGCTGGGTGTTCTCTTCGTAGCGATCGCCCCCGTGATCTACCTCAGCGAGGCCGAAAGAGGGACGTTTGCCTGCGAGCGCGCCACGGGCACGTGTGTCCACACCGTCGAACGGCTGACCGGGACGTTGCCGACCCGCACGATCCCTCTCACCGACGTGCTCGGGGCCGTCTCGAAGCACTCGTACTGGGATGAAGCGCCGGAGGCGCGCCAGATACTCGCCCGCGCCCGCAGCATGAAAGACGTCGGCACGAACGAGGAGTCGCTCTGGGTGTCGAAGCCCCATTCCAGGCGCGGCCGCACCTCGTTCTCGAGCGTCGTGATCCTCACCCGGCAGGGCCTCGTGTCTCTGCTCCCCGGGTACCCGCCCGGCAGCGCGGACGTCTCGGGGTTCGAGCGTTTCCTGGCCGGCGAGGGGGATCGCTTCGCGCTCGTGCAGGACGACCGATTCTCGACCCTGCGGCTCCCTCTGCTCCTCCTCGCAATCGGAGTGATCGTCATCTGGTTCCGCGGCCCCGATCCGCCGCGGAAGGCCGAGTAGCCGACCCCCGAAGCCGGTCAGTGCACCGGGCCTCCTTCGTTCGCGGAACACGGGTCCGAAGCTATGATCCCGCGATGGTGCGCGTGACGCCCGTCCGCGCCGCGCTCCTCGCGGCGCTGATTTCCTTCGGCGCGGGCGGAGCGCTCACTCTTCCCCGGCTTCTCGCCGGAGGGGCTCCGGTGGGAGCGGATGCGCCCGCGTACTGCCGCATCGCCCGGACCGTCGTCGCCACGGGATCGCTCGAGCTCCCGGGGCCGGATCGGATCGACCGGGACATTCAGCAGGACCTGTCGAGCCCGTTCGGGACGCCCTACGCCCTGACCAGGGACGGACGTCTCTTCCCGAAGCACTCCGCCCTGCTCGGCCTGATGCTGGTTCCCGGCACGGTCCTCGCGGGAACGACCGGCGCGCAGGCGACCTACCTCCTCTGCACCGCGGCGCTCGCGGCCCTCCTCGTGCATCGGGCGGCGACCGCCTTTGGCAGCGCGCCAGCCCTCCTCTCGTTCGCCTGTACGTTCCTTCTCGTTCCCGGTGGCCGGAGCCTCGCGTTCGGAATGAACCTCGACACGGTCCTGGCGTTCGCCGTGCTCGGCGCCTACGACCTCGCAGCCCGAGGCCGCGGCGTGCTGGCCGGTCTCCTGGGGGCGCTGTCGCTCTTCCTTAGGCCGACGGCGGTGTTCCTCGTCCTGCCGCTCCCCTTCGTCTCGGCCCGGGGGAAGCGTGGTGCCGCCGGGGCCGCCGCGGGGCTCGCCGCCGGATCCCTCGTGTTCGGGTCCGTCAACGCTTACCTGTGGGGATCGCCGTTCCTCACGGCCTACGGCCGGGCGGCCGTCCTCGGACCCGAGGGCTTTCGTGTCGTGGACCACGCCGCGGCCTTCGGCACGAATCTGCTCACGGGGGTCGCCACGCTCGTCGCGTCGTACCCCGACGGGCTCCTCTTCGTCTTCCCGCTGCTCCTGCTGTCGCCCCTGGGGTACTTCGTCGACGGCGCGCGCCGGGCGGAGTGGTGGGTCCCGATGGCTGCCGGCGCAGCGAGCTTCCTCGCCCTCGGCGCCTACGACTACGCCGTCGCCCACCCCGATCACATGGTTTACCGGTTTGCCGGGCTCGCCTGGTTCGCGTCCGCGATCCCCCTCGCAGCGCTCGTCGCCTGGCTCCGTGGGGCATGGGACCGGGCGAGCGGGCGGGCACGGCGTCTCTCTTAGCGCTGCGAGAAGGACGTCGAGGCCGCTCGCGGCGACAGTGACCGGGGCGCGGATGTGGTTGGTGGCGACCACGAGGCCGAAGGACGGGCGCCGGCTCTTCGGGAAGGAGCCGAGGAAGCGCTCCCGCAAGGCGCGCTCCTCGTCGATGGAGAGCACGGCGCGGCGCCAAGGGCGGCGCCGATTCGCGAGACGGTGGCCGGGCCGAGCGGGTTTTCGGCCTTGCCACCAATCCCGTCGGTGCCGAAGAGAGAACGCGGTTTCGAGGAGTCTTCGGGACCGGGGGGCAGGGGCCCGGGAGAGCTCCGACGGGGGAAGCGCCGGGCCGGCGAGGTGTCAGTCGGGCCGGTAGCGGACCGACAGGGCGGTGATGTCGTCGAACTGGGAGGCCGAACCCACGAAGTCGTCGAGCGCACGCAGCGCCCCGGCGACGATCTCCACCGGGCTCCACCCCTGCGTCTTTTCGAGGAAGGCCTCCAGCCGGGCTTCCGAAAAGATCTCGTCTCTGGTGTCGATCGCTTCCGTGACGCCGTCCGTGAAGAGGAAGACGCCGTCGCCTGGCTCGAGGCGGGTGCTCTCGGTCCGGTAGACGAAGTCCTCGTTCACCCCCATGACGAGGCCCGGCGACGCGGGGAGAGTCGAAACGGACCCGTCGCCCCGGAGGCGATAGGGGAGGTTGTGGCCGGCGTTGGCGTACTCGAGCTCCCCAGTCCCGACGTCGAGCCGCCCCAGGAACGCGCTGACGAAGAGGAGCTGCTCGTTCTCCCGGCAGAGCGCCCGATTCACCCGGCCCATGACGGCCGCCGGTGACGACTCGACCTCGACGCTCACGCCGAACAGCACCTTCGTGACCGCCATGAAGAGCGCCGCGGGGACGCCCTTTCCCGACACGTCCCCAACCACGAACCAGAGGCGGTCGCCCTCCAGCCGGAAGTCGTAGAGGTCACCGCCGACCGACTTCGCGGGGCGCAGGGTGGCGAAGAGGTCGATCTCCGGCCGCTGCGGAAAGCGCTTCGGGAGCATCCCCATCTGGATGTCGTGGGCCAGCCGCAGGCTCGATTCGATCTTCTCCTTCTCCAGGAACGCTTCGACGAGCCGGGCCCGGTCGAGGGCGATGCCGGCGATCGACGCGAAGGCCGCGAGCAGCCTCTCGTCGTCGGCCGTGAAGGAAGCACGGCCGACCTTGTTCAGGACCTGGATCACGCCGATGAGACGCCCCGCGTTCGTGAGCGCGGGAGCGCAGAGGATCGAGCGTGTCTGAAAGCCGGTGTCGCGGTCGAACTTCGGGTTGAAGCGCGGGTCGGCGTACGCGTCGGGGACGTTCAGGGGCTGCCGCGTCCTGGCGACGTGCCCGGCGATTCCCACGCCGAGGGGGATGCGGATCTGGCCCTGCGCGAGGTCTTCCGACACCCGGAGGCAGAGCGATTCGCTCGCCTCGTCGTAGATGAAGATGCTGCTGCGCTCGGCCTCCATCACCTCGGTGGCCTTGCTCACGATCACGCCCAGGAGCGAGTCGAGCCGCGCCTCGGCGCCGAGCGCCTTCGACACCTCGAGGAGCGAGTTCATGTTCCGGACCAGGGCCGCCTCGCCCCCTCGCTCCTCCGAGGCGGGTTTCAAGGGTCAGGCTCCTCCGGCCGCGTCGGTCGCCCTCGCGACGGCCCGGTCCACGTCCGTCTCGACGGTGAAGATCGAGAGGAAGCCGGCGAGCTCGAAGATCTGCCGGACGCTCGGATTCAGGCCCGCGAGGACGAGCTGGCCGCCGGTGCCGCGGAGCTTCTTCACGGTCACGAGGAACACGCGGAGCCCCGCGCTGCTGATGTAGTCGACGGCGCTCATGTCGACGACGAGCCGCCTCCCACCGTCGACACGGTTCCCGATCCAGCGCTCGAGCTCCTCACTCGTGTTCGTGTCGATCCGGCCCTCCGGCCTGACGATCAGGACGTCGCCTCGCAGGTCGTCGCTCAGCTTCATCAGGGCAGCCCTCCAACGACCCGCCGCACGGGCCGGTCACGCATCCAGACGTTTGCCGAGCAGGACACGGTTCCGGCCCCCCTCGTAGCCGTAGGTGATCTCGTCGACGAGGTGCCTCACGAGCATCACCCCGAGGCCGCCAACGGGTCGCAGCTCGAGGGGAAGCGTCGTATCCGGGCTCTCTTTCTCCAGGGGATTGAACGGGGTCCCGTCGTCGACGATCTCCACCCTGAGCGTGTCCGCGTCCAGGTGGAATCCGACGTCGATCGTCAGCTCCCGATCGCCGACCCTGCCGCAGCGGACCGTGTTCGACAGGAGCTCGTCCAGGACGACCTGGGTCGATCGTCGCAGGAGGTCCGAAAGCCCGTGAGCCGAGGAGAAGCGCTCGAACTCCTCGGTCACGCGGCCGAGTCCCTCGACCGTGCCCGCAACGGAAACCGTGTGTCGAGCGGGAACCTGCATCGTCGTTATCTGAGACTATGTATCATGAGTTCGCAAGTGCTCAATGCAACGCTGGCGCTCGTGCCGGTCTCCGTGTTTCTGGGTGGACTCGTCCTCCTGGACAGCTACAAGCTCGTTCCCCTCCAGGCGGTCTTCCGGCTCATCGTGGCAGGCGCCGTCGCGGCCTTCGTGGCGGCGCGGCTTCACGGCGGGCTCCTGGACGGGGGATTCGTTTCCGGCGCGGCGCTCTCCCGTTACGTGGCGCCCGTCACGGAAGAGCTGCTCAAGGCTCTGCCGCTGCTCTACCTTCTGGCCCGCAAGCGGGTCGGCTTCCTGGTCGACGCGGCCATTCTCGGCTTCGCGGTGGGCACGGGATTCGCCCTCGTCGAGAACGTCGAGTACCTTCGCGCCCTCGGGCAGGGGAGCGTCTTCCTCTGGATCGTCCGGGGCTTCGGCACCGCCGTGCTGCACGGCGGGACGACGGCGATCCTCGCCGTCGTCGCGAAAGGCCTCGAGGACCGCCATCCGCGCGCCGGCATCGTCGTCGTGCTCCCCGGGTTCGCCGCGGCCGTCGCGGTCCACTCCCTCTACAACCACTTCATACTGCCCCCCGTCCTCGCGACCCTGCTCCTGTTCGTGACGCTGCCGGTTCTCCTCGTCGCGGTCTTCTCGAGGAGCGAGAAGGGCACGCGGGAATGGCTTGCCGCCGGTTTCGACTCGGAGGTGGACCTGCTCCAGACGACGCTCGGGAACGACGTGTCCGAGACACGCGTCGGCCGGTATCTCCTCTCCTTGAGGTCACGGTTCGAGGGCCCGGTCGTGGCCGACATGATGTGTCTGCTGCGCGTGCACCTCGAGCTTTCGATTCGCGCCAAGGGAGTCCTCATGGCGCGGGAGGCCGGGCTTCCCATCGAGGTCGGCGAGGACGTCAAGGCGAACCTTCAGGAGCTTCGCTACCTCGAGCGGACGATCGGGCCGACGGGCCGGCTGGCCCTGCAACCGATGCTCCAGACCTCGAGCCGGCACCTCTGGCAGATCCACATGCTCGAGACCGAGGGCGCCACCGGGAACGGGCCGGTGGCGCAGGCGTGAACGTCGGGAGAGCTTCCCGACCAACTTTCCGAGGGCGTTGCTGTAATTGAGCCAGGATGAGAACGACGCGGACCTGGTGCGCCGGTGCCTGCAGGGCGACGAGGAAGCGTTCCGCCCTCTGGTCGCGAGATACGAGAGGGTCCTCTACAACGTCGCCTACCGGATGGTCCACGACCGGGAAGACGCCCGCGACCTCGCGCAGGGAGCCTTCGTGAAGGCGTTCGAGAAGCTCGGGACCTACGACTCCGCCTACCAGTTCTTCAGCTGGATCTACCGCATCCTCGTCAACGACACGCTGAACTTCATCGAGCGGAACCGGCCGTGCCAGTCCCTCGATCCCGCCCGGGACGTCGCGGCGCCCGGCGGCCCCCAGGACGACCTGGAGTCGCGGGAACGTGGCCGGGCCGTCCGGGACGCCCTCATGGCCCTGTCGGTCGATTCGCGCGAGGTGGTCGTCCTCCGGCACTTCGCCGAGCTCTCGTACGGCGAGATGAGCGTCGCGCTCGCGATTCCGGAGAAGACCGTGAAATCGAGGCTCTACACCGCCCGCCAGCGGCTCGCGGAGATCCTGGACGCCCGGGGTGCCCGATGACCCGTCCGGAGCACGACGACCTGATCCAGCGCGAGGTCGACGGCGTCAACTCCGCCGCCGATTCCGCCCGCCTGCGGCTCCTGCTCTCCGCGCATCCCGATCTCGAAGACCGGCTCGGCGCCCTGCGGCGCGTCTCGGAGACGCTGGGACAGGCAGAGCGTTTCGACCCGCCGTCCGGTTTTGCCGATCGCGTCATGGCCGCGGTGCGGCGCCGGAAGACGGAGAAGAAGCCCCGGGCTGGCTGGCTCGAGGTGCTTCGTTCCCTCTTCACCCCGGCGCCCCTCACGGCGTGCGCCTGCACACTGATTCTCGGAGTCTTCCTGGGCGGCTTCCTCCCGTCGGAATTCGTCTTCTCGCGGTCGGAGCGGGCGGCGTTGTCGGGCACGGCGCTCTCCCAGGGCCGACTGGCCGCCCGAAACATCGCCCAGCGCTCCTTTACCCGCGAAGGCGTTACAGGGGAGGCGTTTGCGCGAATCGAGGAGGGGCTCCTCATCCTCGACCTGGAGCTCGAGGCGACGCGCCCCGTCGACGTGAACCTCGACCTCGACGGCTCGGGGCTGTCTCCGCGGTCCTTCTCGCAGGACGGTCCCCCGAGCGGTGACGTGGTGATGGCATCGGGCCAGGTTCGGTTTTCTCATCCTGTCGGCCAGCGCCGGTACAACCTTTCGTTCGGCATCCGCGATCCGGGGGGGCACTCCCTGCGATTGCGGCTGGGTGAGGGAGAGGCGGTGGAGCTCTCCGTCGGCCGGGAACGACGGCGATGACGACCCGCCGGAGCGAGCCACCAACTTTCTTCCGTCCCTGGTGTAATTGACCTGACATCTCATTAGACGGGAGCGGGGCCGAACGGCCGCTCAGGAAGAGGAAGGCGATGAACAAGAAAATCGTGCTGTCGGGCGTCGCTGTCGTCGCGGCCGGGGCGATCGGATACTTTGCGATCAATGGCTTCCCGCCCAACGAGGAGGGGGCCCAGGGGACGGTCGGCGCCGCCGTGCGTCACCAGTCCGGCCAGATCACCGGGGCCGACGTCGCTCTCGACAACCCGGACCTCCAGGCGTTCCTGCAGACGGACGCCTACGACAAGATCACGAAGGACCCCCAGCTCCGGAACGTCCTCTCGAACCAGGCGTTCCAGCAGGCGTTGTCGAACGACGCGTTCCGGCAAGCCCTGTCGAACGAGGCGTTCCGCCGGGCGATGTCGAACGAAGCTTTCCGCTCGGCCCTCTCGAACGAGGCGTTCGTGCGCGCGATGTCGAACGAGGCCTTCCGTTCGGCGATGTCGAACGAGGCGTTCCGGGCGGCGGTCTCCAACGAGGCGTTCGTGCGTGCGATGTCGAACGAGGCGTTCGTGCGCGCGATGTCGAACGAGGCCTTCCGCTCGGCGATGTCGAACGAGGCCATGGTGAAGGCGCTGAACAACGAGGCGTTCCGGCAGGCGATGTCGAACGAAGCCTTTCGCTCGGCGATGTCGAACGAGGCGTTCCGTGCGGCGATGAACAACGAAGCCTTCAAGCAGGCGCTGAACAACGAGGCCTTCCGCTCGGCTCTCTCCAACGAGGCGTTCGTGCGGGCGATGAACAACGAGGCGTTCCGCTCGGCGATGTCGAACGAAGCGTTCCGTTCGGCCCTGTCCAACGAGGCGTTCGTGAAGGCGCTGTCGAACGAGGCGTTCCGTTCGGCCCTCTCCAACGAAGCCTTCGTCCGTGCGATGTCGAACGAGGCGTTCCGCTCGGCGATGTCGAACGAAGCGTTCCGCTCGGCCCTGTCGAACGAGGCGTTCGTGCGGGCTCTCGACAACGAGGCGTTCCGCTCGGCGATGTCGAACGAGGCGTTCGTTCGGGCGATGTCGAACGAAGCCCGGTCGACCCAGTAACACGTGCCAGCCGACAGACCGGGAGGCGCCGCGACGGCGCCTCCCGGTCCGCATGTGTCGCACGCCCGCGCGAGCAGGACTTCGCCCGCATTCCGCGCCGCCGTCTCGGCGGCCGTGCTGTTCGTGGTCGCTCTCCCGGCGAGGGGCCAGATCTCGACGCTCGAGACCGACGATCTGCGCCTCGTCTACTTCGCCCCGGCTCAGTCGTACCTCGTCCCCCACGTCGCCCGCTCGTTCGAGAACGCGCTGCGCTTCCACCAGAAGGCCTTCTCGTACGAGCCGTCCGAGAAGGTCACCGTCTTCCTGAACGACTTCTCGGACTACGGCAACGCGGGCGTCAACGTCGTCCCCCGGAACTTCATGATGTTCCAGGTGGCGCCCGTGGCCTTCACCTACGAGACCGTCCCGGCGAACGAGACGGTCAACTGGATGATGAACCACGAGCTCGTCCACGTGACGCTCGACGACAACGCGGGTAAGAGCGACCGGTCCTGGCGCCGGGTGTTCGGAGGGAAGGTCCCGACGACCCCGGAGCAGCCGGAGACGATCCTCTACGACTATCTGACGACGCCGCGCAGCCTCACTCCGCGCTGGTACCACGAGGGGGCCGCCGTCTTCTTCGAGACGTGGATGGCCGGGGGCCGGGGCCGTGCCCAGAGCGCGTGGGACGAGATGGTCTTCCGCTCGATGGTCCGCGACGGGAGCCGCTTCTACACGCCGCTCGGCCTCGTCTCGGAGGGGACGAAGGTCGACTTCCAGCTCGAGGCCAACTCGTACGTCTACGGCGGGCGGTTCCTGACGTTCCTCGCGTACCGGTACTCGCCGGAGAAGCTCGTCGAGTGGCTGGGGCGCAAGGAGGGGTCGAAGGCCTACTACGCCTCGCAGTTCCGGCACGTCTTCGGGAAGCGGATCCCGGAGGCGTGGCAGGAGTGGGTCGACTTCGAGAAGGAGTTCCAGGAGAAGAACCTCGCCGCGATCCGGACCTACCCGACGACGCCGTACGAGGACCTCTCGCCGCAGGCCCTCGGCAGCGTCTCGAGGGCCTTCTACGACCCGGATGCGAGGAAGCTCTACGCCGCGTTCAACCACCCGGGGGTCGTCGCCCACGTCGGGGCGATCTCGGTAGACGACGGGAAGGTGGAGCGGATCGCCGAGATCAAGGGCCCGCTCGGGTTCTTCGTCACCTCGCTCGCGTGGGACCCCGAGTCGAAGACGCTCTTCTACACGACCGACAACGCCGACCACCGCGACGTGCGGTCGCTCGATCCGAAGACGGGCGCATCGAAGGTCCTCCTGGAAGAGGCGCGGGTCGGCGAGCTCGTCTTCAACCGGGCCGACCGGTCGCTCTGGGGCGTGAGGACCATGAACGGCATCGCGACGCTCGTGCGGATTCCCGCGCCCTGGACCGAGTGGAAGCAGGTCCGCTCGTGGCCGTACGGCGAGTCGCTCTACGACATGGACCTCTCCCCCGACGGGACGCTCGTCTCGTTCTCGCTTTCGGCCGTCAACGGCCAGCACACCCTGCAGGTCATGAAGACCGAGTCGCTCCTCGCGGGTGACGCGACGCCGGTCGCGACGACCGACTTCGGGGCCGCCATCCCGATGAACTTCGTGTTCGCGCCCGACGGGAAGACGCTCACCGGGAGCTCGTTCTACACCGGCGTCGCGAACCTCTTCCGCTGGAACCCGGCGACCGGGGAGAAGGAGGCCCTCAGCAACACGGAAACGGGCTTCTTCCGCCCCCTTCCGATGCCCGACGGCTCGCTCCTCGCGTTCCGCTTCACGGGCGAGGGGTTCGTGCCCGCCCGCGTCGAGGCCCGCGTCACCCAGGACGTCAGCCCGATCACCTTCCTCGGCAACGAGACGATCGTGAAGCACCCCGTTCTCGAGGAATGGAAGGTGCCGCCGCCCTCGGTGGTCGATCTCGAGCCCCTCGTGAAGTCCCGCGGCACCTACCGCTCCTTTGCGGGGATCGGCCTCGACTCGATCTACCCGGTCGTTCAGGGCTACAAGGACTCGGCCGCCGTCGGCGTGCGCCTCAACTTCTCCGACCCGGTCCAGCTCAACAAGCTGAACGTGACCGCCGCGTACTCTCCCGACGGGAGCCTGCCGAGCGACGAGCGCCTCCACCTCGACGCCCGCTACGAGCGCTACGACTGGAGCGCCCGGGTTCGCTGGAACGCGGGCGACTTCTACGACCTCTTCGGCCCGACCAAGACGAGCATGAAGGGATACTCCTTCCGCGTCGGCTGGCAGAAGGCGCTCCTCTACGACAGGCCACGCGAGCTCCGCGTCGAGGCGAACGCGACGTACTACGGCGGCCTCGACCGCCTCCCCGACTTCCAGAACGTCGCGACGGCCTACGACACGCTCTTCGCGCTCCGGGCCCGCCTCCACTACAAGAACGAGCGCCACTCCCTCGGGTACGTGGACGAGGAGAAGGGGCACGCGTGGGAGATCGGCTTCGCCGGCGACCGCGTCAACGGGAAGTCGTACCCGAAGGTCTGGGGTACGTACGACGTCGGCTTCGCGCTGCCGATCCGACACTCCTCGATCTGGCTCCGGACGACGGCCGGCTGGACGCCGCGGGTCACGGATGAGCCGTTCGCGAGCTTCTACTTCGGCGGGTTCGGGAACAACTGGGTCGACTGGCGGCCGGAGAAGCAATACCGGGAGCTCCTCGCGTTCCCGGGCGTCGAGATCGACGAGATCCCGGGGAGCAACTTCGGGCGGGCGATGCTCGAGTGGAACCTGCCGCCGCTCCGCTTCCGCGAGGCCGGGACCTCGAGCTTCTACGTCTCCTGGATGCGCCCCGCGCTCTTCGCGAGCGCCATGATCACGAACGTGGACTCCGAGAAGAACCTCGCCACCGACTCCGCGCGGCACGTCGTCGAGAACGTCGGTGCGCAGGTCGACTTCCGAATCTTCGCCCTCTCCCGGCTCGAGCTGACGCTCTCTCTGGGGCAGGCCTGGGCCTTCGAGGAGGGGAGGGGCACGCGTGCCGAGACGATGGTCTCGCTCAAGATTCTGAAGTAGAGGGATTCGGAGGTCCGATTCTCGGAGATGGAGAGGCAGAGGGCCCGAAGCGCGCTCGAACGGTGCCGGGGACGGTCTCGCCGTACCAGCAGGGAAGTTGGGGCTACGGGTGCGAGGGGTCGATGACGGTCAGTCCGTCGAAGCGGCGCCGAAAGAAGCCCCGATCGCGGGCCAGGAGGCGATCGGCGCGAACCTTCGCGTGCGCGCCGACGAGAAAGTCGGGAATCAGGTGCTCCCTCTTTCCGCCCTCACGCCGGTAAGCGTGCCAGAGGTCGCCGGCGAGATCGGCGCATTCCTGGTCGAAAGGATCGAACCGGATCCCGGCCGCTCCGAGGTGCTCGTCGATCCGGCCCGGCTCGCGAAGGGCGGCCCGAACCTCGCTCCAGACCACCGGGCAGACGACGAGAGCGCCCGCGGCATGGGCCGCCACGAGGGCGGAAAGCGAGGCATCCCGGTGCCGGGGATCCTCGAGGAGGACGTCGAGCAGGACGGACGAGTCGAGCGCCGTGATCATTTCCCGTCGCGCTCTCTCGACCAGGCCGGCCCGCGCGACGCCGCGAGCCAGCGGTCGACGTCGATGCCGCGCCGTTCGCCGAGGCCGGCCAGCCTGCGGATCGGCTCCTCGGCAACCTTGCGGGAGGCGACGAGGGCCCCTTGCCGTTCCTCGAACACGAGAACGGTCCCCGCGGTCAATCCAAGCCGTGTTCGCAGCTGCTTCGGGATCGTGACCTGCCCCTTCTCGCTGACGATCGCGCTGGTTTTCATACCAGTAACGTAGGCATTCCTACTAATGCTGTCAACAGGAGAGGGCGGAGAGGGGTTGCGGCGCTGGTTCGTGCGGCGCGTGGAGGCGGCGAAGCCGGACCGGAGAATGGCCCCCCGTCGCGTCCCCTACGCCCCGAACTCCGCGGGCGTCAGCTCCTGGAGGTACTTCGTCAGGAGGCGGTGTCTCTCGAGCCGCGCCTTGCCGGCCTTCTGGTAGAGGGCGAAGCGGTCCTCGAGCGGGCGGATCGCGGGGAAGAGCGGGACGAGAGCGCCGCGGTCGAGCTCGCCTTTGAGGCTGTAGCTCGGCGCGAGGAGGACGCCGAGGCCGCTCGCGGCGGCGGTGATGAGGCCGCGGATGTGGTTGATGGCGACGACGCGGCCGAACGAGGGGCGCCGGCTCTTCGGGAAGGCGCCGAGGAAGCGCTCCCACCAGGCGCACTCCTTGTCGATCGAGAGAACGGCGCAGCGGGCGAGGTCGACGGGCTCGGCGATCCGGTGGGCGGCGAGGTAGTCGGGGGCGCAGGCCACCATGTACGACTCGCGGAAGAGGGGCGTCCGCTCGAGCTCGGGGTGCGGGTGCGCGACGCAGTCGATCGCGAGGTCGACGTCGTCGCGCAGGAGCGGCGCCAGGAGGTCGTGGGAGAGGTGGAAGTCGACCTCGAGGCCGGGGTTCGCGTCGAGGAACGGCCGGATGTGCCGCATCAGGACGCTCGTCCCGAACTCCACCGTCGCGCCGAGGCGGAGCCGCCCCTCGGCCCGTTTCCGCTCGCGCTGGAGCGCCTCCTCGGCCTCCTCGAGCGTCGCGAAGACCCGCTCGCACGCCTCGCGAAGGATCTCCCCCTCGGGCGTCGGGACGACCTTTCGCCCGCGCCGGTCGAGGAGGCGGACCTTCGCGGAACGCTCGAGCCGGCTCACGGCGTGGCTCACGGCGCTCTGCGTCCGGTGGAGGCGCTCGGCGGCGGCCGAGAAGCCGCCGGCCTTCACGACGGCGTGGAACGCGCGGAGGTGGGCGAGGTCGAGGGCGGGCTCCGACATACATGAATGATATCGATCACAGACATGAAAATAATGAGCTTCATAAATGAGAGAATCTGTCGCATAACCTCCTCCGGAGGAACGGACATGACGCTGAAGGTGGAGACGGAGATGGAAATCCAGCGTGCGCTCGGCATCGAGGAGAAGAACCCGGGGGGCTTCGCGGGCGCGTGGGTCGGCAGCGGGAAGGTCCAGCAGGTCGTCTCCCCCGTGGACGGCGTCCTCCTCGCCTCGGTCGTCAACGTGACGAAGGAGGAGTTCGACGCGGTCCTCGCGAAGACGCACGCGGCGTTCGCCGCCTGGCGCACCGTCCCGGCCCCGAAGCGGGGCGAGGTCGTCAAGGCGATCGGCGAGGAGCTCCG
>CAYVPO010000007.1:0-35406 GCA_964453825.1 uncultured Holophagales bacterium
TCCGAGCGGCGTCGCTCGCCGGCGACGGGGTGGGCGGGGAGCGGGTCGGAGCCCTTCTCGGACCGCTGCTCCTCGCGGCGCTCGCGACGGCGCTCCTCCTCGCGTTCCTGCCGGCGCTCGTGAGGGCGGGCCGCGTTTCTCCGCGAGCGGCGGCCGGCCTCGTCGCGGGGCTCTTCCTCCTCGACGCGGGCCGCCGGGTGGCCGGGTCGGCCCAGGCCGGTCCGGCGGATTTCTGGGACGGGGTTCCCGCCGAAGCGGCCGCCGCGAGGGGGACCGCCGGCGAGGGACGCTTCTACGTCGACGGGGCGGACGACGTGGCAAGGGCGACGGCGCTCGCGCGCGAACGCGACGGCCTCGACCCGCTCCGCCCGATCACCGGCGCGGCGTGGGGGCTGCGCGACGGCGGTGACGACGACGTCGACCGGATGTCGACGCCCGAGGCGGTGGCGGCGTCGGCGACGCTCGCGCGAATGCCGTGGGGCGAGGAGAAGGTCCGGCGCCTCCGGACGATCGGGGTGACGGCGGCCCGGACCGACGCGCCCGGGCCCGATCCTCCCGGCGTCCGCGAGGCGGCGCGGTACGGGAGCGCGCGGATCGTGGCTCTGGAGGGCGCGCGGCCCGAGCATCACTTCGTATCGCGCGCCCGCCCCGCCCCCGGCACGCTCGTCGTCCCGGCCTCCTCCGATCCCCTCGAGGAGACGTTCGTCGAGGGGATCGGCGAGGAGAGGTCTTTCGGGGCCGGCGAGGTGACGCTCCTCGAGCGGACGAACGCTCGCCGCCGCCTCCGGGCGCGCGTCGCGCCGCCGGGCGGGCTGCTCGTCGTCGTGCGCTCCTTCGACCCGTCCTGGACGGCGTCCGTCGACGGACGGAAGGTCGAGAGCCTCCGTGCCGACGGCTTCCTGACGGCGGTCCCCGTCCCGGCCGGGGAGCACGAAATCGTCTTCGCCTACCGGAACGGACGGATCCTCGCCGGGCTCGCCGTCACACTGCTGTCGCTCGGCGCCGCCGCGGCTCTGGCGTTCGTCGGGAGGCGCGGGTGAGAAGCCTGCGCGAGCTCTGCGAGAAGCGGCCGTTCGCGGTCGCCCTCTTCGCCGCCCTCGTCCTGCTCCTCGTTCCCTACCGGATTCTGCTCGGGCCCGGCGTCCCGTCGGGCCGCGACCTCCTGCCGTACTTCTACCCGCTGAAGACGCACCTGGTCGAGGCGCTTCGCGCGGGGGAGATGCCCTGGATCGACCGATACCGGCAGGGAGGCCTTCCTCTCCTCGCCTGGCCGGGCGTCGCGGCCTTCGACCCGGGCAACGTTCTCTTCGTCCTCCTCCCGACCGCCGTGGCCGCGAAGGCGTGGATGCTCCTGCGTGTCCTGACGGGGGCCGCGGGGTTCGCGGTCTTCCTCCGCCTCTCGGGCCTCCCGCCGCTCTCCTCGGCGCTCGGCGGACTCACGTGGGGCGCGGCGGGGATCACGACGTCCGCGGCGAGCTTCCTCGGGTTCGCGTCGGCGCACGCGGCGTTGCCGTGGCTCGCGGCCGCGCTCCTTCGGGTCCGCTCGCGGCGCGATGCGCGGAGCCTCGTCCTCCTCGCTGCCGCGACCGCGCTCCTCGTCGTCGCGTCGGTTCCGGAGCCGCTCCTCGCCGCGGCGCTCCTCGCCGTCGTCCTCCTCGCCGGGCGGGGCCCGGCGCCGGGCCTGCGCGAGCGGGGGACGACCTTTGCTCTCTGGGGGGCCGGGGGTCTCCTCGGCGCGCTCCTCGCCGCGCCCACGCTCGCCACGCTCGGCATCACCGGCCTCGAGAGCATCCGGGGGGTTCACGGGGCGCTGCTCCCGGGCTTCGCGGAGATGGGCTCGCTCCCGCCGGCGCGGCTCGCGGAGCTCCTCGCGGACGGCGTCGTGGCCGACTGGACGAGGACGAGCGCGGCGGTCGGGATCCGGAGCTACCCCTACTTCCCCTCCCTGACGCCCGGCCGCGTCGCCTGGGTCCTCGCGCTCCTCGGTCTCCTCGCGGGGCGCGGCGCGCGCCTCCGAGCGTCGGCCCTGGCTGCTCTCGGCATTCTGCTCGCCCTCGGTCCGGCGACTCCCGTGGCCGGGTGGATCGCGAAGGCCGTGCCGTTCGCCGCTTCGATCCGGTACCCGGAGAAATGGCTCGTCCTGTTCGCGTTCGGGATCGCATGGCTCGCGGCTCTCGGCGCTGCGGCCATGGAGAGGGCGCTTCCCGGCCGGAGGAAGGTCGTCCTCGGGCTTCTCGGCCTCCTCCTCGTGGCCGATCGCGCCGTCCTCACGCCGAGGCTCCTGCCGATGTCGGACCCGGCGGTCCTGACGGAAGAGCCGCCCGTTCTCGCCGCGCTTCAGGGCGCCCGGCAGGACGAGCCGCCCCCGCGCCTCCTGTCCCTGCCCGGGTCGGAGCTCCCGCCCGGCGCCGGGACGAACGATCCCGCGGTCAGCGGCCCCACGATGGCCTCATGGGCGATTCCGTGGACGTTCACGCGATTCGGAATCGGTTCCGTCTACGAGGCGGATTACGACGCGGCCCTCCCGCGCGCCCAGCTCGAATGGGCGCTGCTCCTCGAGAAGGCCCCGACCGGCGGACCCCTCGCCGTGGCGCTCGCCCGTTCCGCGGGCGCGGTCGCCGTCGTCACTTACGAGACGTCGCCGGCCGGGAGGCCCGTCCCCCGGCTGCTCCCCGTCGCCCGTCCGGTTCCGCCCATCCGCTTCGTGTCGAGCGTCGTGCGTGAGCCCGGGCCGCTCGCGGCCGCGACGCGCTTCCTCCGCGACCGGGCCCCCGTCGACGCGGCGGTGCTCTCTTCTCCGGGGCCGCCGCTCGTCCCCTCGGCCGGGCGGGTCCTGCGCGTCTCGGACCGTCCCGACCGGCTCGAGGTCGAGGTCGAGGTCGCGGGCCCGGCGCCCGGCTATCTGTTCGTCGCCCGGCCCCTCGTCGCCGCCCGGCGCGCCACGATCGACGGCCGGTCGGCCGCCGTCGACGACGTCAACGTCGGGTTCGCGGGCCTGACGGTTCCGCCCGGACGGCATGTCGTTCGTTTGCGGCCCTCGGGAGGATGGCTGATGATCGCGGCCGTGATGTCCGTCCTCGGGCTCCTCGCCACGGTCCGCCTCTTCCGCCGAACCTCCTCGCCCGCCAAGGTGGACGCGTGAGCCTCTCGCGGAACACGCGTCGCCGCCTCGCGCTCTACGGAGGCGCCGCGCTCGTCGCGGCCGCCGCGCTCGTCGCGCCGAAGCTCGTCCGCTCCCGCGCGCCGAAGGTGGAGGTGCGGGCGCTCGACCTCGCCGACATGCGGCAGCACGAGGCGACGCGCCTCCTTCGCGAGTACGTCGGGATCGACTCGCAGAACCCCCCGGGCCGGACGGTGGAGACGGCGCGATTCTGGGCCGAGAAGCTCGGCTGCGAAGGGATCCCGTTCGAGGTCGTCGGAGACGACCCGGAACGTCCGATCGTCGTGGCGCGGCTTTCGGGGCGCACCCGGGGAGAAGCGCTGCTTCTCCTCCACCACATGGACGTCTACCCGGTCGGGGACCTTTCCGCCTGGGACCTCCCCCCGTTCGCCGCCGCGGACGGCGTCGGCGACCTCGTTCAGTACGTCTGCGGGCGCGGGACGCTCGACATGAAGGGGCAGGGGATCGCCGATTTCCTCGCGATCGCGTCGCTCCGCCGCGACGGAATCGTCCCCGAGCGGGACGTCGTCTTCGTCGCCGAGCCCGGGGAGGAGAGCTTCACGCCCGAGGTCGGCATCGGATGGGTCCTGGAGCACCGTCCCGACCTCCTCTCCGGAGTGACCGACGTCTTCAACGAAGGGGGCGTGAACGAGGTCAGCGGGGACACCATCGAGCGCTTCGGCATCGAGGTCCTCCAGAAGTCCAATGTCCTTGCGACGGCGCACGCGAAGGACGAGCCACCCCTCCGGGCTCTCCAGGAGCTCCTCGAGCGAAAGATGCGCGAGGAGCCGTTTCGTGTCCTTCACGAGGTGCAGGACTTCCTCGCCTTCGTCGGACCGTCCCGCTCCGACATCTGGGGCCACCACATGGACGACGCGCGCGCGGGGGTCGCGTCGGGGAAGCTGGGGGAGGAGATACCGGAGGTCTACCGGTCGCTCTTTCGCGACATGTACTACTGGGGCGAGCCGAAGCGCGCGGCGACGGGGGGCGGGCTCTCCATGGACCTGGTCGCGACGCTGCTGCCGGGCCGCTCCGTGCGTGCCCGCTGGGAGGAGATGGAGCGATGGGCGGCGCCGCTCGGCGTACGTCTGACCCTGCGGCACCTCACCCCCGACAGCGTCCCGGCGGAGCGCCGGGGCCGCGCCTGGGAGACGCTCCACACGGTCCTCGCGCTCGACCCTGTCGAGCATGCGGACGTCGGTCCGTACGTCCTGACCGGCAGCTACACGAACCTCTCCTACCTGCGAGCCCGCGGGATCCGGTGCTTTGGCGTCTCTCCGTTCGCGGTGAACCTGCTGGACGCCGTGACGATCCACAGCAAGAACGAAAGGATCCGCCTCCCCGCGTACCTGGAAGGCGTGGAAAGAACGACGCGGATCGTCCGCGACTACGCCCTGCAGCCCTGACGGTGTGAAAGGAGGAAGGTATGGCGACGGTCGGCTTCTATTACCAGCGCCCGGGGTGAACGAGCTGCGGACGCACCCGTGAGGTGCTCGAGAAGACGAAGGCCCGGGTGACGGAAGAACGTTCCGCGAAGGCGGCGCCCCTGACGGACGCGGACGTCCGGTCGCTCCTCGCCGCGGTCGACGAGGTCGTGATCGCGAAGGGGAAGAAGGCTGCTTCGCGGAGCGCGCGGGACGTCGGCCCGGACGACCTCAGGGGCCCGACCGGGAACTTCCGGGCGCCGATGCTTCGCGTCGGGCGGCGCCTCCTCGTCGGCTTCCACCCGGATACGCTCGCAGATCTGCTGGACGCGTGAGGACCGGTGAGGACCGGGGTCAGGTCCGTTTTCCGTCGTCGTGTGAAACGAAGAACGGGGAGGCCGCGCGGTCGCGCGGCCTCCCCGTCAGCCACGGAGGGTCCGGCCGAGGCGCTTCGGCTACTTCGCAGGCGGGAGGATCACGGCGTCGAGAACGTGGATGACGCCGTTCGAGGCGCCGACGTCGGTCTTCACGACGTTCGCGCCGTCGACCTTCACCTTCCCGTCCTTCACGGAGATCCTCACGGAGGAGCCCTCGACGGTCTTCGCCTCCGTCAGCTTGACGACGTCGGCGGCCATGACCTTCCCGGCGACGACGTGGTAGGTGAGGACTTTCGTCAGCTGCGCCTTGTCGGCGAGGAGCTTCTCGAGCGTCCCGGCGGGGAGCTTCTTGAAGGCGTCGTCCGTCGGCGCGAAGACGGTGAAGGGGCCCTTCCCCTTCAGCGTGTCGACGAGGCCGGCGGCCTTCAGCGCCGCGGCGAGCGTGTTGAAGCTCCCGGCGGCGACGGCGGTGTCGACGATGTCCTTTCCCTGGTGGTGGTCCGCGCGGGCGGGGGCCGCGACGGAGACGGCGAGCAGGGCGGCAGCTGCGGAGGCGGCGAGAGTCTTCATCATCGTTCTTCTCCGGTACGGGCGCCTCGGGCACCCTTCGCGGCGATCTACGGAAGCGCGTGTCCCGGCGGATTGCAACGACGTCGCGGAAGCCGGCCGCGCCCCTAGAATCGCGACATGGAAAAGGTCCTGATCGAAGGTGTCGAGATCGCGCTCGCGCACGCCGACGAGTTCCCGCTCGAGTGGAAGTGGCGCCGCGACCTCCTCGACCAGCTCCTCGCCGCCTGGCTCGTCGTCGAGGAGGGGGACCTCCCGCTCCACCCGCGTCTCGTCGGCAAGCCGGGCGTCGGTAAGACGACGCTCGCCTACGCCGCGGCGCGGAGCACGGGCCGCCCCGCGTGGGTCTTCCAGGCCACGATGGACACGCGCCCCGAAGACCTCCTCGTCACCCCGGTCGTCGCGGGCGAGGGGAAGATCCGCTACGTCGCCTCGGGCGTCGTCACGGCGATGCTGAAGGGAGGCGTCGCGATCCTCGACGAGGGGAACCGGATGAGCGAGAAGTCGTGGGCTTCGCTCGCCCCGCTCCTCGACGCCCGCCGCACCGTCGAGTCGATCGTGGCCGGCGTGAAGATCCGGGCGCACCCCGAGTTCCGCTTCGTCACCACGATGAACGACGACGCCTCGACGTTCGAGCTGCCCGACTACGTCAACTCGCGCCTCACGCCGACGATCCTCGTCGACTTTCCCGACGAGAAGGAGGAGCTCGCGATCCTCGCGGGGAACCTCCCGTTCGCGCCGGAGGCGCTCCTCAACTGGGTGACGCAGTTCCTCCGGAGCGCGCACGAGGCCGACGAGCCGTTCAGCGTGAGGGACGGCATCAACGTCGCACGGTACGCCCTGAAGCGCCTCTCGCAGGGGGGCGGCGAGCCCGTCGAGCGGCTCCTCGAGGCGGTCCGGTTCGTCCTCGGCGAGGAGGCGGTCATCCACGCCCCGCTCGGCCGCGGCGACGTCCCGCCCCGCCCGGCCGGCCCGCACCGGATGTGAGCGCGCTCCCGCCGCCCGCCGCCGCGACCGACCCGCCGAAGCCCGTGAGCCCGCCACGCAAGTGACCACCGCGCCGTACCCCGCGCCCGACCCCGAGACGGGCGTCGTCCGCGCGGCGGAGGGGCTCTTCCTCCTCCCGACGCTCCACCAGTCGGTGGAGTTCGCCGTCCTCGTCCGGCGCGCCTTCTTCGCGCTCCGACCGACGGCCGTCGCCGTCGAGCTCCCCTCGACGATCGCCGAGGCGTTCCGGAAGGCGGTCCTCCGGCTCCCGCTCCTCACGGTCGCCCTCTGGCCGGACGGCGAGGAGACCGTCTACCTCCTCGTCGAGCCGCACGAGCCGATGGCCGAGGCGGCGCGCCTCGCGCTCGAGAACGGCGCGTCGCTCCACCTCGTCGACCGCGACGACGGCTCCTACCCGCTCCGCCGCGAGGCGCTGCCGGACCCCTACGCGATGACGCGAACCGGCCCCGCGCCGTTCGTCGGAGCGCTCCTCGACGCGTTCCCGCCGTCGGACGACGACGTCGACCTCTTGCGCGAGCGGGCGATGGCCGTCCGCCTCGCGCGGCTCGCCGAGGCGGGCGAGCGGGTCCTCTGGGTGGGGGGCGTCGCGCACGTCCGCGGCCTCCTCCGTGCCCTCGGGGAGCCGCTCGCCGAGCCGTTCGGCCGCGTGAGGCGCGAGGGGGTCCGCCTCGCGGCGCTCTCGGCGGAGTCGAGCCGCGAGGTGATGAGCGACGTCCCGTTCGTGTCGGCCGCCTTCGAGCGGGCGCGGAGCGCGGGGGGCGCCTTCGCCTTCGACGACGACACGGACACGCTCCGCGTCGTCGACCGCCTCCTCCGCGAGGCGGCGGAGCGCTACCGGAAGAGCCGCGACGAGGAGGTGCCGCGCACCGCGTTCCGCGCGCTCCGGCAGTTCTCGCGCAACCTCTCGATCCTCGAGGGGGTCCTCACGCCGGGCTTCTACGAGCTCGTCGTCGCCGCGCGCGGCGTCGTCGACGACGACTACGCCTGGGAGGTCTTCGATCTCGGAGCCACCTGGCCCTGGCCCGACGCGACCGCGAGCCTCCCCGTCGTCACGCTGACGGGCGAGGACCTCCACCTCGACGGCAGGCCGGTCCGCTTCCGTCGCCGCTTCCCCGGCAAGGAGAGGCGCCTGCGCGACCTGCCGCTCCGCCGCCGGCCGAAGGAGCCGAAGCCAGGAGACTGGAGGAAGCTCCCGTTCGGCGACGGCATCTGCAGCTTCCCGCCCGAGGACGTCGCCGTCGAGCGCTTCGGCAACCGCCTCCGCCGGCGCGCGATCCGCCTCCTGACGGAGGACTCCCGCCGGGTCGCCCCGTTCACGTCGAGCCTCCTCGACGGCGTCGACGTCCGCGAATCGCTTCGGCACCACAACGAGGGGCGGCTCTGGGTCTACGAGGAGGCGCGAGTCCGCGGCGGCGCCGGCTCCGTCGTCGTCGTCTTCGACGAGGAGGCGGAGGAGTACCCCTGGAAGACGACCTGGCTCGGCGAGCACGGCCAGGAGAGCGACATGGCCTTCTACGCCACGCCGCTCGGCGAGAAGGTCGTCGGCCCCGGCATCTCCGAGTGCACCTACGGCGCGTTCCTGATGACGATGCCGCCGGGCCGCCTCTATGACGTCTGGCGCGACCCCGACTATCGCGGCCCGTTCAGCGGTCCAGAGGTCCTCCTTCTCGCGGCCCTCGACTACGCCCGCGAGCCGCGCGTCGTCTACGCTGCGCCGAGCCCGCCGCGGCCGCTGATCAAGCGCTTCGCCTCCCGCCTCGGGAAGCGCATCGTCTACCTGCCCCTCGGCTCCCTCGCCTCCCTCTCCCTGAAGAAGCTCCGCCGCTTCCACGTCCTCGCGAGCAGGGACGCGCGCGGCTGGGCGAAGGACTACGTCTAGGGAGAGCCCGCGGAGCCGTCGCCTGGAAGGCGCAGCTCGAGCTTTCCACCCGCGGAGAGAACGCCATGGACGCAGCCGGGGAACTCCGGCTCGCCCCCCTCGTACGACTCGAGCTGCCCGCGCGTCACGAGGCAGAGCGACCAGGGGCCCGGCTCGACGGGAGGTGAGACGACCTCGAGTGTCCGGCCGCGGTCGTCCACGATCGAGCCCGTCACCTCTGCGAGCCGCGAGAGCCGGAGCGTGCAGCCGCCGCGAAAGAGCGTCGGTATGCGGAGCGGCTCGAGCGGGGCAGCGAGGTCGAGCGTGCCCCCTTCGGGGGTGACGACGATCTCGTGTTCGCCGGTCGTCAGCTCCCGTCTCGAAAGGTGCGCGGCGTGGCCGGGAGAGGAGAGGAAGAGGCACGCGAAATCCGTCGGGGACGAGACCCCTGCCGAGAACCGGGCACGGGCGCCACGCGGCGAAAAGTAGGAGCGGTCCAGGCCGCCGCTCGGGACGGTGGAGACGGTTCCCCAGCCGCCCGGGACGGGCCGGCCCGTCGTCGACACGACGTGCCCGAGGAACTCCCGTCTCTGCCCGATCACGGCCCTCACGTAGTCGGGGTCGTCGTCCGCGGGGACCCGAACGTGATACGTCGCGCTCGATCGGTACGGGGCGACCGCCGTGATCCGGTAGGCCGTCCCCGTCGCGATCCGGTCGTAGCGGAAGACGCCGCCGTCGAAATCCTCGATCCATTCGGTCGCCGCTCCCGCCTCACCGATCGAGAGCTTGAACCGCTCGACGGGCTTCCCCTCGGCGTCGACGACCTCTCCGCGAATGGCCCGGTCGGGGAATCGGACGTCGGCGAAGGCGGGAGGGGGTGTCTCGCCCCGCCGCGTGGAGGGTTCCTCGACCTCCGCCGTCGTCGTCCGGTCGAGCGGGACCTTCGCGCTCCTCACGCGAACGGACCAGCTTCCGGTGCGGGGGAGGGCCCCCGAGAAGTCTCCGTCGACTCCGGCCACGAACCTCACGCGCAGGCCGGCGTCGTCCGTGAACGTCACGAGACCCGGCAGCGGCTGCTTTCCGACCCGCGCGACTCCGCGGACGGTGACGAGGGCGAGGTCGATCCGGCCTGACGGCTCCACGTCGGCCGTCGAGATCGGCTCGGGAGAGACCCACCAGACGTCGCCCTCCTCCGTCGAGACGCGAAGGCGGGCGGCGACGGGCGACGGGACCTTCGTGTGCCGCCACGTCCCGTCGGGCCGCGCGGCCGCGGCCGCAAGCGGTTCGCGAGCGGAGCCGTCCACGGTCTCCGGGACGACCTCAACGTGCCACGGGCTGCCCCGTGCGTCGACGGGGGGGGCCAGAACCCTCTGGAGCGCGACGAAGCCGGAGGCCTCCGGACCGGCGGCCAGCGGTGCCGCGGCGGACGCTCGCGGGAGGAGGGCGCTCCCCGCGAGGAGCGCGGCCGTCAGGATGCCGACTCTCGTTCCCATTCGGCTCGTTCTACGGATGCGGACGGCCCGGCGTCTTCGGGAAGCGCCGGCCCGGGTCCCGCGACCGCGCAGAGTGTAGATGGTAGACCTGACCCCCTATGGGGAGGGGCGTGGCGGCCCTCCCCGATCCACTTCAGTTGACGCCGCCGGGTGGGGTCGAGACGCGGCCGGGCGTGACTCCGATGCGTGCGAGGGACCGCTCCCAGAGTCCGGCGACATCGGTGGGGAACGCGAAGTCGGGGTCGTAGGGGAGGACGAGCCAGGAGCCCTCCTCCATCTCGTGCTCCAGCTGCCCGGGGCCCCAGCCGGCGTAGCCGAAGACGAGCAGCCCGGCGACCGGCGCCTCGTCGGGCGGTGCGGCGAAGACGTGAGGAAGGACCTCGGGCGTCGCCGAGACGACGAGTCCCGGCGCCATCCCGATCGACTCGATGCCGTCGATCGGACTGCGGTGGACGACGATGAGCCCGGGCGTCGCGACGGGCCCGCCGATGCGGAGCGGCGTGTCGGGGTGGATCGTCCGGGCGACCTCGTCCGGGAGGAGCGCCTTCGCCCCGCCGTCGACGAGGCGGTTCACGACCCAGCCGACCGCCCCTTCTTCGGTGTGGTGGCCCATCAGGACGACCGTCTTCTCGAAGTTCGGGTCCGAGAGGACCGGCGCGGCCAGCAGCAGGTAGGGCGGGGTCAGGGTCTCCACGCCCGAGAGCGTACGCCGCCCCGCCCCGCCCCGCCAGCGGCGGTCGCCTCTCCCCGCTATTCCTCGAGGTAGGTGTAGTGCGAGAGGGCGACCTCGAAGTCCTTCGCGATCGACTTGGCCTCGGCCTCGCGGACGCGGTCCTTGTCCACGGCCTTGCGAAGCTGCTTCCAGATCCCCTCGAGGATCTCGGACCGCTCGTAGTTCATGTACGAGAGGACCCGCTCGCACGTCTCGCCCGGCAGGAGGTCGAGGATGCGCGTCCGGTTCTCCTCGTCGACGGCGACGAGGACCTCGTGCGCCTCGCCGAAGAGGTTGTGGAGGTCGCCGAGGACGTCCTGGTAGGCGCCGACGAGGCAGAAGGCGAGGTAGTAGGGCTGCGAGCGCTTCCAGGAGTGGAGCGGGAGGAACTCCTTGATGTCGCGCAGGTCGATGAACTTCTCGATCTTCCCGTCCGAGTCGCAGGTGATGTCGGCGAGGGTCGCGATCTCGCCCGGCTTCTCGCGGAGCCGGTGGATCGGGAGGATCGGGAAGAGCTGGTCGATCGCCCACGAGTCGGGGACCGACTGGAAGACGGAGAAGTTGACGACGTACTTGTCGGAGAGCTCGCGCTCGAGGTCCTCGAACTCCTCCGGGATCTCCCGGAGCCCCTTCAGGTGCCTCCGGATCTTGTCGCAGACGTCCCAGAAGAGGATCTCGCCCTTCGAGCGGTCCTCGAGCGAGACGTAGCCGAGGTTGAAGAGCGTGAAGAGCTCCTCCTTGTACTGGAGGGCGTCGTGGTAGCTCTCGCGGACGTTCTTCGCCGTCACGCCTTTGAAGACGTCCCAGAGCTCGCGGACGACGTGGTTCTCGTCGCCGCTCAGCGTGACCGTCTTGTCCTGCTCGATCTTGTCGGCCACGTCGAGGACGTTCGAGACGAGGACGGAGTGGTACGCCGTCACGGCCCGCCCCGACTCGGTCACGAGCGTCGGCACCGGGACCTTCTCGTCCTCGCAGATCGTCCTGATGTTGTAGACGACGTCGTTCGCGTACTCCTGGACGGTGTAGTTCATCGAGGAGTCGAACGAGGTCTTCGAGCCGTCGTAGTCGACGCCGAGGCCGCCGCCGAGGTTCAGGTAGCGGACCTCGACGCCGGAGCGGCTCAGCTTCGCGTAGACGCGCCCCGCCTCGCGGATCGCGTCCTTGATCTTCCGGATGTCGGTGATCTGCGAGCCGATGTGGAAGTGGAGCATGACGAGGGAGTCGAGCATCCGCTTCGACTTCAGGATCTCGATCGCCTCGAGCATCTCGGTCGTCGTCAGGCCGAACTTCGCCGCCTCGCCCCCCGACTTGGCCCACTTGCCGGAGCCGCGCGCGTAGAGCTTCGCGCGCATGCCGACGAGGGGCTTCACGCCGCGCTTCTTCGCGACCTCGAGGATCCTCTCGAGCTCGGAGACCTTCTCGAGGGTGAGGATGACGTTCCGGCCCATCTTCACGCCGTCGAGGGCGAGCCGGATGAACGCCTCGTCCTTGTAGCCGTTCGTCGTGATGAGGCACTCGGGGCCGAGGTCCTGCGAGAGGGCGGCGATCAGCTCGGGCTTCGACCCCGCCTCGAGGCCGTAGCCGTACTTGCGGCCCGCCTCGATGATCTCGTGGACGACGACCTTCTTCTGGTTCACCTTGATCGGGAAGACGCCGCGGTAATCGCCGTCGTACCCGAACTCCTTGATCGCCTTCCCGAAGGCCTCGTTCAGCTCCCGCACCGACGACGCGAGGATCTGCGGGAAGCGGATGATCATCGGAGGGGTGATGCCCCTCCCGCCGACCTCGTCGACGATGTCCTTCAGGTCGGCGAAGCGGTGCCCCTCGCGCGTCGGGTGGACGAGGAGGTGCCCGTCGTCGGAGATGGAGAAGAACCCCTTCCCCCAGGCGTCGATCCCGTAGAGCTCCTCCGCCTCCGCGAAGCGGTCGGGGGTGCGGGGACCCTTCCTGGCGGATCGGGCGGACGATTTCCTGGCAGTGGCCGTCGGCATGGCGACGGAGTTTACGTAAGGCGGGCGCCGCCGGGGGGCTGCAAACGTACCGCCGAACCGATTCTCCGGTCCGCCGTATAGTCTCGCCGTGCCGGAACTGTTTCCCCCCATCGAGCCGTTCGACTCCTTCCGCCTCCGCGTCTCCGACCTGCACGAGCTCCACGTCGAGCAGAGCGGCAGCCCGGACGGCGTGCCCGTCATCTTCTTCCACGGCGGCCCGGGCGCGGGGCTCTCGCCGCTCCACCGCCGGTTCTTCGACCCGGCGGCCTACCGGGTGGTCCTTTTCGACCAGCGCGGATCGGGCCGCTCGACGCCGCTCGGCGAGCTGCGGGAGAACACGACCCGGGACCTGGTCGCCGACGCGGAGCGGATCCGCGAGCGGCTCGGGATCGAGAAATGGCTCGTCTTCGGCGGCTCCTGGGGCTCGACGCTCGGCCTCGCCTACGCCGAGGCGCACCCGGAGCGTTGCACGGGGCTGATCCTCCGCGGGATCTTCCTCTCCCGGAAGTCGGAGGTCCTCTGGACGTTCGGGGGCGGGGCGCAGCGGGTCTTTCCCGACGGGTGGGCGGAGTTCCTCGCGATCCTCGACGATTCCGAACGCTCCGACGTCCTCGCGGCCTACCACCGCCGCCTGAACGCGGAGGACCCCGCCGTCCGCCGCCAGGCGGCCCTCGCCTGGAATCGCTGGGAGGAGCTCGGCTCGTACCTCGTCGCGCGGCACTACTCGGTGGCCGAGGAGGACGTGCCGGCGGAGATCGCCCTCGCGCGGATCGAAGCCCACTACTTCGTGAACGGCGCGTTCCTCGCCTCGGAGGAACAGCTCCTGCGCGACGTCGAGAAGGTCCGGCACCTCCCCTGCGTCATCGTCCAGGGGCGCTACGACATGGTCTGTCCGGCCGTCTCCGCCTGGGACCTTCACAGGGCCTGGCCCGGCTCGCGCCTCGTGATCGTCCCCGCCTCCGGGCACTCCGCCGACGAGCCCGGAATCGTCTCGGCCCTCGTCGAAGCGACGGAGGAGTGGAAGGAGCGCGGCTGACCGGGGGAGCCCGGCCCCTACGTCTCTACTTCGGACCCTTCCGCCGCGCGAGCTTCCGAAGCGCCGCGAGCCCCTCCCGGTCCCACGCCCCCTCCTCGTCCTTCGGGGTTTCGAGGATCTTCGGGACGTGCTCGAAAGCGGGCTCGTTCATCAGGTTCGCGAAGCCCTTCGCGCCGATGGCGCCGTGACCGATCCGCTCGTGCCGATCGACGCGACAGCCGCGCTCCTTCTTCGAGTCGTTCGCGTGGATCACCCGGACGAGGCCGAGGCCGCAGGCGGCGTCGAGCTCGTCGAGCGTCTTCCGCCAGCCGTCCTTCGAGACGACGTCGTACCCCGCGGCGTGGACGTGGCAGGTGTCGAAGCAGAGGGCGAGCCGCGGCCGGCTTTCGGAGCGGGCGAGGATCGCGGCGAGGTGGGCGAAGGCGTGGCCGAGGCATGCGCCCTGCCCGGCGGCCGTTTCGAGCAGGACGGTCGTGCCCGACGCCGGCGTCCTGGCCGCGGCTTCGTCGAGGCCGCGGGCGATCCGGTCGAGGCCCGTCTCCTCGCCGTCCCCGCCGTGGGAGCCGGGGTGGAGGACGAGGTACGGGATGCCGTGCGCGTCGCACCGCTCGATCTCGTCGACGAGCGCACCGACGGAGCGGGTGCGGACGACGGGGTCGGGCGAGGCGAGGTTGATGAGGTAGGCCGAGTGGGAGACGAGCGGGGCGATTCCGGCGTCGGCCGCGGCCTTCCGGAACGCGGCGGCGTCGGCTGCGACGACCGGCTTGCCGTCCCACTGGTTCGAGTTCTTCGTGAAGACCTGCAGGGTCCGGCATCCCGCGTCGACGGCGCGCTCGACCGCGCGGACGAGGCCTCCTGCAGCGCTCATGTGCGCCCCGACGAGGGGGCCGCGCCCGGCGCCGCGAGCCGTCAAGCCTCCCTCGAGCGGGAGAGCCCCGTGCGGGCGAAGCGCCGTTTGAGGTTCTTCGAGAGAGCGACCTGCTTGGCGTAGTTGAGGCCGAAGACCGCCGCTGGGAGGCCGGCCGCGAAGATCGGGATCGACGCGAGCGAGAAGAAGAGGTGCTGGGCCTTCTCGCGGGGCGTGTACTCGGGGTTCCGGAGGTTCGCCACCTGCCGGTAGTGGATGCCGATGCTCCGGTAGACGTCGCCGAGGACCTTCGTGAAGCCCATCTCCGAGCCCCACGAGAGGCACTCGCCTCGCCGGATCGCCGCGAGGAACTCCTTCCAGGTCTTTCCGGGGGCCATCGTGAAGACCGAGGCGATCGGCGGGTAGGTGTGGGCGTCGGAGCCGCCGACGAGCGCGAGGTTTCCCTTCTTCTCCTTCGCGACGACGAGAAGGTCCTCGACGAGGGCGTTGTGCTGGTACGCCATCGAGCCGTTCTTCACCTCGAAGACGTCGAAGAGGGAGAGCATCGTCTCGACGAAGACCTCCGGGGCCTGGCGCATCCGGTACGACTGGAAGAGGTGGTTCGCCGAGAAGAGAAGGTCCTCCGCCCGAAGGTACTCGACGAGGTCGAAGATGCTCTTCCTCTTCCGGTCGATGACGGCGTGCTGCTGGCGGGTCAGGTCGAAGACGTTGATGTGGATCCGGTGTCCCGTCTTCGGGAACCAGGTCTCGACCTCGACGGAGACGAAGAAATCGGTCCGGTCGGGGTGGCGGTCCTGGAACCTCAGGCACGCTTCCACGGTGTCGTGGTCGGAGAACGTGACGAAATCCATCCCGCGGGCCTTCGCGAGCCGGTAGACCTCCTCCGGGTCGTTGTACGAGTCGTGGCTGTTCGCAGCCTTGAAGTACTTGAAGATGGAGGCGTTGGTGTGCACGTGGAGGTCCGCCCGCGCGAGCGGGAGGGCCGGTGAGGAGGCCGGGCCACGGGACCTCGTCATCCGAGGGGTTTCGACCATGGAGACGGAGTCTCCTCGCCCCGGGGGGTCGGGTCAAGGCACGCCCCCTGCTAAAGTCCGCGCGAATGAGCGGCGTTCTGGCACGGATCCTCTACGCCCTCCTCCTCGCCGGGATCCTCGGAGCGACCGCGTGGGTCTCGTTCTCCCGGTTCGTCCTCGGAAAGGCGGAGGAGGTCCCCGACCTGACGGGGAGGTCGGTCGACGAGGCGACGGCCCTCGCGGCCGAGCGAGGCCTCCGTGTCGTCGTCGACCCCTCGCAGGAAGGGTTCGACGAGGAGATCCCGGCCCACAGGGTCCGGGGGCAGAGCCCGTCGGCCGGCATGGCCGTGAAGGCGGGCCAGGACCTCCGGGTCTTTCTCTCCCTCGGCCCCCGGGTCATCCGGACTCCGGACCTCGCCGGCCTGACGGCCCGGACGGCCGCCCTCGCGCTGGCCCGGGATGGTCTCGTCGAGGGCGCGGTCTCCGCCGCGCGGATGCCCGGTCCGCAGGGAGTCGTCGCCCAGGGAGTCGTCCCGGGAGCGCGCACCGAGCCGGAGACTCCCGTCGACGTCCTCGTCAACCGGGGCGCTCCCGACGTCCTCTACGTGATGCCCGACCTGATCGGCCGCGACTTCGAGCGGGTCCGCCTCGCCTTCGAGGCCCGCGGCTTCCGCCTCGGGGGAGTCAAGGCCCAGCCCTACGAGGGCGCCGCCGCCGGGACGATCCTGCGCCAGTATCCGCTCGCCGGGGCTCCCGTCGGCCTTCGCGACACCCTGTCCTTCGTCGTCGCCTCGCCCGAGCCGCTGCCGGGCTGAATCCGGAGAAGAGAATGGCCCATCGCACCTGCCTCGCGCCCGTCGTCCTCGGCCTCGCCGTCCTCGGAGGGAGCGGCTGCTCCTCCAGCGACCCGTCCCGCGTGACGAGGGAGCTGCTGACGATGTCGAAGGAGGACGCCTACGCGCAGGGGGATGCCCTCGTCGGAAAGAGAAAGTTCGAGACCGGGCGGCAGTACCTCCGCTTCGTGGCCGAGAACTACGCGAACGACCCGCTCGGCAAGCAGGCCGCGCTTCGCCTCGCCGACTCCTTCCTCGAGGAGAAGTCCGCGACGGCGTACGCCGAGGCGCAGGCCCGCTTCAAGGACTTCCGGAGCCGCTACCCCTCCCACCCGAGGTCGGACTACGCCCTCTTCCGCCTCGCGCAGGTCTCCGACCGCCAGGCCGAGAGACCCGACCGCGAGCAGGGGAACACGCGGCTCGCGGCCCAGAGCTACAGCGAGCTCATCGTGAACTACCCGAGCTCGCCCTACGCGTTCGAGGCGCGGGCCCGGTACAAGGCGATGCTCGACCTCCTGGCCGAGCACGAGTACCTCGTCGCCCGCTTCTACTACCGGCGGGGGGCCTGGCAGGCCGCCCGGAGCCGTTTCGAAGGGCTCTTCCTGGCCTTCCCCGAGTACTCGGGAATGGAGAAGGCGCTCTACTGGGCCGGGCAGACCGACCGTCGCCTCGGCCGGACCGAGGACGCCCGGGCCCTGTTCGACCGGCTGCGCCGGGACCACCCCGAGAGCCGGTTCCTCCGGAAGGTGCCCCGCCTTCCGGAGACCCCCGTCGCGGCCGCAGCCGCGACGGGGCTTTGAGAAACGTCGGCGTTGCGGTAACTTAGCGCCGATAGTCCGGAAGAATCGAGCCGAGGCCGTCGGGCGCGGTCGCACCGCGGCGTCCTCGAGGAGGTCGGAGCCGTGAAGCGCGCGTTCGTTCCCGCGATGGTCGTCCTCGCCTGTGCCGCAATCTCTCTCCCCGCCGGAGCCGTCGGACCGACGCGCCTCCCGGAGGCTGCGCCTGTGCCGGTGCCGCAGGAAGCCGTCGAGGCTCCCGCGATGATCGAGCAGGCCCCCACGGAGAGGACCTCCACGTCCGCGCCGTTCCCGGTCGGATGGGAAGACGACGTCTACTGCGCCGGCTGGATCGGGGCCGACGAGGAGCCCGTGACAGGGCGGATCGTCGCCGCGGAGTACGAGGACAGCCGGCAGATGTTCGGCGTCGGCGACATCGTCTACTCCGACGTCGGCGCTCGCGCCGGCCTGATGGCGGGGCAGGAGTTCCAGGTGATCCGCCCGGCGCACGAGGTCTACCGGTGGGGCTCGTACACCGCGACGGTCGGGCGCTTCTACGAGTCGCCCGCGCGGGCGAAGGTCGTCTGCGTCCAGGACGACTCGGCGATCCTCGAGATCACCGAGTCGTGCGAGCCGACCTTTCTCGGCGATCGCCTGATCCCGTTCGAGCCGATCCCGATCCCGCTCGTCCGCGCGAGCGCGCCGCTCACGCAGTGCGACCCCGCGTCCGGCAAGGTGACGGGCCGTATCGTCGAGGTGAAGGACCGGGCGACGCCGGTCGGAACCGACTCGGTCGTCTTCCTCGACCTCGGCGAGGACGACGGTCTCTACCCGGGAGACTTCCTGACCGTCTTCCGCACGCGGAACGACAGCGGCACGATCCGGACGCTCCTCGGCGAGGCCGCGGTCCTCTGGACGAAGGGGAAGACCTGCGTCGCGAAGATCACGTCCATGGTCGACTCGATGAGGGCCGGCGACTTCGTCGAGCTGAAGTAGCGAGAGACCGTGCGGCCGCCTCCGCGGCCCCGTCGCGCGCTGCTCCGAGAGGTTCCGCTCCGCGCGTCGGCGTGATAAGTTGCCGTCCCTTTCGCCCGACGCGGGCTCCTTTTCGACGAGGAGGATGAGGTCACCGTGATGCTCGACGGCCAGCTCCAGCGGATCATCGACGAGCTCGTTTCCAAGGGGATCCCCCTCGAGACGGCGAGGAAGGAGTTCGAGAGGAAGTACGTCGCCACGGCCGTGACCCGGGCCTCCGGGAACATGGGCCAGGCCGCGAAGTCCCTCGGGATCCACCGGAACACGCTCCGCGCGAAGATCTCGCTGCTCCGTCTGAAGCCCCTCCCGAAGCGCCGCGACCACGCGTGAGCCGCGGGTCCCGGCGAGAGCCGGGATCGCCGGGGCTCGATCCAGGACGAAAACGAGACGGGGGAGGCGCACCGTGCCTCCCCCGAGCCGTCTCGGCCCCGCGCCGGGAGCCGCAGACGAAGAGAGGCCGACGCGCCGCGTCGGCCTCTCGGGCGTCTCGGGACGGACCGTTCTCTACGCGAGCGCCTTCAGGCGGGCGATGCGCGTCTCGAGCGGCGGGTGCGTCGAGAGGAACCGCATGAGCCCCTTCGGGTGGCCCGAGATCTTGAGCGTCTGGACGGCCGCGTTGCGGTCCGACGGGTCGACGATGCCCGTGGTGCGCTGCAGCGCCTCGAGCGCCCCGATCATCCGGTCGCGGCCGGCGATCTGCGCCCCGCCGGCGTCGGCGCGGAACTCGCGCAGGCGCGAGAACCAGGCGACGACGAAGGAGCCGAGGATCGAGAAGGCGATGTCGAAGACGAGCGTCGCGACGAAGTAGACGAGGTGAGAAACGCCGCCTCCCTCCTCGTCGCCGCGGCGGAAGAGCTGCGCCACGAAGAACGCGAGGACCCGGGCGAGGAACATCGTGAAGGCGTTCACGACGCCCTGCACGAGCGTCATCGTCACCATGTCGCCGTTCGCGACGTGGGCGATCTCGTGGCCGAGGACCCCCTCGACCTCCTCGCGCCGCATCCGCCGGAGGAGGCCCGTGGAGACGGCGACGAGCGCCCGGTTCTTCGTCGGGCCGGTCGCGAAGGCGTTGACCTCGTCGGAGTCGTAGACGCCGACCTGCGGCATCGTCCGGAGCCCGGCGGCCTGCGCGAGGCGGTGGACGGTGGAAACGAGCTCCTGTGCGCCGGGGTCGGCCGTCGACGGGTCGACGAGCTTCACGCCCATCCCCCACTTCGCCATGACCCGCGAGAGGGCGAGCGAGATGAAGGCGCCGCCGAAGCCCCAGACGAGGCAGAAGACGGCGAGGGCCTTCAGGTCGAGGCCGTAGGCGTTCAGGTACGGCCGGACGCCGAGGAGGCTCAGGACGACCGAGATCGTCGCGACGACCAGGACGTTGACGGCGAGGAAGAGAAAGACGCGCTTGGCGATCTTCATGCTGGCGACTCCCGTGGGGCGGGCCGCGCGGGCCGGTCTTCTCCGGTTCCCGGGGCGCGGGCACGCATTCCCGGCGAGGAAAACGCCGGAGCGCGGCCCGCTATTCCGGCGCCCGGCGGCGGCCGGAGGTCACTTCGGGGCGGAGGGCCCGTTCTCGGAGCCGTTGCCGGTCGGGGGGGCCTTCTTCTCGGAGTCCTGCCCGCCGTCCTTGATGGCCTGCTTGAAGTTGCGGATCCCCTCGCCGATCCCCTTCCCGAGCTGCGGGAGCTTCCCGACGCCGAAGAGGAGGACGACGATGAAGAGGAGGATCAGAAGTTCCGGGATTCCGAGGTTGGGCACGTAGGCCTCCTGAGGGCGGGAATGATACCCGTTCAGCCGGGCAGGAAGGCGAGAAGCGGCGCCCAGGGGCCGTCGGGGCGGGTCCGCTCCCGGATCGTGAGGAGAGCGGCGTCCCGGTGGGGCCGGTAGACCTCCCGCCCGAGCGCGAGCATCTTCTCGAACGTCCCGAGGACCTTCCAGGCCCGCTGGAGGAGAACGGCTTCGCTCCGGTCGACTCCACTCGACGACACGAGCGCCCCGGCGCGCTCGAAGCGGAGGGAGACGGGGTCGTAGTCGGGATGTCCGAGGCGCAGGTCCTGGAAGTCGATCAGGGCCAGGGCCCCCTCGGGAGTGCGCATCAGGTTGTTCGCGTGGAAATCGCGGTGCGTCGGGACGAGCCCTCCGACCCGCGAGGCGTCCGCCGCCTCCCGGGCGAGACTCGTCGCGAGCTCCTCCCACCCGGCGGCCCGATCCGGGGGGAGCGGGCGCGCTCCGTCGTCCTCGAGCGCCCAGCGGCGCGTGTGCGCGAGCTCCGAGACGAAAAACGCGGCGTCGAACGGCGGGTTGAGGAGCGCGGCCTCGCGCGACATCCCGCGGAGCGGGGCGAGGAGCTCCTCGGCCTCCTCGATCAGGCGTCCGCGCTCTCCGGGGGTCGCCTCGCGGAGCTCCGCCGCCAGGTCGCGGTCGCCGAGGTCCTCGACGAGCGCCGTACCGGACTCGGGGTCGTCGTCGAGGAGGGCCGGGACGCGCAGGCCCTCGTGGCCGAGGGCCTCCCCGATCCGGCGCCACTTTTCCTGCGCCGGCGAGGACGGATCGGGGTAGAGGACGAGGACGACCGTCGCGTCGGCCCAGGTCCGGAGGCGGACGTACCTCCTCTGGCCGACGTCCCCGGCCAGGACCTGGAACGGCCCGGCCTCCGGAAGTCCGAACCGGGAGCAGGCCGCGAGGACGCGCGCCTCCGGGACGGCGGGGGCAGGAAGCGTCACGCGGGGCCGGGCGCCGCCTCGGCGACGAGCTCGACCGAGAGGATCTTCTGGTAGGCGCGGGGCTTGCCGCCGCTGCGCGGGTCGGACGTGTCGGAGCTCGACTCCGTCACGAGCTTGTCGAGGACCTCGAGCCCCTTCACGACCTCGCCGAACGCGGTGTACTGCCTGTCGAGAAACGGCGAGTCCTTGACGACGAGGAAGAACTGGGACGAGGCCGAGTCCGGGTCGCTCGCGCGGGCCATCGAGAGGATCCCCCGCTTGTGGCTCACGTCGTTGAACTCCGCCTTGACGTTGACCGGCTTGCCCGCCTTGTCGGTGTTCCCGCCGGTTCCGAAGAGCGAGCTCTTGCCCGGGTCCTTCGTGAGCGGGTCGCCGCCCTGGACCATGAAGCCCGGGATGACGCGGTGGAAGAGCGTGCCGTCGTAGAAGCCCCGCGCGGCGAGGTCGACGAAGTTCTTCACGTGGCCCGGGGCCTTGTCGAAGAAGAACCGGATCGTGACCTCTCCCTGGGAGGTTTTCAGGACGGCGAGGGTCTTCGCATAGTCGCGCGGGCTGGACGACACCTTCTTCTCCTTCTTCGGCGCGGCCTTCCGGGGCGGTGCGCCCTTCTTCTGAGGGGTGGCCGCGAGGGAGGGGAACGCGGTTCCCGCGAGAGCGAGACCGAGCGAGAGGGCGAGGGCGAAACGGACTGGGCGGATCGCGTGCACGGGACCTCCTTCTTCCTCCGGCGGCCATCGCCGGCGCCGCCTTGTTCCGGCGGCGGGGCGGGGGGGATGATACTTCGACGGAGCCGACGTGAAGATCGCCGAGCCTTTCCTGTCCCTCGTCCGACGCGCCTCGAAGGATCTCGACGTGGAGAGGATCCGCGCCGGCGTCCGGGAGCTTTCGGATCGCCATCCCGACCTCTCGACGCGGAGGAAGGCGGCGCTGATGGTCGAGTCGACGGCCCGGAGGGCCGCGCTCGTCGGCGCGGCGGCGAGCGTCCCGCCGGGGTGGGCGGCCGTCGCGGCGACGGCCCCCGAGCTGACGACCCTGATCGTCCTGCAGAGCCGCCTGATCGTCGGGCTGCACCTCCTGTACGGGGCGGAGCTGGACCCGGAGGATCGCGCCCTCGAGATCGTCGCCGGTCTCGCCGCCGGCGCCGGCCTTTCGGTCGGGCGACGGCTCACGGTCGGACTGGCTGAATCGCTCGCGACGCGGCTCGCCGTTCGCGCCGCCGGGCGCCCGCTCGCGCACCTGATCCCGATCGCCGGGATCGCCGCCTCGGCGGCCCTGAACTACGTCGCGGTCCGGGCCGTCGGGCGCGCCGTCCTCGCCCGCGTGGAGCGGCGCTGGGGGCCGCCGGAGATCGCCGGGCGGGGCGCCGTCCTCGCCGCGGAAGGACGGGTCGAGTGACGCGGACCCTCTCCGCCGCGGACGCCGTCGTCTGCGGCGCAGGGCTGGCGGCGGCCGCCATCGCCCTGGAGCTCGCGCGACGCGACCAGTCCGTCGTCCTCCTCGCCTCCGGGCGAGTCGGCCTCCCGGCCGGGCCCGGCGCCCCCGTCGCGGCCCAGGCTTTCGTGGAGGGAGCGATCCCCGAGGCGCGGGGTCGGCTGGCGCTCTTCGCCCGCGACCTCTTCCCGGACTGGCTGTCGGCTCTCGAGGAGGCGACCGGGGTCCCGGCCGAATACGACGAGCGCGGGGCCCTGACGGTGGCGTTCGACGAGCCGGAGGAAGTGCTCCTCGACCGGGCGCTCGACGCGCAGCGAAAGCGCGGAGTACCGTTCGAGGTCCTGGAGCCCGAGGAGGCGCGAGGCCGCGAGCCTGCGCTCGCGCCGGAGCTCCGGGCGGCTTTCTCGTTCCCGCGCGACGGGGTGGCGAGGGCGCGGCGGATCGGCCGGGCTCTCGTCCTGGCCGGTCGGGCCGCCGGCGTCCGGCTCCTCGAGGGGACCGGCGCCCGCGTCGTCGCCCGGACCGGAGGGCGGGTCTCCGGGGTCGAGACGCCGGCTGGCTTCCTCCCGGCCGCCGCGGTCGTCCTCGCGGAGGGAGAAGCGGTCGAGCGCGGCGAGGCCGGGCTGCCTCCCTTCCCGCTCGATGCTTCCGCGCGGCCCTGGCTCCGCCTCGACGCCTCCTCGGACCCGGATCGACCCGGCCGGCTCCTCGTCTCGAGCGGGGTCCGCCTCGTTCCCCGCCGGGACGGGACGTTCGTCGCGCTCGGCCGGGCCGGGCGAGACGGCCGGACGGTCCGGTGCGGCGCGGGCCGCCTCGCGTCCCTCCTCGAGGAGCTCCGGCGGCTCGTCCCGGCCTCGACGGCCTGGGACGCGGGCGAGTCCGGCTCCGCGCTCGAGCTCCGGACGCCGGACGGTCTTCCCCTGGCGGGAGAGACGGACGTCGAGGGGCTCTTCCTGGCGACGGCCTGGGGGAGCGACGAGCTGCTCCTGGCGCCCGCCGCGGCGCGCGTCGCCGCCGACCTCGTCACCGGGCAGGAGCCGCCGATTCCGGCCGCTGCGTTCGCCCCGGCCCGCTACGGGCTCTGAGGAGGACCGGAATGCTATTCTGCCCGGCTATGTGTGCCAGGCGGCGAGCCGCTCCCGCGGAGCGGGTTGGCGTCGCCGTTGAGGGAGGATCCGAGAAATGATGCGCGAGGCCTTCTATTCGACGGTGCGAGGTGCCGCGGACGCCGCCTGGAAGGGTTTCCAGTGGGTCAACCGGAAGGTCCCGGCCCGCTCCTTCCACCCGGCGTGGTCGCCCGAGCCGTTGCCGAAGAGCCACGAGCGCACGAAGCCGCCGCTCGGCTTTCCGCGGAGGACCGACTCCCTCTGTCCCGTCTGCACGCGGGAGGTCCGCGAGGCGATCGTGAAGGGGCAGGAGGACCTGAAGGCCCTGATCGACGGACACCCCGGCGAGATCCCGGCCGACATCGTCCAGCGCGGCCAGGAGATCTGGATGGTCAAGACGTGCCCGAAGCACGGCACGTTCGAGGACCTGATGTCGAACGACGTCGACTTCTACCGCCGCCTCGAGGGGAACTTCTTCGGGCGGGACGTGAAGATCGGCAAGGACGAGCTCCACGGGCACGGCTCGTCGTCGATGCGCTACGGCCGCGGCGCGGTCCTGACGGTCGACCTGACGAACCGCTGCAACATGATGTGCAACCCCTGCTTCATGGACGCGAACCAGGTCGGCTACGTCCACGAGCTGACCTGGGACGACGTGAAGCAGATCCTCGACAACGCCGCGTCGATCCAGCCGCGGCGGCAGCTTTCCGTCCAGTTCTCGGGCGGCGAGCCGACGCTCTCGCCGCACTTCCTCGAGGCGATCCGCTACTCGAAGGAGATCGGCTACTTCGCGGTCCAGTGCGCCTCCAACGGCGTCCGATTCGCGCAGGAGCCCGGCTTCGCCAAGGCCGCGGCGGAGGCGGGGCTCCGGCTCGTCTACCTCCAGTTCGACGGGGTCGGCAACGAGCACAACCAGCACCGGGGCGTCTCGAACCTCTACGACGTCAAGCTGCGCGCGCTCGAGAACCTGAAGGCCGCCGGCGTCGACGTGACGCTCGTCATCACGATCGTCAACTCGATCAACAACGACCAGGTCGGCGACATCATCCGGTTCGCGATCGAGAACATCGACAAGATCAACGCCCTCTCCTTCCAGCCGGTCTCGTTCACCGGGCGGGACGAAGAGGTCGACGACGAGACCCGGAAGAAGCAGCGCTACACGCTCTCGCACCTCGCAAACGACGTGAAGGCCCAGGCGGGCCTCGGCGAGCCGATGCGCGACTGGTTCCCGCTCTCGGCCTCCGGCCCGTTCTCCGACCTGCGCGACCTCCTCGGTGGCCTCGAGGCCGAGTGGGGCTCGCTGAAGTGCGGCTGCCACCCGAACTGCGGCATCGCGACGATGGTCCTCGTCCACGAGAAGAGCGGCGACGCCGTCCCCGTGACCCAGCTCCTCGACGTCGACCGGCTCCTGCGCGACCTGACCGTCATCACCGACGCCGCGCGCGGGCGCTTCCTCACCGTCCTCCAGGCGATCCTCGCCACGGCGCGCAACATCCGTCCCGCGGGCGTGCCGAAGAACCTCGGCGTCCTCGAGACGCTCCGGATCATGGACGGCCACACCGGCAAGTCGATGGGGATCGCGAAGTCGGGCCGCTACCCCTGGCGCGTCCTCCTCGTCGCCGGGATGTGGTTCCAGGACCTCTTCAACTACGACTTCCGCCGGACGGAGATGTGCATCATCCCGTACGGGACGCAGCTCGGCGAGATTTCCTTCTGCGCCTACAACACGGGCGCCGGGTGGAGGCAGATCATCGAGGAGATGCACCAGACGGCCACGCTCGCCGACTGGTACCGCGACAAGGGGAGGCACCCGATCTACGCGGGAGGCAAGGCGGTCCCGCTCCCGACCTACCGGCCGCGCCCCGCGGTCGCTCCCGAAGAGATGCCCGAGGCCGCGAAGGCGGGCGTCGACCTGGCGCTCCCTTCGTTCGGGAGCGCGACGGGCGGAAGATAGCGGGGCGGGCGGGGCGTCGGAGTCTCGTCGAGTGGGGGGGGCGATGCCTGCCGGGAGCGGAGCGCCCCTCGAGCGGGACGCCTCGAGCGAGGCCACCCTCGCGGACCAGAGAAACCGGCTGGAGGTCGCGCAGCGCCAGGTCGTCGAGAGAGACGCGACCCTCGGACGGCTTCGGGCCGAGCTCGACGGCATCCTCAGGATGCGTTGGTGGAAGCTCGCGTCACTCTACTGGGCCGTCCGGGCCCGCCTGCCTCGGCGTTCGGGCGGGAGCGAAGATCGGGGGACGACGGGACCTGCGACCCCGGTGACGGCCGGCCCGGACGTGGGAGCTTCCGCACGCCCCGACGCCCCGACGCCCCGACGCGCCGAGCGCAGAGGGGCGCGGTGCGGAAAGGCTCGCCGAGCGGTTCGCCCGCTACCGACGGCCGGGACGGGATCGGTTCTTCCTCGCGCTCGCCCGGCATCTCTCGCCCTTCGCCGAGACCGCCGTCGTCGACATGTCCTTCCAGTTCGCGATCACGACGAACGAACGCGGCCAGGACGTGCTGAGGCTGATGGAGCGATTCGGCCCCGTCGCGGGGATGGCGTCGCTGGACGTCGGCTGCGCCTACGGGGGGTCGTCGTGGCGTTCTCCCGGGCGGGCGCGAGGGCGACGGGAATCGACGTCGACCCGGCCCTCCTCGCCCTCGGCCGCCTCGACCTGGAGGACGAAGGCGTGGTGGCGGCCCTCGTCGAGAGCGACGCGACCCAACCGGAGGTCGCGGAGAGGTTCCGGCGGCGATTCGACCGGGTCACGTGCAACGACGTCATCGAGCACGTCGAGGATCCTGCCGCGCTCGTCCGCTTCATCTCTACCGTCCTCCGACCCGGTGGTCTCGCGTAGCTCGAGATCCCGAGCCGGAACCACCCGCCGTTCGTCCTCCGCGACGGGCAATTTCAGCTCTTCGGCGTCGTCCTTCTGGAGCGGCCCGAGGCTGCGAGGTACTACTCGGTCGTGAACCCCGGCACTCCCTACCGGGTCGGACACTACCTGGAGATCGACGCCTACCGCGACCTCTTCACAGCCGCCGGTCTCGAGACGACCGTCCTGCCGGAGACGTTCGCCGGCGTTTCCCTCGACGCGACGCCGGATTCCGCCCGGGAAATCCGCGAGGCCCTGTCCCGTCGTCTGCCGGACGTCCCTGCCGGATCGCGCGCCGTCGCCGAGGCCGCGGTCCCGGGATATCTCCAGCGCCTCGAGAGCGCGCCCCGAGCCACACCCGAGGAGCGTGAGCGCTTCGTCCTCGTCTACGGACCGTCCTTCTGGCGGATCCTTCTCACGCGGTCCGAGTGAAAGTGGGCGCTCCCCGAACGACGGAATGGCGGGCGGCGAGCTCCTTCACGAGCCGCCGTTCGGGAACGTGAAGAGTCGGATGCCCTCCGTCGCAGCCCTGCGTCACGAGGGGCGCCGGCGCGGCGCCCCTCGTGACCCGGCCCGCTACTCGCGGACCCGCTCGGCCTCGCGCCAGCGCTGCGCCCACCCGGCCCGCTCGGCGGTCTCCATGTTCACGGTGCCGTCCGGGTGGAACGTGCCGTTCGAGACGAGCCGCCTCCGCCCCTCCTCCGAGAGCCAGAGCGGCAGCGTGTCTCCGGGCGACCTCGGCATGAACTCGTCGCCGGGGACGACCGGCTCGAAATCGCGGTAGGCCTTTCGGACGCCCTGGACGAGGTAGTGGAGCTTCGTGTCGGCGCTCGAGCGGATGACGATGCGGTCGAGCGACTCGCTCGCGACCCAGGCGTGTGCCCCGGAGCCCACGGTCGTCACCTGGACCGTGAGCCCTTCCTCGTCCGTCACCATCCGGAACGGCTCGGGCACCTCGATCACGCAGACGCCTCCGCGGGTGGACGCGGTGCCGCGGAAGTAGGTCCCGGCCTCCGGCCCCTCGAGCGAGACGAACTTGATCACCTTCGATGCGTCGGTCGGGTGCGGCTCGACGAACGTCTTCGTGCCCGTCGCGCCGAGATTGCCGTTCGCGTAGACGCCGTAGGAGTTCCCCTGGCCGAGGCTGCCGTGCATCTGGAGGACGCCGGCCGCGTCCACGGAGTAGCCCCGGACTCCGACCCCGGACGGTCCCGCGATCCCGATGGCTCCCCTGCTGGCCCCTTCTCCGCGCACGCCGGCTGCCGACGCGAGGTTGTCGATGATCGGAGGCGTGCCGACGGTCGTACGACCGAGGACGCCGGCAGCGTCGTTCACGTTCGCCGCGGATTCGCCGTACACGCCGAAGGTCCGTGTGGTGCTGGCGACGCCGATGCCGTGGACGCCGGCCGACATGGCGGCCGCTCCGGTTCCGATCTCCCCCTGCAACCCGTGGACGATGCCCGTCCCCCCGGCGTAGCCCCCGACGCCGTGGGAGCCGCTCGCATTCGAGTAGTTGAAGCCGACGATCGCGGCGGCCGCGTTGAAGGACCCGGAGGTGAAAAGCTGCTTGTTCGCGTTCGGGTAGTTCGTGAAGTAGCCGTTGATGTCGATGATCAGGTCGGTGCTGCTCACGGCAGCGACGACCGAGATGGATGTGCCGGACCCCGCCGGAACGATCGCGGCGTTGGCGAGCGTCTGCGCGCCGAGGAAGTTGAGCGTGGAGACGTTCGGCATCGTGCCGCCCGCGGGCCACGCGACGATGTGGCCGGGTCCGGCCGTGTTCGTCACCGTGAAGTTCAGGGAGAACGCGGAGACGTTCGCGGGGAGGCCGGTGCAGCCCGACGCGACGATGTTGAACGTGCGGGTTGCAGCGGTCAGGGCCGGCGGACCGTACGCGCCGCTGAACCCCATCCCGAGCCGCGTGTCGACCACGCGGCACGGCGTCACCGCGACGAAGACGCCGGGGTTGCCGATGTCGCCGAGCGCGGAGAGCCGGGACGACGTGGACGGGACGGTCCAGTTGCGGAGGGGAATCTCGTCGGCCGAGACGCGAGGTGCAACGAAAGCCAGGAGCCCGAACAGGGCTCCGATGGATCGACAGGACATGGTTCGCTCCTTCTTCCTGTCCCGCCCGGCGGGACGTTACGGGACGGAGCTCCGCGCGGTTTCGCGAGGTTCCGATGTGGGTATGGAGCGAATCTGTCGTCGCCTTGGCGATCTGGCAAGTGTCGGGGCTCACGAGGCGAACGATTCCGGCCCGGACAGCTCCCGATCTTGGAACTCGACCAGGACCGGTGCCGATTGGCGGTCTCGCGAGCGGTGAGAAAGAGGACTCCCCGGGAGAGATGCGGAGAGGCGGGACAGGAGAGGACGGACAGGAGCTCCGAGGCCGGGGCTCGCTGGCTCAAGGCCGGAACGTCACCGAGTTCCTGGGTCCCTCCCAGACCGTCACCTCCTCGAGGCGCACGCCGTCTGCCAGGACGCCCGCCTTCCGCACCTCGTCCGCGAACCAGAGCGCGACGTTCTCGGCTGTGGGGTTCCGGACGTCGAAGGGCGGCACGGAGTTGAGGTCGCGGTCGTGGAGGCGGGACGCGAGCTCGCGGACGAGCTTCTCCGTCGGGACGAAGTCGACGGAGAGGTCGTACGCGCCGAGCGCGTCGGTCCCGAGCGCGACCTCCACCTTCCACGAGTGCCCGTGGACCGGCTCCGGTCCGCCGACGTAGTCGCGCAGGTGATGGGCGGCCTCGAACGTCGCGTGGCAGCGGATGGTGAAGGGCATGTCGCACTCTCCCCGTCGCGCGATCAGCGCGTCAGGACCGTCTCCTCGCGCACGACCCGGATGACGTGCTGGTCCTCCGCGGCGAGGCCCCACGTCTTCTCGATGTGGCGCTTCGGCGTCGTCGCCCCTTCGCCCGACAGGCGCAGCCGCTCGACGATCGCCTCGCCGTTCGGGAGCGTGAAGCGGTAGACGCCTTCCGTTGCGGCCTTCCCGAGCGAGGGCGCGCCGGCCGGCAGCTCCTTCCAGCCGAGGAGCCGCATGCCGGGCGGGAGGCGGTCGTTCACGGCCGCGAGGTGCTCGGGCGTCAGGGCGTCGAGGACGTCGAGGTCGAAGAGCTCGTGGCGCGACTCGGAGCCGAGCGGGAGCGCAGGCCCCATCGAGAGGCGGATGTGCGGGTTGAAGCCCTCCGTGTACCGGACCGGCACGCGGGCGGCGCGCAGCGCCCGCTCGAGGACGTCCATGACGTTCCGGTGCGAGAGGTAGCGGGCGTCGCCGAGCTTCTCGAAGGAGACCCGCCACGTGCGGGCGATCGCGGCGCTCTCGCTCGCGCCGCCGCGGGAGGTGCGCCGCTCGCGGAGCGGGAGGAGGTCGGGCGTCGCCTTCATCCGGTAGGCGGCCCCCTTCGCCTTGTCGGCGTAGGCGGAGCCGCGCCCCTCGTCGCGGGCGTCGGCGACGCCGCTCGCGACGCCGGAGGCGGACGGGAGGAGAGAGCCGGAACCGGCCTCCGCAGGCGCGGGGGCGGCGGGCTGGGCGGCGACGAGCGTGGGGAGCGCGAACGAGAACGCGGCGGGCATTCCGTTCGCGAGGACGGTGTCCTCGCCGTTTCCGGGGACGCCGCAGGCGGTGCAGCGGCCCCACTTGCAGTCGTCCGTCGCCATCTCCTGCAGCGCCTTCTTCCACTCGACGACGAGGAACGGCTTGCGGATCGAGGCGTCGACGACGTCCCAGGGGAGCGTCTCCTTCAGGTCCTTCTCGCGCAGGTGGCGCGCCTTCGGGATGCCGGCGGCTTCGAGGGCCTCGGTCCAGCGCGGCCAGGAGAAGTGCTCGGACCAGCCGTCGAACTTCCCGCCGCGCTTCCAGACCTCGAGGAGCGCGGTCGACATCCGCCGGTCGCCGAGCGAGAGCATCGCCTCGATCTCGGCCTCCTTCGGCTCGTGCCACTTCAGCTTGGCTCCCCGGACGGGGCGGAACTTCTCCTTCAGGTAGGCGAGCTTCTCCGTCAGCCGCTCCACGCCGTCGAACGCCGACCATTGGAAGGGCGTGAAGCTCTTCGGGACGTAGGAGCCGATGGAGACGTGGACCGTCGCCCGAACGCCCTTCTTCCGCCCCTCGGCGAGGATGTTCGCCACGAGCGTCACGAGCTCGTCGAGGTCGGCGGTCGTCTCGGAGGGGAGGCCGATCATCGTGTAGACCTTGATGAGGTCCCAGCCCCGCTCGAACGCGACGCCCGCGGCCTTCACCATGTCGTCGTTCGTGAACGTCTTGTTGATGACACGGCGGAGGCGGTCGGAGCCGGTCTCCGGGGCGAACGTGAAGCCCGACTTCCGCACCTCGGAGACGGCGTCGGCGAGAGCGACGGAGAACGCCTCTGCCCGGAGCGACGGGAGCGAGATCGAGACCTTCGTCTTCGCGAGCTCGGGGGCGAGACAGGCGACGAGCGGCTCGATCTGCGAGTAGTCGGCCGAGGAGAGAGACAGGAGGCCCACTTCCGACCAGCCGGCCTCGTCGATGAACGACTTCGTCATCCGTGCGACGTCGGCCGGGTCGAGCTCGCGTACGGGCCGGTACCAGTAGCCCGCCTGGCAGAAGCGGCACCCCTGCGTGCAGCCTCGCATGATCTCGAGGCCGAGGCGGTCCTGGACGATGTCGACCGAGGGGACCATCGGCCTTTCGGGGTAGACCGACGGGTCGAGCTTCTCGACCCAGACCCGCTTCGCCCGCTCCGGGACGCCCGGGGCGTTCGGCGTGTACGCGGCGACCCGGTCGCCGTCGTAGCTCACGTCGTAGAGCGAGGGGACGTAGATCCCGGGGCAGGCCGCGAACGCGAGGAGCCGTTCGCGGCGCGGCAGGCCCCGCGTCGCCGCGACCGTCTCGAGGAAGACGCCGAGCGCCTCCTCGGCGTCGCCGAGGAGGAACGCGTCGAAGAAATCGGCGACCGGCTCGGGGTTCGCGACGCAAGGGCCGCCGCCGACGACGACCGGGTCGGCGTCGCCGCGCTCGACGGCGAGCACGGGGACCCCCGCGAGGTCGAGCATGTTCGGGACGTTCGTGTAGTTCAGCTCGCTCTGCAGCGAGAAGCCGAGGACGTCGAAGTCCGCGACCGGGGCGCACGACTCGATCGAGAAGAGCGGTATCCGCTCCCGCCGCATCACCTCCTCGAGGTCGACCCAGGGGGCGTACGCACGCTCGCAGGCCCACCCGTCGCGGCGGTTGACGAGCTCGTAGAGGATCCTCGTCCCCGTGTGGCTCATCCCGATCTCGTAGGCGTCGGGGAACGCGAGACAGAGCGTCAGCTCCGAGGCGAAGAGGTCCTTCCGGACGACGTTCCGCTCGAGGCCGAGGTAGCGGCCGGGACGCTCGACGCGGAGGAGGAAGGGCTCGAGTCGGGGGCGAAGGGATTCGAAGCGCATGTGGGGCCTTTCCGAGAGGGCCGGAGTTTAGTCCGGAGAGCTGCGAAGTCGTCTCTGCGGCCGATCGTCCGGCGAATTCGGGGCGTGCCGTGAACGCGCCTCCGGTGCGCGGCGGCCCGCGGGTCCGGGAAGCGTCGCGAGATCGCCGCGGGGGCCTCTGGCGGCGAACCGCGATAATCGCTCCTCGCGTGCCCGACCTCCCGCCTCTCTCGATCGCCGGGGCCGGCCCCGCCGGCCTGACCGCCGCCACGCTCCTCGCGCGGGCCGGGAGGCGCGTCGTCGTCCACGAGCGGAACGCCACGGTCGGCGCACGGTTCGTCGGCGACCTGCAGGTGATCGAGGACGCGTCGGACGCGGCCGAGACGGTCCCGGCGCTCTTCGCGCGGCTCGGCCTCCCTGCGCCTGCCTGGGTCCCCGCGACGACGGCCGAGTTCTTCGACGCGAAGCTGCGGCGCTTCGCGGTGTCGTCGCGAGAGCCGTACGCCTGGTTCGTGACGCGCGGCCCGGGCGAGGGAACGCTCGACACGACGCTTCTCGGCGGCGCCCTCGCGTCGGGAGCCGAGGTCCGCTTCCGCTCGCGCCTCGAGCCGAAGGACGCGGACCTCGTGGCGACCGGTCCGCAGACGCCGGACGGGCTCGCGCGCGAGACGGCCTTCGAGAGCGACGGCGTCACGCGCGTCCGCGTCCTCTTCGACCCGTCCGTCGCCCCGGGCGGCTACGCCTACCTCTTCACGGTCGGAGGGCGCGGGACGTTCGGCTGCGCGATCGTGAGGGACCTCGGCGGCATCGACCGCTACTTCGCGGAGGCGAAGGAGAAGCTACTTTCCGTCGAGAACGTCCCGATGGAGGGGGCGCGCGACGCCTACTCGTTCATGAACTTCGCCCTCGCCTCCGACGCCCTCCGCGACGGGCGCCCCGCGGCGGGCGAAGCCGGTGCGTTCCAGGACTATCTCTTCGGTCTCGGGATGCGCTACGCGATCTCCTCCGGCGCTCTCGCGGCCGAGGCGCTCCTCGCCGGGGGCGACTTCGCGGCCCTCGCGCGGGAGAGGTTCGGCCGCCGACAGCGCGTCTCCGTCGTGAACCGGTTCCTCTACGAGCGCGGAGGCGCCTTCGGGCTCTCGTTCTTCGCGCGCCTCGCCGCGCACGCCGACTTCCGCGCCGTCCTCGGCGGCTTCTATCGGCCGGGCGCGCTCCGCCTCGCCCTCGCACCGCTCGTGACGGCCCTCTGGCGGAACCGCGGCCGCTGCGCGCATCGGCTCCCCGAGCACTGGTGCCGGAGGCGCGAGAGGGAGATCCGCGAGGTCGTGCTGGGGAGGATCGGGTGAGCGAGATCCCCGACCTCTCCGCGGCCCGCCGCGCGAACCGCGCGCTGACCCACCGGGCCGGCGCGAACTTCTCGGTCGGCTTCCGCTTCCTCCCGAGAGAGCGGCGCCACGCGGTCTACGCGGCCTACGCCTGGTGCCGCGTCGCCGACGACGCCGTCGACGAGGGGGACCCGTCCGGCGCCCCCGCACGGCTCGACGCGTGGGAGAAGGAGCTCGACGCCGTCTACGGCGGAAGCCCGTCGAGCGCCGCGGGCATCGCCCTCGCCGGGTCGCTCCCGCGCTTCCCGATCCCGAAGACGGCGTTCCTGGGCCTTCTCGCCGGGTGCCGGCAGGACCTCGTGAAGGCGCGCTACGCGACGTTCGAGGAGCTCCTCGGCTACTGCGACCTCGTGGCCTCGACGATCTCGACGATCTCGCTCGCGATCTTCGGCGGCCTCGGGAACGCCGAGGCCGAGGCGCGCGGGCGCGACCTCGCGACGGCGCTCCAGCTGACGAACGTCGTCCGGGACGTCGGCGAGGACGTGGGCCGCGGCCGGCTCTACCTGCCGCTCGAGGACCTCGCGCGCTTCGGCGTGTCGGAGGAGGACGTCGCGTCGCTCCGCGGCACGCCCGCCGCCGCGGAGCTCGTCCGCTTCGAGGCGCGCCGCGCGCTCTCCTTCTTCCGGAGGGCCGAGCCGGTGAAGGAGCTCGTCGACCGGGAGTGCCGCTTCGCGGTGACGATGATGGGCGGCATCTACGCCGACGTGGCGCGCGAGGTCCTCGCCCGTCCGCTCGACACGCTGCGCCGCCGCATCTCGCTCTCGACGCCGCGCAAGGTCCTCTCGGTGCTCGCGCGACTCGCGGACCGTCGATTCGACCGCGGCGAAGATTGACGCGCGCCGTTCCGCGGCACTAGAGTCGAACCGATGGCTCTCGACGAGAAGACCCGCGCGGCGCTCCGCCAGCTGGGGAAGGCGCTGAACGAGGCCGTCTCCTCCTCGGCGGAGGTGCACGGCCTCCTGCAGAGCCTCCGCGAGGAGGGGCACGAGCCGTACCTCGTCCTCGACGCCACCGTCGCCCTCGACGCCCGGGGCCGCCGCTCCCGTGCGGCGCTCCCGTCGATCCGGCGGGGAGGCCCCGCGAGCCGCGAGGAGGCGGAGGGGGCGGCGTTCAAGATCGACGTGAAGGACCTCCATTTCCTGCGATCCCTCGGGATCGACCCGACGCGCGCCCCCCGTGCGCCGCGCGGACGGCGACGGACCGGGACGGCCGTCTCGCTCCGGACGACCGTCTCGAAGCGGGTCTGAGGGCGTGCGCGCTCCGACGCGGGGGAGCGCGCCGGCGCCCCGCGGTTCCGACGTGAAGACCCCTCTCCTCGGTCTCTCGTCTCACGAGCTCGCGCAGGCGCTCGCGCCGCTCGCGCGGGAGCGCTTCCGCGCGGCGCAGGTGATGCGTTGGATGACGGAACGGCGTGCCCGCACCTTCGACGAGATGACCGACCTCCCCGCGTCGCTCCGCGCGGCGCTCGACGAGCGGTTCGTCGTCGGCCTGCCGGACGTGGAGACGCGGACGGCGGCCGAGGACGGCGCGGAGAAGTTCCTCTTTCGTCTCGCGGACGGGGCGAAGGTCGAGGCCGTCTTCATCCCCGCCCCGCGCCGTCGTGCCACGAGCACGGGTGAGCGCGTTACCGTCTGCGTCTCCTCGCAGGCGGGCTGCGCGCTGGCCTGCGCGTTCTGCGTGACGGGGCGGATGGGGGCCGGACGGAACCTTTCGGCCGGCGAGATCCTCGGCCAGTACCTCGTCGTCGCCCGCGAGAAGGGCTTCGGGCCGCGCGCGGCGAACGTCGTCTTCATGGGGATGGGCGAGCCGCTCCTGAACGTCGCGAACGTCTCGAGGACGCTCGACCTCCTCGAATCGGAGGTCTCGCCACGGCGGACGACCGTCTCGACGGCGGGGATCGTCCCCGGGATCCGCGAGCTTGCGAAGCGCGAGCGCCGCCCGAACCTCGCCGTCTCCCTCACCGCGGCCGAGGACGCGCTCCGGACGCGCCTGATGCCGATCAACGCGCAGTGGTCCGTCGCGGAGCTCTTCGCGGCCCTCGAGGAGTGGCCGCTCGAGCCGGGCCGGCGCATCACGCTCGAGGTCGTCCTCATCGCCGGCGTGAACGACGGTCCCGAGGCGGCCCGCTCTCTCGCGCGCCTCGCCCGAAGGGTCCCGTCGAAGGTGAACCTCATCCCGCTGAACGAATCGCCCGAATGGCTCCCCGGCCTCGCGCGCCCCTCCGACGAGAAGGTGAATGCCTTCGGCGCGCTCCTCGCGGCCTCGGGCGTCGACGTGACCGTCCGCTGGTCGAAGGGGCTCGGCGCCGCCGCGGCGTGCGGCCAGCTGAAGGGGCGCGAGACGCCCGGCCGCGTCCCGCGCGTCCCGGCT